>JAHDCI010000267.1:2266-5388 GCA_020629955.1 Myxococcota bacterium | reverse complement strand
CTATGATTCAGGACAGTCTCAACGACCTTAAGACCTCCATCGGCAAAGCTCACGAGGCGCTCAAACGCGACCTCGCGCGTATCCGCACCGGACGGGCGAACCCGGATATCCTCGACTCCATCCGAGTCGACTACTACGGAACTCCTACCCCGCTGAAGCAGGTCGCAGCGATCTCGGTTCCCGAGCCTCGGCTGATCGTGCTGAAGCCCTTCGAACGCAATCAGATCTCCGCGATCGAACGCGCGATCAATCAGGGCCACCTCGGCTTAAACCCCTCGAACGACGGCGAAGTCGTTCGCCTCCCCCTTCCCCCACTTACGGAAGAACGCCGTAAGGAGCTGACGAAGGTCGCGCGCGCGAAAGGTGAAGACTGCAAGGTCGCCATCCGCAAGGCTCGCCACGATACGAAAGATATGCTCGACGAACTCGAGAAATCCGAAGGCGAGGACGCGATCGAGCGCGCCAAGAAGGAAATGGAAGATATCGTCAAGGGCGGCACCGCACAGGTGGACGCCCTTGTTGAAAACAAAGAGAAGGCGATCCTCGAAGTGTGATTCGGCTCATCTCCATGGGGTTCATATTCGTGGCCTTTGGGTGCTCCGAACATTCACACTCCGTGGAGGTGCCCGCGCCGTATGCTGGCCTAACCAATCCCCTCGCCGGTGATTCGAATGCACCAGGGGACGGAGGATTCGTGTTTGATGAGAATTGCACTCGGTGTCACGGAGTCGCTGCTGACGGTGACTCTGGTTTCGGGGAGGCGCTCAGCCCCCCGGCGTCCGATCTAACAGATAGTCACCTACTCGATTCGGGCGACGACTACCTGTACTACCGCATCTCGGAGGGCGGAGCGTTTTCCCCCTTCGACTCCGATATGCCCGCGTTCAAAGACGAGCTGAGCGAGATGGAACGTTGGCAACTCGTTTCGTATCTCCGCAGCCTGCAGATGCGGTAGACGGAATGCTTTGACGAAACTCTCCTCGTCGGTCCGCCGGAGGGGAGTTTTTGTTTTCGGGTGTAAGAAAGAGTCGTCTCGGAAGCTCTCTGCAGACTAGCGAAGGCCGCATCGAAGGCCGAGATAACCTTCGCCCGAATCGCGGAGAAACGTCGTCACAACCGCGAACGCGCTATCCGCAGAGCTCCAGGCGATGGCTGGGCGGAAAGACGAAGGGGAGCCGATGTAGCCGTAGTCGACGCCCGACGAAATGCGCACATGAAGCCGATCTTGACTATCGACTCCGGCGTAAACCGGACGGGTCGCCATCGCGCTTGTGCCAGCCCCGGCGGCGATCGCCGTGTGGACACCATTCGGGTAGTCGGTTGGCGTCACCTGGTCCTCAAGAATTTCACCAGACTCCGAGAGCCTCAAAAACCGAGGGCCATATCCGCCCGCAATTTCGTCGTTACCGGAGACAATCCAATTCGACTGGTAGGAATCATATTGGATGGCGTCGACGCCCAGAAAGGCCTCTTGTTCAAAGAGTGGTGCGTAGCCCCCGCTTCCCGACCGGGAAAAGCCAGTCAGGGTGGCGCTCATCCCCTCAAAATCACGGTTCAATGCAAGCGCGCGTTCGCTCGATGCCCACGTAAACCACTCGAACGGCTGAAGCCGGCGGAATGTCCACGCCTCAACATCGATCAGGGTGGTCAGCGGGTCGTTTCCCGTTCGGAGATGACCGTTGACAATAAGTTCGCCTCCAACGACCTCGAAAGGTTGGTTCGGTCGAATCAAATGCGGAAGCACCAAAGGCTCTCCAAGCTGCTCACCCTCTATCGAAAACCGGCGGACGCGATCGCCGTATGAGTCGATCAGCAGGAAACCTCGCTCCCAGCCGACGATTTCAACACGGCGTTCGTCCAAAAGAATCCTCCGCCCGTCGTGCGTCAGAATCACGGCGCCGCGGGTTTCTTCGAGGTCGCTGAAGCTTACGCCATACGCATCACCCACGCTCACGACGCGAGTGCGGCCCAGGCCAAGGTTCGCCGGCAGGTCGACGACGGGCAGCGCGCTCTCGACACAAGGATGCGGACTACGGGGGGAGGCGCTGTCAGACGCGTCCAGTCGCGCGTCGAAAGGAGCGTCGACCTGAGCGTCCGCAACATCTCCATCGAGAGTTGCGTCCGGAGCGGAATCGCCTCGCTCGTGAGAACGATAACACCCGAACGCCATGCTCGTGATGAGCAACACAAGTATCGCGGCGAATGGATTGCCTCGGACGGGACGATGTGTGTCCATCAGGGTCCCGGCGGCCAGAACGTCTCAGGCAATCCATTTGTTTGCAGAAGCGCCGCGACATCCATGCTCACGGCCACCAGGCTATGCACCAGGAAACCGCCCCAAATGCTTTTCGTGCGCATGGCCAAAGTTCCAAGAGCGACGCCGGCCAGGATCGCGCCCAAGGTTTCCGCGAACTCTTTGCCGAAGTGAATCATCACGTAGGGAACGATCATGACGAAAATGGCGTGGCTGCCGAGAGAGCGTTCCGAAGACTTCAGCCACCAGCCGCGGAAGAAGAACTCGAGGGAGAGGAACTGGAGTAGATAGAAGCTCTCCCAAATGAGGAAGTCGGCCCAGCTACGGCTACAGCCGGCCGCATTTCGAAGAGTCGCCCGATAGAACGGGTAGTACGTTGAAAAGCCTTCGGTGTAGCTCACGCATATGACCGCGACCAGAACGACAGCAAACGCACCAAGATAGATCCATAGGTGCTCAAAGAAACCATCCGTGGACAGGTATTGATCTCGTACTCGCTGCTTTTGAACAAAGCGCAAGACCAAGATTGGAAAGAACATAAAGCCGAGGAAACGCCAGAAGGCCCAGTAGCAATGGCCAGCAAGGCGATACCACTGGCCTGCAACATGCTCGGTGAAGAACGAACCGGTCCAAAACCCATCGCGTTCTTGTTCGGCGATCCACCGGGTGATGTCGACGTACTGCCGGCTGCCGCCAAAGTACTCCATCAATGTCAGGAATAGCGCGCCGAAGAGAAAGGTGATCAACGGCGAATAGTCGTAAGGGCTTTCATCGCCCACCGGTTCCCGCCGCTTGTCGATCTCGCGCCACGCCTCGAGAAAGAAGCGGCGCGGATGAAGCTCGGCGAGTTTTCCCACCGGCTACGCCT
>JAHDCI010000267.1:0-2166 GCA_020629955.1 Myxococcota bacterium | reverse complement strand
TCGAGAAAGAAGCGGCGCGGATGAAGCTCGGCGAGTTTTCCCACCGGCTACGCCTCGGCCGCTTTGGCCTGCTCAATCCCCTTGCGAAGGCGCTCGAGGCTGCGCTGCTTACCAAGCACGATCGCAATATCGAAAACGCCAGGGCTCTTGGATCGGCCCGTGAGCGCGACGCGAGCCGGCGGCATCACATGCTTCATTTTGAGCTCCTGCGCCTCCATCCAGCGAACGAGCTCCGCCTTCATGGCGTCGGGCGTGAAGCTCTCCCCTTCGGCACTTTCGATGATGTCGATCCACTTCTCCAGGACCGGAACGGAGTCCTGCTTGAGGAACTTTCGGACGGCTTTCTCATCCTGCTCGGGTACCTCGCGGAAGAAATAGTCGAGCCCATCCGCGAGGTCGATAAAGGTCGTCGCGCGAAGCTTAACCGGCTCGATCGCGAGCGGAAGACGCGGGTCCGTCGAGCTCACCTCGAGGCCTCGCGCGCGAAGATGCGGCGTGACTTTTTGCGCGAGCGTCTCGTTCGAGAGCTCCCGGAGGTGGTGGCTCTGAACGTGCTCGAGCTTCTTTGTGTCGTATTTGCTCGCCGCCTTGCCGACGCCATCCCAATCGAACTTCTCGATGAGCTGCTCGCGCGTGAAGAGCTCCTCATCGCCGTGGCTCCAGCCGAGGCGGGCCAGGTAGTTGAGAAGACCATCCGGCGTGTATCCAAGGTCTCGATACTCGAGCACACTCACCGCCGCATGCCGCTTACTGAGCTTCTTTCCATCCGGTCCGAGCACCATCGGGAGGTGCGCAAACTTCGGAGGTTCGATGCCCGCCGCAGCGTAGAGCATGAGCTGAGGCGGCGTATTGATGAGGTGATCATCGCCGCGGATGACCAGCGTTACGCCCATCGAAGCGTCGTCGACAAAGCAGCCGAAGTTGTAGAGCGGGAGCCCGTTTTGACGAATCAGGACAAAATCCTGCTGCTCGGAGTTCGGGTAGCTGACGTCCCCGTAGACAACATCTTTCCAGCCGGTCTCGCCCTCAAGGCTGACCTTCAAGCGAACGACGTGAGGCTGCGAAGGATCGCCATCGGTGCGGTCGCGCCACGGGCTTCGGAAGCGGAAACCACGCTTGCCTGTCTCTTTCTCGTAGGCTTCGCGCGCGGTCGCGATCTCCTCGCGCGTCGCGTAACACCGATAGGCTTTGCCCTCGTTGATGAGCTTCTCGGCATACTCCTGGTACAAGCTCAGCCGCTTCGTCTGAAAGTAGGGTCCGCGATCACCACCAACCTCGGGTCCCTCGTCCCAATCGAGACCAAGCCAGCGCATCGAATCGAGGATCACGTTTACGCTCTCTTCGGTGCTGCGCTCCGCATCCGTATCTTCGATACGGAGAATAAACTGCCCCTGGTTTTTGCGAGCCCAGAGCCAAGCATAGAGGGCGGTGCGAACGCCGCCAATGTGCAGCATTCCCGTAGGAGAAGGAGCGAATCGAACACGTACCGTCATGCGGGAGGTTCTAACCACGGATGCCGGCGGGAACAAGGCAACATCCGGGCTCATGAACGGAGGCCTTCCCTGCATGGCCCGGAGGACCTTTGTGAAAGAGAAAGAGCGATATGTTCCTTTCGCTGCAAACTGCTACGCTGAGCGCGCTTCATTCTTGCCAGCTCCAGACATGACACGTTTTCTCTTCCTCGCGCTTTCCATTCTTCTCACCCTCGGCTGCTCCGACGAACGTCGCCCTGCCCGAGACGGCGGAGGGGGCGACGCGGGCTCGCTTGATAGTGGAACCGACTCTGCCGTGGACGCCCTGCCGGATACGAACGCACCAGACGCGCCCCAAGTACGCGCGGACTTGATCATTTGGGCTTGTTCTGGCGATACGCTCTACGAGTTCTCGCCCGTGACCAACGTCGTTCGCGAAATCGGCATGTTTAACAATCCGCGTACAGGGCGCTCGATCGACAATATGTTCGACCTCGCGGTAAACAGCGCAGAAGAACTCTACGGCGTCGCGGATGGCAGCATTTGGCGAATCGATCCTGACGACGCAAGCGTTAGCGAGGTCACGAGCCTCGGTGAAGACTTCTTCGCGAACTCACTCACCTTTGTTCCCGCCGGTCTCGTCGGCTCTGGTGAAGCGTTGATCGCTGCCGCCGGCTCCGAGTTCGTCGAGGTG
>JAHDCI010000266.1 GCA_020629955.1 Myxococcota bacterium | reverse complement strand
TCCGATTTGGTGACGGGGTTGTAGTTTAGGCCGAGGAATGATTCAAGTGTTTCGCACTTCGGCCCGGTGTTCGTTTTACGAAGGCCCCAAAGATTTGTTACGCAGAAAGCGGAAGTCTCTTCGGACAAAAGTCTGCCCAAAGAGTCCATTTATGAGCGCAAGTGCCGGTTCTTCTTTATCTATTCACCAAATCGACCTCACCCGTACCGCGCTTTCTCGGATGGATTTCGCTCGGGTTATGTCTGCTGATGGGCGGTGCGTGCGGAGTCACACGCTCTTCGCGAACGCAGATCGGAAGTGAACCTAGTTCAACTCAACGCGCCCAAGGGCTTCGCGCGAGCGGATCGCCGCGCCTTCGCTACGACCTCGAGATCTCCCCCGACCGGCTGCTCGGACGCGTCTGCGCCGAGGGCTTTCGGCCGCAACGTTTCGAGACTCTAAACCGTCGCTGCCAATTTCGATTCTCAGCACCCATGCTCGAACCCGATGGCGAAGGATGCGCGCAATACGAAGTTCAACTGCGCACCAGCACGCGCAGGTTCTTCGGCGGCATCGATGATGTGCTGGTTGGCGAGCACGCCCTCGCTCTATCGCAAGCTGCGCTCTTTCTTCGCCCGAACCGAATTCCCAATAACACGGAGATTCGAGTCCGAAGCCGCGTCAGCGAGGGCTGGCGATTGGTGAGCCCATGGCCAGAGGAAAACGATGAGCTTCAGGCCGGGCCAGATGGGCTTCGCCGACTTACGACCTTTGGCCTCGTCTCCGAAACAATGCCAGTGAGGCAGCTCGAGGTGGCGGGCACGGCCCTTACGTGGACACGCGCCGGGGAACTTGCTGTGCCGGACGATGAGCTTGAACGATGGCTCACGCAGCGAATCGCAGATGTCGCGGCCCCAGTTGGCGACTTTCCCGTCGAGAGGCTCGTGATCTTGCTCTTTCCCTCGGGCGGCGGGCCAAGCAGTGGCGTCCGCTTTGGACTGGTACGCCGGGGCGGCGGGGCTTCCGTCGTGTTTTTTCTCTCCCCGCGAAGCCCGATGAGTGTCCTCGAGGACGATTGGGTCATCACCCACGAACTATCCCATCTTCTGATCCCGGGCATGACGCGCCAGGATCGCTGGGCCGCAGAGGGCTTTGCGACCTACATGCAAGAGATCTTGCGCGCGCGCGCCGGCCGAATCTCCGAACAGGAAGCCTGGATCCATTTGGTGGAGGGATTCGAGCGCGGTGAGGTACGCCGCCGCAGCGAAACCCTCGCCGCGAGTTCCGAGCGTTTCGGAAACGTCTCGCGCATCTACTGGCAAGGAACCGCGGCCTTCTTGGAAATGGACATTGCCCTTCGGCGCCAAGGCTCCTCTTTGCTTGAGCGGGTTCGCGAAAATGGCTGGCGCGTCTCCGCTCGCGATCAGGCACGATCGAGCGAAAGCGTCTTTCGTGCACTCGACGGCGGCGAAGCAGGAATCATCACCGAGATCGGTGCTCGCTACGCCAGCAGCCGAAACTTTCCCTTTCCCCGTGCGATGCTCGAAGAGCTGGGAGTTCAACGAGAACCTCCCCGCGTGCGTCTCACCGATGAAGCCCCACTCGCGCCCATACGGATTTCGATGACGGCCCGAGACTGACGGATTGCGACTTGGCCACCGGGGTGCCAGATTCGCCCGGCTATGGGTGAACTCTTTACGCTCGGAAATCTTGGCGACCTCGCTGTCCTGATCTTTCTTCAGGCGGTTCTCGGCTTCGACAATCTCCTATACATCTCCATCGAATCGGCGCGTGCGCCGAAGGAGTCGCAGAAAAGCGTGCGAAGGTGGGGCATCGGCATCGCGCTGGTCTTGCGCGTCATCCTGCTCTACCTCGTCCTGCACCTCATCGAGGCCTTCCAGGAACCCTTCGGTTCCGTGCATATGGAAGGGATCCTCGAAGGTGACTTCACCGTTGCGACCATTATCTTCCTCGTCGGCGGTGCGTTCCTGATGTACACGGCGGTGAAGGAAATCCACCATTTGCTCGCGCTCGACGCACTCGAAGACGAGGTCGAAGCGGAGTCGAAGAAGACCAAACACACGGCGACCAAGGCGATCACGATGATCGTCTTCATGAACCTGATCTTTTCGTTCGACTCGATCCTCTCGGCGATCGCGATCACCCACGTCACACTAGTGCTTGAGGCGGCCGTCGTGATTTCCGGACTCGGCATGATTCTCCTCGCAGACCGGGTCGCGGCCTTCCTTGAGAAGAACAAGAAATACGAAATTCTCGGTCTTTTCATTCTCCTCATCGTCGCCGTCGTGCTGCTGGGTGAAGGCGGACACTCCGCTCATTTGAAGCTCTTCGGTTTCGCGGTGGAGGCGATGAGCAAGGCGACGTTCTACTTCTCGGTGGCGGTTCTTGTCATCGTTGACGTGTTGCAGTCGGGCTACCAAAAGAAGCTCGCAAAACAGCGAGCGCGTGAGCTTCAGACCACGGCAGTCGCCCCTTCGAATGAAGAGAGCGAATAAGCTCGAGAGACGGTCGCCGCGCGAACGCGGGACATCGCAGGATTGCCTTTCTCCGAGGAACGTCGCAAAACCGCAAGATGCTGCGTTCCGCACACGTGTTCCTATTATTGAGCGTTCTCTTCGCAGGGAGCGCTTTGGCTCAGTCGCCACCCCCAGAATCTGTCGAGCCGGAGATCCCGGACTCTCCTGAGGACGAGGGCTTAGGGCCCGAACAGAACGCAGAAACGCCAGCGGAAGATCCGACAGAGCCTCGGAGTGAATCGACGGCGGAGCCGCAACCCGTCACCCCACCCTTGGAAAGCGAGCCAGCATCCCTCGCCGACCCCGACGGGCTCCCTGCCGAAAACGCATCCGATGCAACGTCTCTCGCCGAGAACCTCGGGAGCCCTCGACAAGCGGAAGCGCAGCATGCGGTCCTGACCTCGGAACACGTCGCGGAAAGCTCGTTTGAGGAGGTGACGCTGGAGGTGCCTCATCTGCAGCTCGATCCACTGCCGCCGGTTTGCTCTCCGACGCGTCGCGCCCTGGCCCCGATCGTCGCACTGACCGTCGGCGCGTTCGTGAGCGGCGCCGGCCAGTACACGCTCTGTGACCCCGCCGCCGGGCGCAGGCTGATCGGCGCTCGTGTCGTAAGCCTGGGTTCGCTCTTTTTGGGCGGCGGCGGACTCGTGATGACGGGCGCATCCCGAAAGACCATTCCGATCTTTGCGGGCCTCGCGATCTTCGGAATCGGTGGCACCCTCTTCACCTACCTGGCAGACGTCTACGGGGCATTAACAGCCGGCGCCAACGCGGGGCGACCAGCGCCAAGCTCGACGCTGGAGCTCGCGGCCGGTTACCGCTTTGTTCACGATGTCCGGCTCGGAGACCTGCACGCGGCGCACCTTCGTGCGCGGACATGGTTTGGGACCACGCGCCTGAACGCGGAAGCAGATATCGCGCTCGGCGGCGATAACCAGCGTCTCAGCCTCGGTATTCGCCAACGCCTCGCCGGCAATCCGGGGCGAGGGAACGCCTTCGACATTCAAAGCGGGCTCACGTTTCATCGCTACGGGGAACACTCCTTTCATTCGCTCGTGCTCGAAGTGAACGCGATTGGACGCCTCCACCTCGAAACCATCGGCCGAAATATGCGCGGCAGTTTCGTCGAAGGTCAGCTCGGGCTCGGCTATCAGGGCTTTGCCTATCCGAACGTCGACCGTGGTCTAAGCGATTTCAACAGCCTGCTGCTCGCGGTCGTCCGATATGGCGTCTACATCGGTGAGAGCGGCGAGGTCTCCGCTTTCTACAACCACCGCCGAGACCGGTTCGCAGGCGGACTCGCGCTCGACGGCGTTGCCGCGGGGAACTTCGGTCATATCGGTCTCGAGGGACGTGGCTTTTTCGGCAACGGTCGCTTCGGTCTCGCAGGACATCTCCACTACGGCTCCGCGCTTACGTTCGGGCTCAATCTTCTCTATCGAACACAACCTGATCGCCCAGAGGAAGGAGCGACTCCATGAAACGCCTCATCACGATTCTCTGTGCGCTCTCGTTCACTTCCTGCTTTCTGAGCTCCGAAGACCACTACCAGCTCGACTTCGAGGTCGGCCAAGCATCGGGCGCAGCCTTCGAACTTCGCGAGGTTGAGGGTCGAGCGGCAGTTCGCGAAACCGAGACCGGCCGGGTGCGCGTATGGGGCGCGGCCCCAACTCTTGAGTTCGAGTTCAGCGGGAGTTCTGCGATTGAGATCGACTTCCAGAACATTCTTCCAGAGGCAGAGCTCACCCGGGATGGCGTGGCGATTCCCCTTCGCTACTCGAGCGAAACGCGCGCAGCAGCGCGCATCGATGAAGGAACCGATGTTCTCCTTCGGCTGGCCGCGCCCGACGCAAACGCCGAAGAGAGCTACCGGGTTGCGGTCCTCAGCGACGTGCAAAACGCGATCGATACCGTAAACGACATTTTCGTACAGATGGCCGAAGACCCAACGCTGCGCTTTGTGATCTCGACCGGTGATTTGGTGAACAATGGAACGCAAGAACAGCTCGATCGGTTTCAGTCCGAGCTCGAAGCCTTGCCGATTCCCTTCTTTTCAACCGTTGGAAACCACGAGGTTCCGGGCCCGATCGAATGGCACGAAACCTTCGGGCCCTTCTCGACCTTCTTCGAATTTAAGGGCGTGACCTACTCCCTTGTCGACTCGAGCAACGCCACCGTGCATCCAGCGCTATGGGATGAACGAGTCCAGCCCTGGCTCGACGCGAATGTCGACAATACCCACATCTTCCTCACCCACGTTCCGCTCTTCGATCCTTCCGGACTGCGCTCCGGCGCTTTCCGCTCTCGCAATGAAGCCGCGAGCATCATCGCGCGTCTCGCAGAAGCGCGCGTCGATGGGATCTTCTTTGGTCATGTGCACTCGTTTTACGCCTACTCGCTCGGCGGGACCTACACATGGATCAGCGGCGGGGGCGGTGCGATCGAGGAGCGACTTGACGGGATCGAGCGGCACTACCTCGTATTGAACCTGACGCCCGGGGAGGATCTCCGCGATGTCTCCATGGTGCGCGTCGATTAGAATGCGCATCCCGATTCGCCAGCCAGAGACATCGACGCTTCTCGTCGTGGTGCTCGTTATTCTGATCGGGACCATCGCCAGTGTAGGCCTCGCTGTGGGCGTCGCAGCACTCACCAATCTCGGCGCCGGGATTGGGCTGTTGCTCCTCTTGCTCATCGCGACCTCCATTGCCGCGTGGAAGATTGGGCCCTCCTGGCTGTACCGCCGAGACATGAAGGCTGGCAATTGGCTGACGATTGAAAGCGGCCATCTTCAGTGCGCTCAATTTTCCGCGGCACCGGGTCAGTACCAAATCGACGGCGGGGGCTATTACCACTCCTTCGTATCTGCGGGAGCGAATCGACGAGC
>JAHDCI010000265.1 GCA_020629955.1 Myxococcota bacterium | reverse complement strand
GCGGGCGAAGCAGCGGGCGGCGTCGGCCAGGCCGTTGGCGACGCAGCTGAGTCCGTCGAAGACACGGCGGACGCCGTGGGCGACGCGCTCCCGGGTGGAGACGAAGCCGGTGAGGGCGAGAGCTCCTGCGGCGAAGGCTCCTGCGGCTGAGCCATCGGCTCTAAGAAAAGCCGCGGCGCTTGGCGTCGCGGCTTTTTTTGTGCCTCGCGCGCCGATACGGCGCGTGCTCTAATCCATAGACCAAGATGAAGAAACTGACCGGAGTGGGCCTCGGCTTTCGAGCCAAGATGGCGGATGAGCTCATCGCGCGATCGCCCGAGGGCATCGACTTCGTGGAGATTCATCCGGAAAACTACGTTTCCCGAGGCGGTATTTTCCGCCGGCGTTTGCATGCGGCGATGGAGCGTTGGCCGGTTCTAACGCACGGGCTGACCTGCGGCTTTGGTCAGACGGAGCCGGTCGATGGCGAATATCTCACGTCGCTGACCGCGCTTCTTCAGGAGGTCAACACGCCCTGGCACTCGGAGCATCTCTGCTTCGGCGGCGCCGGTGACACCTTCGTTCACGATCTCCTCCCGCTTCCCCCGCGCCCCGAGACACTCGAGGTCGCCGCCGCGCGCTTTTTCGAGATGCAGGATCGAATCGGGAGACCGCTCTCGTTCGAAAATGTTTCTTACTACGCGCCCATGTCCGCCGACCCCCTCGACGAGGCGCGGTTTTGCCAATCGCTCATCGAACGCGGCGCGAAGATCATGCTCGACGTCAACAATGTCTATGTGAATAGCCAGAACTTTGGCTTCGATCCGCGCGAGTGGATCAACCTTATCGACCTCGACGCGGTGGTTCAGATGCATGTCGCCGGACACGAAGTTCGAGAGGACGGTCTGCGCATCGATACGCATGGCGAGCCTGTTCCCGATCCCGTCTTTGAGCTCCTTGAGTATACGCTTCGCCGCTCCGGGCCGCGGGCAGTGCTCCTCGAGCGAGACAACAACATCCCAGAACTCGATACGTTGCTCGCCGAGCTTTCTCGGTTGCGAGAAGTTTACGATCGCGCGATCGCGCAGCCGCGAAACCTGGAGGCGCGTCCATGATCCCCGCCGACCTCTCGCTCGAAGCTTATGAAGATCACGTCGTCGCGCTCTGCTTTTCGGCAGCTCCCGCGGAAACCGATTTTGCCCGCCTCGGCGCACCCGAACGCTGGAAAATCTACCGCCGGATGGTCCGAAGCCGGATCTCCAAGGTTTGCGTTTCTGCGATGCCGCGCACGATGCGGTGCCTTCCCGAAGAAAGACGGAAAGCACTGTTCTCCCAGTGGATGGCCGAAGACCCGCCGCGCACCCGGATTTTTCGGGAGCTACCCGTCCAGTTTGGAGCTTGGGCGAAACCGCACCTTCTCGCGGATTCTCGCGCGTGGCTTTCGGAGCTCGCGGAATACGAGCTTCTTTCGTGGACCGTCCGAACGGTCGATGAGCGAAACGCACAACCCTCCGAAGCGCTTTCTTTCGAGCGCCCGGTCGTGATGTCCCCGAGCGTTCGGCTCTTTTCGGCCGCGCACGCCGTGCATATCAAGCGCGCCGATGAGGCCTACCCACAAGAACGTGTCTTCGCCTGTCTCTACCGCGACCCGGATACGTCCAAGGCGGTCACGATGAGTCTTAGCCCGTTTATCTACGATCTGATGCGGCGCTGGCACATCGCTCCCGCAGAATCCTTGACCGAATCGGTCCAACGAACCGTGACCGCTCGAGGTTCAGGAATTGATACCAAGCTCATCGATGGGCTCAGCGGCGTGCTCGCCGATTTCCTTCAACGCGGCGTTCTTTTGGGATCATTGCCCTCTTCCGCATGACGGCTGCCGAAGTGATTTCTCAATAAAATCAGCAATCATGGGCCTGAACCGCGCCGCTTTTCGTCGCGACCACCAATCCTACGCAATCGTTCGTTGACATCGCCTCCGCTTGTCACAAATTTGCGTACTTCCTCCGCCAACTGGCACAAGCGAGAACTGAATCCATGGGACAAAAGCGCATTCAAATCGTCGTACGCGGGCGTGTGCAAGGGGTGTATTTCAGCGCCACCGCACAGCGTGAGGCGAATCAACTCGGCCTGAGCGGCTGGGTCAAGAAGCGCCGAGACGGGACCGTGGAGATGGTCGTTGAGGGCGAAGAGGACCGCGTAAAGGATTTCCTTGCGTGGGCGCAATCGGGTCCCTCGACGGCACGCGTCGACGAGGTCGAGACACGATGGCGGAGCTACACGGGCGAGTTTACAGAGTTCAGAATCGCGCGCGGTTAATCGCCGTAGCGTTGGTTCTGTGGTGCGCTCCTCTCAATTGGGGAGTCGCGTCGCGCGCATTGGCGCAGCCGGCGGAAAATGCGACGAGCGCGCTGACGCTGCCGGATCTGCATTCTGCGGCAGAAGCGCTTGGAAGCGAGAGTCGCGAGGCACGAGAGGCCGCGATCCAAACGCTCGGCTCGATGCCCTCAAGCGCGCTGCCGGCGATCGCACAGCGGGTGCGCGAGATGCGAAGGCAGCGGGTTCCAACCGAGGATGGTTATGAAGCGCTCAATCGCTTCCGTCGGCAGCTTGGAAGTCGGCGCGCGGACGATATGATCGATATTGCGCCCGGAATCCGCGGAGAGCTGAACGAGCGCCGAGGTCGCGTCACGCGGCGCATGGCCGAACGTCTGCTGGTGCTGCGCTCGCTCGAGGCGATCGGAGACCTTGAGTCCCAGCGCATGATGCTCGATATCTTCGCGCTCGACCCTCAAACGTGGCGGTGGGAATCACGCCGTATCGCGCACCGGATGCGAGAACGTCTGCTTCCCGGGATGATCCTTGCCAAGGGATACGAAGGTCGTTCGATGAAAGATTGGGGGCGTGCGCGGATGCGGGCCCTCGGTCGCGCCACCCCGGCCTTTGCGGTTCAAGAACTCGACGAGACGATCTTGGCGAACGTGATCACCGCCTACGGCGAGATCCGAGAGATGGACGCGATGGAGGTGATCATCTCGTTCGTCGGTCACCAGAGCAGCGCGGTTCGAAGTGCCGCGCGTGCTGCGATGGAGCGGTATGGTCGAAACGCAATTTGGCGATTCCGAGAAGCGATGCGCAACCAGCTCGGCACGGAGGCGAACCGTTCTTGGGGATGGCGACGCACCGCCCGGGCGCTCTACGACGGACTCGATCAGCGCCGGCTCGCACCTCTTCTTGGCCCGATCGAAAACGCGGAGACAAAGCTTCAAGAAGGCGAACTCCTCGAGGCGATCGCGCTCGTGGAGAGCGTCCTGCAGGAACATGCCGACCCACCTGGTGCGGAACGAATCGCGGAGATCTATGCGCGCGCGGCGAACGCGCCCGAGACATCGACGCGCGATCGAGAACGCTGGCTTCGGCGGGCCGTATGGCTCGCGCCGGAGAGCGCTCAGAGCGGACTTCATCAGGCGGCGCTCGATCGAATGATGGCCGAGCAGGATCTTGCCGCGGGCCGGATTGGAGAGGACGCTGCAGCGCAGCTCGCTCAAGTCGAAGAAGAAGCACGCGTCGCAGAAGAAGCACGCGAAGCGGCAGAGTCACCTGAGCCCGAGCGGGCAGAGGAAGAGAACCTCGGCGAGGGCGAAGGGATAGGGCTTGCTGCGATTCCCCTCGCGGTCGCGTTCTTCGGGCTTCTCTATTGGGCATACACCGAGCGAGAGCGTTTCCGTTCGTTTGTGGCGCGATGGATTCCCGCGAACGACGCAAGTGCGAACCCGCCGGAGAATGTTCCGGAGCCGGACATGGAGCCTGGACCGGAGATCGCGACGAAGAGCGCTGCCCGAACTCAACCGGTCACGGCAACACCTCGCAAGCCCGCTCATAGCGCAATCGTATCCGCCGAGGAGCCGACGGGCCTCAGCGCACTCGTACTCTTTGGTGGAGATGAATCCCGTGCGACATCGAAGCGCGAGATTTCGGACATCTCGGAGGAGCTGTTGGCAGCGTCTTCGTCGGAAGACACGGTCGATGAGGGCCTTCAAGACATGCTGGAGACAGAAGCCGAAGGGCAGGGCGCAGTGCCTCCACCCGGCGAAGACGCTTTCGCGGCGCTGGTGTTTGGCCTCCACGAGCCAAAGGCGACCGATACCTCTCCGGGAACCATCTCGGCTCCCCTCTAAAGAACGAGCGGCGCTGCGAGCGAGCGGCGCTGCAAGCGGAGGCAAACTTGCGATTGTGAAACGGTTTCCGGGAGGCCCCATCTGGGTGATCGATCCGCGTTAGAAAGCGTGGCGCGATCGTTTCATTTCAGACCAGCTCCATGTATATTTGCTCATTGCAATCCCAATGACTCGTCGCCCCTCAGCTCCGTCCGCGCGGACCAAACCACGCGTTCTCATCGTTGATGACGTTCGTGCGAACACAATGGTGCTCGCTGGGCTCCTCGGCAGCGAGTACGATATCGTTCGGGCGCAGGGGGGCCTGGAAGCTCTCGAGCTGGCGCGCGAACGAACGCCAGATTTGCTCCTGCTCGACGTGGACATGCCCGACCTTGGTGGGTTCGAAGTCTGTCGGCGCCTCCGCCAAGACCCCCGCACCCGCGAAGCTGCCGTGCTCTTCGTGACAGGCTCCCGAGAAGATGTCGCGGCGGGGTTCGCCGCGGGCGGCGATGACTACCTCGTGAAGCCGGTCCGTCCTCAGGAATTGCACGCGCGCGTTCGATCGCAGCTTGAGCGAAAGCGCCTGGTGCGGGAACTCGAAGAGTCTCGTCGCGCGCTCGAAGCGCGGGTGACCGAGCGAACGCAAGAACTCACCGAGCTTGTCGAACAGCTTCAGAATGAAGTTGACCTTCGGCGGCTAATGGAAGAGCGCCTCGATTTTCTGACGCGCCACGATTTGCTGACGCGCACCCTGAATCGCGAGTCGCTGCTGATTCGCCTCACAGAATCACTGACGCAGGCCGGTGAGGCGGGCGCGCCGACGGGCAGCATTATTCTGCTCGACCTCGATCGTTTTCGAACGCTGAACAATGCCATGGGGCCGCAGCTTGCCGACCAAACGCTGGCGGAAGTCGCGTCGATGCTCCGCGAAGAGGTGCCTACTGGCGTGCTTGCTCGAATCGGTGGTGATGAGTTTGCGGTCACCACGGACGAGACTGGACCGGAAGCGCTGCAGCTCGCGGAAAACCTGATTGCCAAGGTGAACTCACTCTCGGTGACGGGTAGCGGGCGAAGTTATCCGCTGACCGCCTCGGCGGGCGTCGCGACGATCGAGCCTGGCGCAGGCAGCGCGTTCGCTCTGCTCGCGAACGCCGACGAACTTTGCCACCTCGCGAAAGAGGAAGGGCGCAACCAGGTCTGCGGACCGAACCGCTCTACGAGCACACTCAGCGAGATCCGCGAGTCGGCCGAGTGGGTGACGCGCCTTCCGAGCGT
>JAHDCI010000264.1:2140-5433 GCA_020629955.1 Myxococcota bacterium | reverse complement strand
CCTTGGCCCCATGATTCGCTTCAATGTTTGGTATTGGCGCCGGAGAGATGATGGTCGTGGCGATCGTGATTTTGATCGCGGTCGGCCCCGGTAAAATGCCCAACTTCATGCGCGCCGTTGGCAAGGGGCTGCGCGAGTTTCGCAAAGCGAGCTCGGAGCTTCGGCGTCAAGCGGGTCTCGACGATCTGATGCGCGATCCAGACCCGGTTGGACTCAAGGCCGTCCGCCAAGAGATTCAAGCGCCGATCGCAGCGATTGCGACAGGTGCCGCAGCCGTCCCAGCGAAGCCGTCGCTCAATCCGGAGGATAGGGCGCGGGAGCGAAGCACCGAAGGAGCCGATCTCGAGCACGCTCAGCGCGTCGCGCAGCAGGCCGCGCCCCTCGGCACCGAGAATGCGATTGAGGGGCCGATCGCGCGCGAATCGTTGCACCGCGCTCCCGAGCCGGTCTCGGAGGACGCGTGAGCGAAGAGAAGAAGCTCCCAAGCGCGGCAGAACCAGAAGGGCCTGAAGACGATCTTGAGATGGGGTTCTTCGATCATCTCGGAGAGCTCCGCAGCCGTCTCATCCGGGCGCTCATCGGTCTGATCCCATGCGTGGTGGTTTGTTGGCTTTTTAAAGAAGCCCTACTCGATATGATTCTCGCGCCGCTCGTACTCGCATATCGTGAGCTTGGGATTGAGCCGGAGATTCACTTCAAAAACCTCGTCGACCCTTTCCTCGCCTATCTCAAAGTCAGCCTGATCGGGGCGTTGCTGCTCGGTTCACCGTGGGTCTTCTGGCAAATCTGGGGTTTCATCGCCCCCGGCCTCTATCGCAAAGAGCGCCTGATCGCGATTCCCTTCGTCTTGGTTTCGACCGCGTGTTTCGCCGGCGGCGCTCTTTTCGGCTACTTCATCGTTTTCCCGATGGGCTTCGAGACCTTTCTTAGCTACGCGGGACCTCTGCCGTCGCAGGCGATCGAAATGCGGCCAACGATCATGATCGACGAGTACCTCTCCTTTGCGACGCGACTGCTCCTCGCCTTTGGCGCGACCTTCGAGGTTCCCGTGGTTGTCACGTTCATCTCGATGATTGGACTCGTTCGCTGGGAAGCGCTGTGGGCGTTTTCCCGATGGTGGGTGCTCGTCGCAGCTCTTCTCGCTGCGTTCCTCACTCCCCCAGACGTCTCTTCGCAGCTGATCATGCTCGTTCCCTTGGTGATTCTCTACTTCCTTTCGGTCGGTATCGCGTACCTAATCGATCTGAGACGGGACCGAAAAGCCGCGAAAGCGGCGGATTGATCGGCACGGCGCGACCGCGGCGTCGATTCAACTCCTCCGGGTTTTCCAAACGCGATCCGCGCAATCACGGGAAATGCCCGCTGGAATTGCATGGTATGTTCATCGAGTGAAGCGCCTTACGAGGCGAGATCCTCGCCGCGCTGATTCGGTTTTCAGTTCAAAAATCCAGCTCGCTTTCGAATTGCTGTGAAAGGCGTGACTTCCTTCGTTGACACACGTTTCCGGGAAAGCGAACATCGCGCGCGCAGCGAACGCTGCTTAATTTTGATTTTATGTCTGCTCTGACCTCTCTACTGATTCGCGATCAGCGACTCTCCGTCCGCCGGATGGAAGAGGCGATTCAGCGTCAGGTTTTGTCGGGCGGCAAGATGGATACGGTGCTCCTCGAGCTCGGTGTTCTTCCTGAGAACATCATGGCGGCCTACTGCGCCGCGATGCATGGACTTCTCCCCGCGACACGCGATGAGGTGATGAAGGTCCCGAGGGACCTTGTCCGTCTGGTTCCGAGAGAGGTCGCAGAACGTCATCGCTTGGTGCCCCTCTCCTCGACCGAGGGCGGTCTCGTGGTGGCGGTCTCCGAGCCACTTGAAGCACGGGTTGAAGCGCAGCTCGGTTTTCTGCTCGGGGTGACGATTTCTCAGCGTGTGATTTGTGAAGTCCGAATGGCCTCTGCCCTTCGGCATCACTTCGGCATCGATATGACGCCGCGGATGCTCCGTCTCACCGAAAAACTTCGTGCTCAGAATGCGGGCGATGTTCCGTATGTCGCGCCGCTTGAGCAGACGAAGAGCAAGACCGAAGCGCCGCCCGCGCCGGTCTTGACCCCTGCCGAAGCCGCAGGCTCGCGACCCTCTTTTGCGAAGGTCGACTTGCCGTCCGCTCCCGCAAGCCCTGCTGCCTCCGTGGACGCGGCGGGCGTTCGTGTAGGGGGCGCGCAGGTTATCGGCCAGGCCGCGAAGAAGAACCCGAAGGGCCGTCCCAAGATCCGGGTTTCGGAGCCGAAGAGTGAGGCGCTCCTGAAGTTGCGCGGCCCGCTGACGGCAAAACGAGCTGTCGATCTTCTCTCCGCGGCGGCTTCCCGTGATGAGATCCTCGAAGTCGTGTTCGCATTCGCGCGGCAGTTCTTCGATTGCACGGCACTCTTTGTCGTCCACGAGCAGGCGATCGAAGGCATGGATATGGTGGGCAGTTCGCTGCACCCCGATCATATTCAGCGCGTCTCGGTACCCCTCTTGATGCGTTCCGCGTTCTCCCTCGTCGCGGAAGGCGGCGTACCGGTGATCACGCAACTCGATGATTCGAATACGGACCGAAACGTTCGCCACGAGTTGGGCCGAGATGACGCCATGCCGGCGGCGCTCCTGCCCTTGCGAATTCGGGATCGCGTCGTGCTGATGGTCTACGGCGACCGTGGCGGAGAAGCGTTTGGGCTCGCGGATATCCCGGAGCTCGTCGCGTTCGCGCCGCGCGTCAGCGAAGCGTTTCAGAAGCTGATTCTCCAAATGAAGGTCCGGCGCGCATCGGGCACCGATCACGTTCAGGTCGGGCCGGCGGAAGAATCGAATCGAAACGACACCGTCGCTGCCCCTCCGCCCGATCACGAGGCGGATACCCCGGCTTACGATTCGACCAATAAGCGCCGTGTTCCGACCCTTCGCCCAACTCTTGGTGAAGTCGAGAGCCCGACAAAAGTACATTTTCCCGCACCTCCGAAGGTTCCTGCATCTGCGCCGGCGGAGACGCTGGAAGAACACGGTGCGGGAGTATCGGAGCGCGAATCCGCCGAACGAGGAACGCCGGAGAGCAACCGCAAGGCGCGTCCTCGTCGCTCGACGCTCGCAGGTTCCGAAGCGCTCGGGGTTCTGGGGGTACCTCGCAGCGCGCCTCCGCCGCCGGCGCCCGGAGCGCTTCCTCAACTGACCCAGGGCGAGCGAAAAACGGATCCCGACCTAACGCCGCCGGGCTCCGTCTCAAATGGCGAAGAACCCTCTTTGGAATCGGCAAAAGCGTC
>JAHDCI010000264.1:0-2040 GCA_020629955.1 Myxococcota bacterium | reverse complement strand
TCTTTGGAATCGGCAAAAGCGTCCACTGCGCCAGAGCCTGAAGCGGACACGCTCAAAAGTGCAGCTCCGAGTGAGCCGGAAGAAGCGGAGCCAAACGATACGCTTCGACCGATGCGCTCGGTCGTGATTTCCAGCCCTCCACCAAAGCGTTCCTCGAGCCGGCCTGTACTCGAGGTGGTTCCTTCAGACGACGATGAGGTCGCCGATGAGCCGGAGCTGACGGTCGCCCCTTTGAGCGACGAGGAGGCGGACGAGCTCGAAGAGGAAGCTCGCGCCTCAGAGCCACCGAAGAGGGAACCCTCTGGCGATGCCCCCACGGTAGAAGCCGTGATTCCAGCAACGAGGGAGCACGCGAATCTTGCGGAGGATTCAGATAGCGCGCCCGCGGAAGACGACGATGACGATCTCGATATTGAGATCGCGCCGCTCACTGCGGAGGAAGCCGCAGAGTTGCAGCGGGGCGTCTTCGAATCGATCCCCCCAGAGGTGGCTCTCTCGGAAGCGGTCCTCAAGGGGGTGACCCCCTCCGCTTCACCTCGGGCAACGGGCCAGATCGCGAGCAGCGAGCCTCCTCCTCCAACGCATCTTCCCATCGACCCCGGCGGGCCATCGGTCATCGTCGATATGGGTGAGGACGAAGAAGCGCTTGTCCGAGAGCTCAAGGCACTGAAGCCCGACGATGATTCCGAGTCGGCGATCGATGCGGTGGTGCGCGCCGGAGAGGCCGCGCTTCCCGTGCTTGTTCGCGAGTTCCCGGGGCCTCTTTGGTTCGATCGAAATCGCCCACACCGGAGGCTCCCCCGCGGGCAGGACGTCTCGGCGATCAGCCGCGCGATCGTTCGCTTCGGCGAATGCGCGGTGCCCTACGCGCTTTCGCTTCTCGAACGGGACAACGCGGATGAGCGGTTCTACGCCACGCTGGTCGCGAGCGAATTTTCGCACCGAAAGATGGTCGCAGCGCTCGGACGACGTGTTTTCGATCCGGACGAAGGGACCGCCGCGCTGGCGATCGATATCCTCCGGCTCCTTCGCGTGCATCGCCCCGAGTTCCTCGGGATGCTTGAGATGATTCGTTCCGCCGCTCGGGTTCCGCGCCGGAGCGCGAGTCAGCGTGCTCGCGCGGTTGCCGCTCTTGGCGAGCTCCGGGATGCAAAGGCGATTCGTCTCTGCGTAGAGCTGCTCTCGGCGAAGGAGAGTCGCTTACGCGAGGCGGCCCACCGTGCGCTTTGCACCATCACCTGTCAGGATTTTGGGACGACGCCGCGCCGGTGGGAAGAGTGGGAGCGAAAGCGTGGGGACGCGCACCGAATCGAATGGTTGATCGACGCCCTGCTTCATAGCGACGAGAAGCTTCGTGGGCGCGCCGGCGATGAACTCAAACAAGAGACGCAGGAATACTACGGGTTTCATCCTGCACTTTCGCGGCATGATCGCGAGGTCGCGCAGCGCAAGTATCGTCGCTGGTGGGAATCCGAAGGGCGCGATCGGTTCACCGAATAACGCTGCGGAAGAACACTCTCTCCGATCCCCCGCGTTTTCTCCCCTCAAGGCATCACCATCGATGCTACGAAAGCCGCATGGCGCATATTGATATCCCTTTCCGTTCGATTCAGCGCGTCTACTTCGACGATTTGGACGCCCTGAATATCTTGCACAACGTGCGCTATCTGCTTTTTATCGAGCGCGCCCGCGGTGAACTCTTTCAGTCGCTTGGATTTCGCTGGCAAGATCCGGTGGAAGACAACCCCGATAAGTTCCACGTGATCGCGCATCACGAAATCGATTACCTCTCACCGGTGAGGGGCGAAGGCGAGTTGACCATCGAGCTACGACCGTCTCATCTCGGGCGGACGAGTTTTCGGATCGATGCGGAAGTCAAAGGCCGTCACGGAAACGTCGTGCACGCACGCTCAAACACCCGTCTGGTCAGGCTGCATCCGGAGGAGCTCACGCCATGCGCGTGGAGCGCCCGCTTTCGCTCGATCATGGAGCCGCTCATTACCTCGAGTGCGTGATTCAAATCGCGAGAAGGGCCCTCTT
>JAHDCI010000263.1:1966-5446 GCA_020629955.1 Myxococcota bacterium | reverse complement strand
TCAGCGGGAAGCTCGACGCCGGTGATAAAGCTGGCTTCATCCGACGCGAGGAACGCGACGGCGGAGGCGATCTCTTCCGGCTTTCCGAAGCGGCCGAGTGGAATCTTCTGCGAGAGGCCCGCGGCCATGCCTTCCATATCGGCGGCCGGCATGCCGGTTTTTTCAAAGATCGGGGTCTCGACCGGCCCAGGTGCAACAGCGTTGACGCGGATATTCTTCGGCGCGAGCTCGTTCGCGAAGGTGCGGACGAAGTTGCGGGCGGCAGCCTTGGTGCCCGAGTAGACCGACGCGCCAGCCATCCCAATCTCGTTCACGACCGAGGTGTTCACGACGATCGAGGAGCCTTCCTTCACAAAGGGAAGCACCCGCTGAATCGTGAAGAAGAGACCGCGCTGGTTGATATTCGTAATCTGGTCGAAGAACTCTCCGGTGACTTCTTCAACGGGCGAGAAGAAGGCAACGCCTGCGTTGGCGAAAAGAACATCGATCGGTCCGAGACGCTCTCGGATCTGCGCGTATGCGCCATCGAGCGCTTTGGTATCGGTGACGTCCGCGACGACCCCGAGAACGCCGAGCTCTTCGGCCGCTTTGCGAACTTTGTCTTCGCTACGACCGACGATCGCGACCTTGCCGCCCTCGTCCGCGAAGCGCTTCGCACTCGCAAAGCCGATGCCGCTATTTCCACCCGTGACCACAACAACCTTGTTTTCAAATCGAGACATGAACGTTTCCTTTTCCTAATTTTGCGGGCGAATGCGCCACGCTTTGAGCTGAGCATTCCGGCGTCATCGAGGCCGAAACGGTAACTGCGTTGGTTACAGAAAACTACCTAAGGATGGGCTCGGGAAGCGTCAACACCCGAATCGAACTTTTTTCGCCGTTGCCGTCGAAGCTCTAGGGACAGTCCCTAGTCTCGCGTCATTACGGCGCGATGTTCTTCGTCCGCAAGCTTCGAGACGCGAGTCGCAAAGTCAGCCAGGGAAGTTTTCTCGAACTCCTGAAAGAGCACTTGGTCGGCTTCGGCGAAGAGGCCATTGAGCGCGGGCTTGATGCCGCAGCTGACCATGCACGCTTGGTTGCGGTCGTTCGAGTGCACGGTGAACGTGCGGGTTTCGAGCGCTTTGAAGACTTCCGATACGCGAATTTCGCCGGCCTCGCGCGCGAGCGCAAAGCCCCCGTTTTTACCGGTCGACGAACAGACGATCCCGCTTTCGGCAAGCTTGCCGAAGACGCGCCGCACCACAACGGGGTTGGTATTGATGCTCTTCGCGATCTTCGAGGAGCTCACGCGGCCCCCGAGATAGGTGAGCACCGTGAGTCCATGAAGCGCTACGGCAAGCTGGGCGTTTCCGGACATGAGTACATTCTTTGTCTTTCGTGCGATTACGCAAGGCTCCGCGTTCTCGGCGAAACGGCGGCGGTCAGAGCTTTGTCTGCCGCCGGAGGCGCTCAAGACGTTCAAGACGCCGCCGCAAACGCGCGCATCGCTTTTCGCAGCCCTCTTCCTCTTCGACCGCCACGGTCTCTTCCGCGTGAATCAGCGCGAGGCCTAACGACTTTCGCCGGTGCTCGTAATGCTTCGAGAGTTCAAGATGCGCCGTCGCGAGGTACAGCTCCGAGATCGATGTACGGCCCGCAATGTGAAGCGCACCGCATAACGCTCGATGCTCCGCTTCGAGCACCTTCTCCCGCCGAGCCGTCCGCGCCGCGATCATCCACGCTTCGAAGGTCGCGTCCGCATCGGCGCCACCCTGCGCAGCGGCTTCGGCGAAAGCCATCGCCCGTTCATGATCTTTCGCGCGCTCCGCAACCTTCGCGAAGGAGAGATGATCGAGCGGGTCATCCTCCCGGCGCACTTCTTCGAAGCGGCGGGCGAGCTCACCCAAGATCGCCGCGAGAGCAACAAGGTCGTGCCCGTTGTGTTCGATGACCTCATCGAGGCGGCCTGGATCCCCGCTCTTTGCAAAGCGAAGGAACTCCTCCGGGATCTCCGCGCCGCTGATATCGTGCTCGCGCACAAAGCCGAGAAGCTCGCGTTCCATGTCGACCAGACGCACCGAATCCATTCGGCGCTTAAAGACCCGACGGCTGCAATGCAGCAGATCAAGATGCGGCGGGAGCGGCGGGGTCGGCACGCGATTCATGAGAAAGCGCGTCCGCAGCAGCGGCCAGTCGAAGCTCTTCCCGTTGTAGCTCACGACCATTGTGGCTTCGCGGATGCGCTTGGCGAGGTCGTGAAGCATGGGGCGCTCAGCACCGAGCGCCGGCAAAAGCAGCTGCCGCACGCAAAGCGATTCGTCTTCGAAATAGGCGTAGCCGATCAAGAACGCAACAGTGCCTGCGCTGGTCGAAAGCCCGGTGGTCTCGGTATCGATATAGAGCGCGCCGCGAACGTCGGTCTCCGAAAAGCGCGGATCGATCGAGAGCGAGGCGACAACCTTCGGCGCAGCCTCGAGAGCAAGCGAGGCTCGAATCCGGCCATGGGTATCGATGGGCCCAATCCACGACTCAACCACTCGAAGCGTTCCGTGTTCGCTCTCTTCGTTCTTGCCCGGAAGCTTCTTGCCGCTCGGCGGAAGCACCGGGCGAGACGCGCGTTGACTGAGCAAGCTACCAAGCGCCGAAGCCCCCGCCTCGAGATCTTCACTTGGATCTTCTTCCCGGTCTTCAATGCCGCGAATGGCAGAGCGAAGGGCGTCGAGCTTCTGGTCCCGCCGCATGCCGCTGCTGCCAAAACCGCCGACACTTCCCGGGCCCGCGCCTCCAAGACGAGACAGCTTTTTCTTGAGCGAGCTCATCGATCGTCCGTCAGTGAACGATGCCGATGCCGACGAAATCGAGGAGCGAGGTCGTGAGGTTCCGGCGCTTAAGATCAAGCTCTGGGCTCGCATCCGCGGAGGGACCAATGCACGCCGGACAGCCGGAGATGCAGGAGCAGGATTCGATCGAACGGCGCGCCCGAATCAGGAGCGACTCGCGTTCTTCAAAAAGACGGCTCGCGAGTCCGACGCCGCCCGGTATCTGATCGTAAACAAAGAGCGTCGGATCAAAGCGCGCGCCCGGTTCCTTTTCGCCCGTCGAAGGACCACCCTGCCCGTTTTGATCTTCGAGCGCCGTCCCGAGATCTCGCGGGTCGACCATCAACGAAATCGCACCGACAACATGCATCGCACGGAGGAGCCCGCGAAGCGCGTCGATCACCCGCGGACGGTCGATGCTGTGCTGCCGCATGAACTCTTCAAGCACTACTTCTGGGAAGGTCATCCAGACGCTCATCGTGTGCATCTGCATCGCCGGCAAATGCACGTCGCCGTATCCGACATTCTCGTGCGTGTGGAACTTGATTTTTTTGTAGCCGACAACCTTCTGCACGACCGAGATGTCGCCATAGCCCACGAGAATATTCTCGCGCGTTCCGACGACGGCGTCCTTGTCCTCGTCGAGGATCGTCACCTTCGTATGCTTCATCGCGGTGGTGTA
>JAHDCI010000263.1:0-1866 GCA_020629955.1 Myxococcota bacterium | reverse complement strand
GTGGCCCAATGAAAGACGGTCTCCCCATCCGCGTTCGGCTCGGGATGCACCACGCCATGATCGGCGAGAAAGCCGAGCGCTGCCTCGAGTTCATCTTTCGGCAGGTCCCCGAAGGATTCGCTCTCGCTGAGCTCGAAGGGCAATTCAAAGCTGCCGCATTTCAGATGCTGGATCAGGATCTCGGGATTGTTCGGATCGATCCGCGCATGTTCGATCGGGGCCGTGATCAGCTGCTCGGGCGCGCGCGCGACAAATTGATCAAGGGGCATGCTCGAAGCCACCATGATGCCCACAGCCGGCTCTTCGCGACGCCCCGCGCGACCAAAGCGCTGCATCGTTCCTGCGAGAGATCCCGGATAACCTGCGCACACGACCGCATCGAGGGCACCGATATCGATGCCAAGCTCAAGCGCGTTTGTCGCAACGACGCAGCGGATATCTCCCTGCCGCAGTCTTCGCTCGATCTCGCGCCGCTGATTCGGCAAATACCCGCCGCGATAGGCGTGCACCCAATCCGGATCGAAGCCCGCATCCTTCTTCAGACGGTCACGCAGATACTTGAGCATGACCTCGACCGAGTTCCGGCTCTGCCCAAAGACCAACGTCGAAACATTCGCGCGGACCAAGTCTTCCGCGAGACGCACCGCCGATTTGATATAGCTCGCGCGCACCCCAAGCTCGGGGTTAATGACGGGCGGGTTGTAGAGCATGATGCGCCGCGCCCCGCTCGGTGCGCCGCTCTCCGAGATCACCTCCGCGGGCTTGCCGAGAATCTTCGACGCATGCTCGCGCGGGTTTCCGATCGTCGCCGACGCCGCAATAAAGGTTGGGTCCGACCCATGAAAATGGCAGATGCGCCGCAGCCTTCGGAGCACGTTCGCGAGGTGCGAACCAAAGACGCCGCGATAGGCGTGTAGCTCATCGATGACGACGAAACGCAGGTTCGAAAAGAGCCGCGCCCACGACGTATGATGCGGAAGAATCCCCGAGTGCAGCATGTCCGGATTGGTCAGAATCAGACCGCTCCGCTGCCGCGCGACCTTGCGCGCATCGCCTGGCGTATCCCCATCGAAGGTGATCGCGCCATGCTTCAGCCCCGCCTCCGAGAGCATGCCCCGAAGCGCATCTTCTTGGTCGCGACTCAGCGCTTTGGTCGGGTAGAGAAAGAGCGCCCGCGCATCGGGATCACGGCTTAAGCGATCGAGGATCGGCAGGTTATAACAAAGGCTCTTCCCGGAAGCTGTCGGGGTCGCCACCACAAAGGACTTCCCGGACCGCCCCAGCTCGAACGCCCGCGCCTGATGCGCATAGAGCTCCTGAATCCCGCGCTTCTTTAGCGCATTCCTTACGTTCTCGGAGAGCTCGGAAGGAAAGGGCACCGACTGCGCCAGCTTCGGCTCGGTCGTGTGATCGAGCGCCATGCAATCGTAAACGCCGCCTTCTTTCCAAGAATCGATCGTCGCATCGATCCCCTTCAGCCGCGGACCCCAAGGGCGCTCGCGGTCTTCGGAAAAGGAGAAGCTGGACTTCGGGTCGGACACGAGGAGCACTGTACAAAGGAGCAGTTGGGCGCGCAAGGCTCACTGTGCGGCTCCGAACAACGCAAACTTCGGAAGAACGTCTTGCCATCTCTCTTCATTCTTGTTTGACTCACTTCATGATGAAGGTGGGAGGAATCGCGACGCTTACGCTCGCGTTGGTCACTGGCTGCTACACACGGACCGCGATCCATCCGAGGTCGATTCCGCTGTTAAACGGTGCCCAGAGCACTCAGATAGGCAGCACGGAATCGTCCACTGTGATGTCCAACGGCAGCGTCATCCGTTCGAGCAATCCCATCATGCTCAATAGCGAATTTCATGTTCC
>JAHDCI010000262.1 GCA_020629955.1 Myxococcota bacterium | reverse complement strand
CCACGGAGCCTCCTTAGCGAATCCGGCCTGTATCGCAAAGCGCTTTTTCCATTTCAGGGCCGGACAATGATTGGTTGGTGAGTGAGGGGAGGGTGAGCGGTATTCACCCCAGGTTGCTTTGCGGAGAAGACACACCGGTGCGGCACTTGGCCTGGCGCGCTTCCTCGCGATTGGCGAACGTGCTGTCCGCGAACGTCTCGGTCGGGAGCGCCGTTAGAGGCGCATCAGGGCGGCACCCCAGTTCAAGCCGGCGCCGAGCGCAAGGAAGCAGAGCAGCTGCCCTTCCTGAAGGCGCCCATCTCGCCGCATCTCGTCGATCAGAATCCCGATGGTTGCGGCGGATGTATTCCCGAGACGTTCGATATTCGACGGCACCTTTTCGGCTTCGACACCCAGCGCGTTTCGCACCGCGTTATTGATACGGTCGTTCGCTTGATGCGCGATGTACCAATCGACCGTCGAAGCATCGACGTCGTGCTCATCGAGGATTCCGCGAACCGTGCGGGTCAGCTCTGTCACCGCGCTCTTAAATAGGTCGCGGCCCTTCATGACCGGAAGGTACGACTCCGATTCGTAAACGCTTGGATGCGCGTAGGGGAGCTTCGTAAACATTCCGCCCGGCACATAGATATGCTCATAGCTGCGGCCGTCCGAATGGAGTTGGGTACCCAGAAGCCCGCGTCCCTCTGGCGCTTCACGCAACACCAGCGCCGACGCGCCGTCGCCGAAGAGGACCGATACGCCGCGGTGCCGGGTTGCTTTTTCGTAGGCCTCTTCGCTGACCTCGCGGTCGCTCTCACCCCGTAACACGTCCCAGTCTTCCCAAGGCATCATTCCAGCGTGTGCGTCTGCTCCCACGACGAGAACCGTCTTGGCGGCGCGAGAGGCCACCAGGCCTTCGGCGAGTTGGAACGCGTAGGGCATGGCCGCGCACTGCTGGCGAATATCGAGTGCTGGCACTCGAGGAATCCCGAGCTTGGCACCGAGTAGGCAGCCGCTGCCCGGGTAGACGTGCTCCGGCGTCATCGTCGCGAAGATGATGAAGTCGATCTCTTCCGCCGCGATACCCGCATTTTCGACCGCGCGTTTCGCTGCCTCGACTCCAAGATCGCTTACGCCTTCGCCCTCTCGCGCGAAGTGTCGTTGTGCGATGCCCGTGCGGGGGCGAATCCAGTCATCGCTCGTCTGCATGACGCGCGAGAGATCGTCGTTTGTGATCGGCTCTCCTGGAAGGAAGTGACCGCTGCCAATGATCGTGATGGGCATCCTCTCCCGCTAACAGATTCTTGGCCGGGCGTCACGTATATCGAGTTCGACTTTTGCGACGCAGTGCGGCAAAAAAATCGTCCGATTCAAACGCGAGATCGCTTCGTTTCACACGTGGTTGAAGGACCCATCTCTCGAATCCCGCGGCCGTGGGTGGCGAAGTCGTCCAGAATGGCACAGGGTTGCCAAATGGCTCGTGATTTCGACGTCGAAGACCTCAAGGTCAATAAGATCGCGCCTGCGCCGAAGGACCGTCGTCGTCTTCCTTTGCTGCAGGCGGAAGCGAAGCCGCGCGATGAAACGCCGCAGGAAGTTCAGCGGGAGGGATCGAGTCATCGGCTTGCTCCGAAGTCGGAGGTCGAAGAATCCGTTATTGAGGCGCTGCGGGAGATTTACGACCCCGAGATTCCGGTCAACGTTTATGATTTGGGGCTCATTTATGAGCTTCTTGTCGACGATGCTGGAGACGTGGAGGTGCGCATGACATTGACCGCACCAGGCTGCCCGGTGGCGGGTGAAATCGTGCGCGACGTTGCCAAGGCTGTGAGCGAGGTGGAGACCGTTCGGATGGCCCGTGTGTCGCTCGTCTGGGATCCGCCGTGGACCAAAGCGCGCATGACCGACGACGCCCTCCTCGAGCTTGGGTTGCTCTAAGGCCTGTCTCTATATTGAGGCCCTCTTCCGGTGGGAGTGAGTGTGGCGGGGCGAGTTTCTGATACGCTTCCTCCATGCCGGTTCGAAAAAAGACGCTCCGTTTTCTGGTGTCCAGCGCGCTTCTCGTAGGTTGCGGTTCGAACGCACCTCCCGAGTCGACCAACGCCCAGCAGGGAGAAGCCGAGCAAACGGAGGCCACAGTCGGCTCGAGTGGTGCGGCGGTCCAACCCCCCGAGTGTTGCGTAAATCCGGCTCCCCCACCGGCCGAACCCGAAGAGATTCTGGAGCCCGAGGGCGAACCGGCGATTCAAACGCGCCTTGCTCCACCAAGCGAAGCGCGGCCGCCCATCCTCACGCGTATGGCGCCACCCGAACTGGGCGCGCCAACGCCGATGCGCCGGGTGAACCCGGGACCAACGCCGCCTCGAACGGAGACACGTCCGACGCCGATGGTGAGTGTTAACCCGGCACCTCCAATCCCAGACCCAACCGACCTTTGAACTCAGAAGACCGCAGGGCAGACGCGCCCTCGAAAATCAGGTCTGTACATCGAGCGCAGATCGATCGCGGTCCCTGGCCAGATTTCGAGAGTTTCTCGCGCGCGGAGTATTCGGAGACAAGGCTTCGGTCTGCTGCGCTCGATTGGGAGCGCCGGGCGAACCTTGAGTACGCCTCGGTTCATGAGTTCGCCGCGTTGCTCGACGCGATGACGAGGCTCGGCGCGCCCGCGTCCTTTGCGGGGGCGCTCGCGCGACTGCTGACAGACGAGGCGCGCCATACAGAACTCTGTCAGCGCATGACGGAAGTGCTCCGCGGAGCGCCGCTCGAGCTTCAACCTGTGACGCCGCCGTACGCGGCGCCCCCGTCCTCGAACGCTCCGCTTCTTCAGTGGGCGATCGACGTCGTGCTCACCAGTTGCTGCATCGGCGAGACGCTCTCGATTCCAATGTACGAGGCGTTGGTCGTTCGAACCACGGACCCGGTCGCGGAGGCGACGATTCGCCAGATCCGGCGAGACGAGTACCTTCATTCGACGTTCGGCTGGGAGACACTCGAATGGCTTCTCGGGCTGTCTCCGAATGGAGTCGATGCCGACACGCAGCGGGTGCTGTCTCGCAGGCTCGGACAATTTGAGAGAGGGTGTTATGCGGGAGTGGCGCTAAGTGAGGTCGTCGATTTCGAACACGTTATCGAACCGAGCACGGAGCCCAACCTCGGAACGCTCAGCGCGAAAGACTTTGCGGTGATCTTTTATGCGACGATCGAAAGCGAGGTGCTTCCCCGCTTCGACGCGCTTGGCTTTCGAGGGATGGATGCCTGGAAAAGCCGCTATGAATGAATCGCGCCTGCGCTTACGGCTATTTGTTGCCGCGAATCCCGCTGAGGACCATTTGGACGACGATTGCGGCAGACGGGATCGGATCGAGCGGGACCCGGCCCGAGAGATAGGCGAGCGCGAGATGTTCCGCCGCTCCGACCATCGCGAGCGCGGTGACGCGAACGTCTGCGACGCTTAGCAGCCTCCGCTCGAGCGCGACTTCGGAGATCCGGATCGCACCCTCGTCGAGCTGTTGGGAAAGCTCGTGGAGCCCAATCGTTTCTGGGGTCGCAGGGCTACGGTGCTCCTGAAGGTAGAACCGAACGATATCGAGGTTCTTTAGCGCGACACTGATCAGCTCGGCAGCCAGGAGACTGTAGGCGGTCTGCAGCTCAGACTCACCCTTGGCATACGCCAGCCTTACGGCCGCGCGCCGAAAAGCCCGCCGGACTTCGACCGCGACGGGGTGAATGAGCGCGTCGACAAGCTCTCGCTTATCGGAGAAGTAACGATAGAAGTTACCCTTCGCCATTCCAGCTGCGCGCGTAATCGTGTCAACACTGACCTGACTCGCGCCACGGTTCAGCATCTCCTCTAGCGTCACCTCCATCAGGCGCTTGCGTCTTTTTGCGCGATTTTCTTCTCGCTTGCCCACGGATTCTCTCTCTTCTTTCCCAGCACGCGGTGTCTCCACCGCGCATCACACAACACACACGTCTTTCCTACCGCGAACGCAGCTCAGGGGCACGTGCTTCCTGAAACGGCGCTTTTGGTTTCTTACGTAGTTTGGTGAAGAATGGTTCCCTCCGCCCCTTCATTCCTCGACGGATGGCTCCGGACTCATCGGTCCAAGCCCTCCGTAGGTTTCACGTTGCTCGACGGTCATCGCGCGTTCCCCAGCGATTTCACCGAGCACGTTTGCGCCTTCGGTTGCGCTTCTCTCGAAGCTCTCCCGATCGACGCGATAGAGTCCAAAGCGGGGCTCGTAGCCTTCCGCCCATTCGAAGTTGTCGATCAGCGACCAATGGTAGTAGCCGCGAATATCGGCTCCTTCATCGCGCGCGATCTGGATTTGCTCGAGCGTTCGAACAATTTGTTCCGCTCTCCGGGTTCCGCTCTCCGTCGCGATTCCCGATTCCGTGATCGTCATCGGAAGGTCGGGATATCGGTCCGCCATGTCGCTGAGGATTTGGTAGAGCCCGGGTTCCCAATACTCATAACGCATCGTGGGGATGTAGTGGCTCTCGTCCATGGTGGGTAAGCAAGCGCCGAAGTCGAAATCGGGCGGGAAACAAGGCGTCGCGAGAACAACCGGGATGAGGCCCGGACTGCTCGTCACGCCGGCCTGGTTGTAATACTGAACGCCCAACCAATCGAGTTTGCCTTGCCATTCAGGGTGGTCTTCTTCCGGGTCTTGATCGAGGTCGGCGTCGAAGTGACCGCCGCGAATCGAGTCTGGGAAAAGGTGGTGATAGACGTACCAAACGCGGTCGCGGGCATCGATATCTTCCTGGAGATCGCTCGCGCGATTTCGGCGCGAAGGCTTCCACGCGATCGTGTTGAGGGAGAGACCGATCTGCGCTGCGATACCATCGCCGTCGGCGTCGATCGTATCTGCTTCCCGGATGGCATCGTACATCGCGACGTGCGCGGCGATGTAGGTTCGGAAGGTTCGAACGAAGGCGTCGAAGTCCGTCAGCAGGAGGTTTCGTCCCGGCGGGAATACATCGAGCCCGTACGAAGCGAGCAGGTAGTTCACGGGTTCGTTGAGCGTGCACCATTCATCCACTCGGTCCCCATATCGCTCAGCGAGAAGACGGGCGTGTTCTGCGAGCTCGTCGATGATCTGCTGTGAACCCTCCGGATGGGCGAGACCACAGAGGTCGTCGTCCGTTGGGCCCTCGCACGCTCCTTCGCGACGTGGATCGTCGAGCCAAAGCGGGCTTGAGAAATGATGCACAGTCAGCATCGGCTTGATGCCTGCGGTCTCCATCGCATCCAGAACTTCGCCATAGTGCGTAAGCGCGTCTTCGGCGATTTCATCTCTGCGTGGCTCAATGCGCGACCAGGAGGGATTAAAGCGATATGCGTCGAGATTCATCTCTTCGAGCAGCGTGACATCCGCAACTTGGCGGGAATACCCCTGGGAGGCCTCGCCGACAAAATGGGAGTTGCCAAGCCCGCCCTCGTCCTCTGGAAGGGTCCAGAGCCACCAATCGGAGTCGCGGTTGTCTTCTTC
>JAHDCI010000046.1 GCA_020629955.1 Myxococcota bacterium | reverse complement strand
ATCACCTGAGGGTGATTCTCCGAACCGAGCGAGTGACACAGACGATCACCGGCAACCAACGCGGGACCTTCGTAAAAGAGGTTGTGATGACGCCGGGCCAACCGATCGGAATGGTGCGCAAGTACCGCCCCGACGCGCCGATCAAGGGCGTCGTGATGCTTATCCACGGTTTCGGACAGAACCGATACACATGGCATATCAGCAGCCGCTCGTTTTCCGCCTACCTCGCCGAGGCGGGATGGGATGTGTACAACGTGGACCTTCGAGGACACGGACGTTCGCTGCGATTCGATGGTCGACGTCCTCGTGCGCTCGACGAATACGTTCAAGAAGATCTGCCCTCCTGCGCGGCAGAGGCCATGCGGATTTCGGGCGTCGACCGAGTCTTTCTGATCGGCCACAGCATGGGCGGCTTGATCAGCTACTGCGCGAGCGCGACCCAGCTGAGACGAAACGTGCAGGGCATCGTTACGCTCGGCTCCCCTTATCGCTTCGGGAAGGGCTCGATCCCGATGCAGGTGCTGGCCCGCACGCTCAACACCCTGCGGATGACGGGGGCGCTTGATCGGCCCATTGAGCTACCGCTGAAGATGCTCGGAAAGCACCTACGAAAGCGGCGGTCGTTGTGGGACAACCCGCTGCTCCCATCCCCCGTGAAACCCTGGCGTCCTGGCAGCCTCGAGTCTCATGTGCTCGAAGAGTATCTGAAGCTTGCGTTTGAACGCACGAACCTCTCGATCGCGTTCGATATTCTCGCCGGAGGTGATCGCGTAGCGCTCCAAAGCAGCGACGGCCGGGTCGACTATGGCACGGCTTTCGAGACGCTTGCGACGCCGCTTCTCGTCGTCGCGGGAGACTGTGACGACCTCGCTCCGCCAGAGAGCTGCAAGGCGGCCTACGATCGAAGTCGAAGCCCCGACAAGACCTATCGCGTCTTCCCTTGTGGGCACGTGGACATCGTGATCGGACGCGAAGCGGTCTCGTCGATTTGGCCCCTGATCGGGGACTGGCTTGACGCGCGTCAGCCGGCGTCTTCCTGAGCGGAGCAAAGCTGATCACGGGCCTGAATCGGCACGCTCGAAAAGCGTAGCTTTGTGAACCGGTAGGCATTCGCGAAGTTCTGCCAGAACCGGCTCCAGCTCATTGGCTCTTCGATCGCTCGTAGAAACTCAGCGAGTTCACCGCACTCGAGAGCCTGCCGGGCGACCCGTTCGTTCGCGGTCCGCGGTTCGCGCGCAAAACGCGCGATCACCCACTCATCGGGCATATGCTTTTCGTGCCCTGGACGCCCGCGCCCGGGGAGTTGAAAACGCGCCGCCACCGGATCGGCGAGGCCGGCTCGATCGATCACATGGACGTTCGTACCGACCGCGACTCCCACCATTCCGATCGCGTAACTATCCATCGCCATCCAAGCGGGCAAGTCTTCGCGCGCATCCACCGAACGGTGACGACCGAGCACAATCCGAACCATCGGCCCTTCGCTCTCCCCGGACGCGATTCGGCCACGCACATCTGCAAGATGGGGGTAGACCGATTCTACGAATGGATCACGCGCGTGTTCCGCCAGGTCCACGGCGCGCTCAACGCCAGCACGCCGCATATACCAACCTCGCTCGTCCCCGATGCCGTGCTGATTCTCAACCGGGTGCCGGAGGTTCGAAATGCAGAAACCTGCCCAGAGCACGCAGATCACCGACGCGAACGTTCCAAAACGTAAGCCGAGACGGATGGGCACCATCATGACAGGCAAGAGCAGCGCGGCGAAGGGGGCGAGGAGAAGACGCCCGTGCATGAACCCGCCACCGACTCGAATGACGTAAGTCATATGCAGCAGGCTCGCGAAGAAGACACCAAGCACAAGCAGACGGCGCGGTTTCGACTTCGCAGTGCTCCAAATCAGCGGCAACGCGAGCGCGACCGGAAGATAGAGCCAATAGGTTCCAAAGAGGTTGTGGAAGAAGTGAAAGCCCTGATTCCAGTTGGCCTCGCTCGCACTCTTCGCGATTGCGGTGTTCGGGACAATCGCCGCGAAATACCCCATCCGAAAAATCTGAAAAAGGCCGGGAAGAACACCCGCAACAGCCGCGATACCAAGGCGCGCGCGGTGGGTTCGTTCCACCAGAAGGGGCAAAAAGAAAGCCACGCTCATCAGCGCGAGATCGGGACGAACGAGGGGGCCAAGCCCTGTCAAAATGGCCGCAGTCCAAGGAAACCCTTCTCCCCGAAGCGCCCGCGCCGAGGCCCAGAATGTCCCACCCATCCACGCGAGTGCGAGGCCGTTCTCGAGGCCGGAGGTCGCGTAGTCCCATGCGACCGGAACCGACGCGTAGATGAGGAGCCCAAGTGGAAACTCAAAACCTTGGGGCGAGGCACGTCGATGATGAAGCTCGAGACACGCAAACGATGCAAACGCGAGCCCCGCGATGCTCATCAACCATCCCAAAACCGCGGCGGTCCATTCAAGGGAGAAACCAAATAGCCCGCCGAGTGCAATGCAGCCGAGCCAAAGCGGACTCGTCCCCGCCTCAACACGTTCGAACGAGTTGTAGACGAACCCATTCCCCTCGAGCAGATTCTGAACGATGCGAATATTGATAAATCCGTCGTCACCGAGCCAAAACTTCTGAAACCCGAAGTACGCGAAGAGCGAGAGCGCCAGCGCAAATAACACCGAGGAGGCCAACGTCGAAAGTCGCAGCCTGCGCTTTGTCGAAGGGTCGTATCCTTCGGCCGGTTTGGGTTCAAGAGCAGTGTTCATAGGCCGATCGAGATCGGAGGAAACCATCGAAGCGGGCTTCGCCGGTCCTAAGTGTTACCTCGCGGGCGGAGGTAGGTGGGCAGGCTGACATCATCACGTTCGTTTGCAAGAGCAGAGCTCTCAAGGACCGCAACTCGAAGAGAAGCCCGGTCCTGGCGAGGCGGCCCGCTCAAGAGTTGCGAAACCGGCAGGAACAAAGGAGAGTCTCGCGCATGCGCCCCCAGCTCTTCATTTCGCTCCTGACCATCGTTTCCGCATGCTCCCTCGAAGCGTGTGGGTCGACTCCGCCACGGATTCGAGAGACGGCCGCGCTCGAGAGCGTGCCTTCGGTCGTTGCGGAAGAGGCCCCTCAGGCGACTCGAATCACCGTGATCGGAACCAACGATGTGCACGGCCATGTCGAACGTTTGCCTCGCTTCGCAGGATACGTCGCTGCGCTCCGACGTATGCGCCGAGAAGATGGCGGCGCTGTGCTCGTCGACGGTGGAGATATGTGGCAGGGAACGATCGCTTCGAACTTGGCGGAAGGCGCCCCGGTCGTGGCGGCGTATGGCGCGCTTGGGTACGACGGAGCCACGCTCGGCAACCACGAGTTCGATTATGGCCCCGCAGGAGAGTTTGCAACGCCTCAGGGAGACTGCGACGAGCTCGCCTGCGGACGGCGAGGCGCACTACGGGCGCGCGCGGAAGAAGCGGATTTCCCCCTCCTCTCCGCCAACATTCGGATGCGGAATGGAGATCCGATCGACTGGCCGGGGGTGCAGCCAAGCGTAGTCGTTCAGCGCCAGGGAGTTCGCATCGGCATTATTGGAGTGACAACAGAGGAGACGTTAAACACGACTATTCGCGCAAACGTCGATGACCTCGTCATCGTTCCACTCGAAGAAGCCATCACGGCGGAAGCGAATCGCCTCCGCGAAGAGGGTGTGCAGGTCATCATCGTCGCCGCCCACGAGGGTGCGAAGTGCTCTTCCTTCGACGATCCAACCGACCTCTCGGTATGCGACAACGGCCACATTCTACAGGTCGCCAGCGCCCTCCCGGTGGGGCTGGTGAACGTCATCGTTGCCGGACATACGCACCGTGGCGTCGCGCATCGAGTGGGCGAGACCGCCATTATCGAATCGTTCTCGCTGGGACGCTCGTTTGGCCGAGTCGACCTCTTGGTCCGCGGCGATGAGGTGGAGATTGAACAGATTCACGCGCCCCATGAAATGTGCACCGAGGACCCGTGCATTTATGAAGGCGAAACGATCGAGTCGTCGGCTGCCCTGCAGGAGCTCATCGCCCCTTCACTCGCGGCGGCAGAGAGCCTTCGGGCGCGCTCGCTCAACGTGACCCTCGAATCGGAGTTCGAGCGGGACTACGACGGCGAGTCGGCGCTCGGCAACGCACTGGCTGATTGGATGGCAGCAGTTCGTCCCGAAGCAGATATTGCCCTACTGAACGCGGGAGGTGTACGCGCGAACCTTCCTGAGGGAGAGCTCACATACGGCGCGCTCTACGAGACCTTCCCCTTTGACAACCGGTTCGCAACGGCGCGCCTGCGCGCCTCTCAGTTTCGCGCGATGCTCTCCTACAATCTACAGCGGGATGGGGGCGTACTGATCTTCACCGGCGTTCGCGCCATCACCGAGTGTACGCCCGAAGGTCCGGTGGTTCGACTCGTGGATGAGCGCGGTCGCGCCATCCCAGACGACCGCGAGTTTGAGGTCATCACCAGCGACTATCTGGCGACGACTTCTCTCTTTCGCGGTCTCCCCGAAGACGCCGTCGAAATCCACGCCGGCGCTCCGATCCGAGATCAGCTCGCAGACTATCTGGCAAACCAGGGAGGCTCGATTCGGCCCGATCAGTTCTTTGACGCCAGCTCTCCGCGAATGCGCGTTCCGGGTCCTCGCCCAGTCCGCTGCGACTAATTCATTCGCTTCGCTGGGCTTCTATTCTCCGGACGAGGCGCCCTCTTCGCTTGGCGCGGTCTCACTGGGCGCCGACTCACTGGGCGCCGTCTCACTGGGATCGGTCGCCCGCTCCCCGGGCGGGGCGAGTGCGGGGATCAGATCGATGGAAGGCATGATCTTTCGTCAGGGGCGCCGAGGCGAGCTTCGGAGGGCGGACGACATGCCGAGTATATCGAAGGAAGACCGAGGCTCGGATCGCCGGTCCTGGCGGAAGAGGGCCCTTCTAGCGATTTGAACCAGGCACTAGCTCGGTTCGCTCAGACTGCGCTTCGACGTCCGCTTCTTCGCCTTCGGCCGACTCGGCATCCGTTGTGCCATCTTCGCTGGCCTCTTGCGCAGCTTCTTCTTCGGCGCGGCGAAGCTCTTCCTGAAGGAGAAGACGGAGCTCAACAAACGCGCGCATATTTCGGAGCGCTTTATCAAAGTTCAGCTCCGCATCGTGGCAGCGCGCGAGGAAGTAGTAAATCTCGGTATGCCGGCGAACGTAGTCCTGCTCGGTGCGAATCAAATCTTCAAACTGCTCGATCGCGTCTCGGTAACGTGAGGAGTAGGTCGGCGCCGTCTTGTAGAGAATGTAGCCGTGAAGCATGCGCAGGCCAGGGCCGCTATGCATTCGAACTGGCGCTGGGATTTCTTCCATCGCGGAGAGCGCTGCGACAAAGTTTCCTTGGTCGACAGCGTGTCGAACGGCAGCGAAACCTTCTCGAAGCTGTCGCGCTTGGCGCGCGGCAAGTTGCGGGCCCGGGACCGGGGTCTCGACCAAAAGCGTAGGCTCCATCTCGCTCGACATCAGGCGCGTCAGAACTTCCGCGGCGATCAACGTCGTGCGGCTATCACCATGGTCACGCGCCGCCGTGATGAAGCGCGCGGCCTCCGGCTTCTTACCGTGGCCGATCAGCGCCATCGCCATCTCGCTCATCGCCTCGGCCGCAGCGTCGCCTTCGCCGAAGCCGGAGATGTGGTCGAAGACATGTCCATAGGGCCACTCGGGCGAGTAGAAGTTGGAGAGGTAACCTTCAAAACGCTCGAAACCGATGAGGTCACGCGGCGCCTGGAATTCAATATGTGCGTTGTCGTCGGTGTTGAGAACGACGGCATCGCGGCGGCAATCCGGCGCGGTGCAGCCAATATCGGGGTCGTTATTCGAATCCGGATACGCCGTCATTTGTCCGCCGCGCCGGCGGTATTCGATCTGCGAGAAGCTCATGACCTCGTCGCGACTCGCGATGAGAGTTCGCGCAAAGACATCGTAAGGCGAGTGTACGTCTGCGCGCTCAAGCTCTTCGGCAACCGCCGGCAGCTCGAAGGCACGCCGAATGCGTCCGAGGTCGAGCGGAAGTGGGCTGTCCGATCCGAGCAGCACCGTATCGCTCGAAAGGTCTTCGGCGGCGAAAACGGCGACGTGTTCGAACTGAGACGCGAACGTCCGGTAGATGGTTTTGATATTCTCGGGCGAAAGCTCGTAGAGCTGCACCCACTGACAGTAGATGCCGCCTTCGCGGAGCCGACGCTTCGTGATTCGGAAATGATCGGTCGTGAAAAGGTCCGAGACGCCCGTGATCCAAGGGTTCGAGGGCTCGGAGACAATGACGTCGTACTCGCGATCGGTCGAAGCGAGGTAGTTTCGGCCGTCATCGTTGATGACCGTCAGCCGGTCCATCTCCACATACGGGAACTCGCCAAGTGGGTATTCGAGATTGTTCACGTCCGCGAAATGACGAGAAGCATCCAAGATGGAGCCTTCAAGCTCAATCACGTCGACGGAGGCCGTTGGGAACGTGAGCGCAGTACCGACTGAGACGCCGGAACCAAAACCAACGACCGCCACGTCCAAATCTTGAGGACCGTTTTCGTGCATCAAGAGCGGGTACGCCGCGACCATGATCTGAGTCGGCATATCGTCGCCATTCGACGCGTCAACCTTGCCGTTGTTCTTCAGCGCAATGTGCCGGCCCCAACGTTCGACGGTCACAGTCGTCGACATTCCGTCGTTGTAATAGAGCAAGTCGGGCTCGCCCCATTGCTCGCTGCAGGCGTTCTCCGCGAGCGACACGCGGAAGACACCGAGCGTCATTCGGGAGCGATCCCAGCGGAGAGACTCGAGTAGGTCGAAACGGTGGGGCTGCCCCCAGAGCACGCCGAGCACAACGCAGATCGGCGGGATGAGCGGCGCGAGCACATACACCGCCATTGCGTAGTTCGTGGGGGGAGCGAGCTTACGAGCGCCTTCTTCGTCGCCCTTTTCGCGAAGCGCGGCTTCACCTCGATCGGAGGCAGCGCCAACGAGCAGGAAGAGGGAGACGCCAAGGTACACGAACATGCCAACGATGATCGTCGGCTCGAGGCCGAGCACGCTCATGAGCACGAAGCCCGGGAGCCACGCACCCAGAATGGAACCGAGCGTATTGCCGGCGTAAACGGTGCCGACGTCCTTGCCAATATCGGCCCCTCCCGAGGTCCAAATGCGGAGCACGAGCGGGAACATCGCGCCCATCCCAACCGTGGCGGGGAGCACGCAGAGAATCACCGTGAGGAACATGAAGCCGCGAACCAGCGCGACATGATCGAAGAGGCGATCGAGGGTCGCGACAAGCGACGCAAACGCGCAGGGGATTTCGTCCTGGAACGCGTAGTTTACGAACGCAGCGAGCGCGATATAGAGCGTTAGGACGGCAAGCTGAAGAACCGGGTATCGGCGAAGACCGATCATAATCGCAACGAACGCCGCGACCGTTACCGTGACGGCAGCGATGATTCCCGAGAGTCCCGCGAGCGCGCCATCGCCGAGTCCAACGGCCGTGACGAGTGCAGCGATGACCGGCACCGTAAGCACCAGAAGCGAGGGGATGACCGGCGCGGTGACCAGCTGGCTCGCCTCAAACTCCTCATCCTCGTCGTCATCAGACTCCTCGCGACGTTTCGCTTCATCTTCGAGTGCGGCAAGAGCCGACGCCCGGCGAGCTGCGACAACGGCCCAGATGAGCGCAATAGGCAACATGAAGACGGTCGCTGTGATCGCCCATGTGGTCAGGTTCTGGTCGACTCCCCACGCCGCCGTTCCAAAGAGAACGAGAAGCATCGACGAGATGCAGGACGTGCTGAGCATGCGCCGGTGCGAGATAGCGCCTGAGGCAATGGCAGAACCGCCGCCGATACCGATGAGGAACGCCATCAGCATCAACTGGAACGACTGGAAGGACGAACCAACCGTCATCGCGAGCGAGCGGGTCCAAACAACCTCGTAGCAAAGCGATGCGAGACCGGAGGCGGCGAATGCAAAGAGCGCGAGCTTTCGCGCAATTGGCGGGATGTTCAGCGCCGGCGCGTCGAGGTCAATCGAGCTGCCGGGCTTAATCTCATCCGCATCGTCCTTGGCGGAAGACCGGTAGTCGGCGGGCTTCCCATCATTCTCTTCTCGATCCTCGGCCTCATCGCTTGCCTCGGATTCTTCAACGTCGGATTCCTCTTCATCGGAGTCGGCAGCCGCATTCGCCTTCGCCGGCAGGAACTCAAGCTTCTCGCCAGGCTCCCACTCCCCCTGCAACAAGAAGCGCCGGAAGAGAAAGATGGACGCGAAGAGGAAAAGGTTCATCGACGCCGCGATAACGTTGGTGACCGAAATGCCGAAGTTCGGGAGCAGAATAAATCCGCCAAAACCCACGCCTGCAACGGCACCAAAGGTGTTCACCGAATAGAGCGCGCCGACCCAAGACCCGACCGCACCGGTCTTGGTCTCGCGGTTGACGAAGTGACGCGCGAGCAACGGGAGGCTCGTGCCCATCAGCGTCGTTGGCACGATGAGGATCGGCAACACGAGCAAGAAGCGCGCAATCATGAAGCCGCCGGATTCTGCACCGAGATCGTTTCGGAGGTACGCGTTCACATCCGCGAGCCAGCCTTCGGGGTTCACCATGAAGGGAACGAGAAGCGCCCAAATGCCGACAATCCCCTCTACGACGCCGTACGAGATCAGCGGGTGCTTGATCCGATCTGCGACCTTACCGGCGACGTACGCGCCGAGGCCGAGGCCGGCCATGAAAATGGTGACCGTCGTACTGATCGCAACGCTGCTCGCGCCAAAAACGTGCGCAAGATGACGGGACCAGATCGACTGGAAGATGAGGCTGGACGCCCCGGAGAGGAAAAAGGCCAGAAAGGCGAGACCGCGCATAATGATTTTCACTCGCAGAAAGTGCGGAGCAGAGCGCTTCGCGTACACTGAGGGGTGTGCGGGCGCAACTCAGTGGCTTCTTGTTCTTGTCCCTGGTCTTGTCGGGGTTCGCGCTGTGTTCCGCGGAGTCTCCGGCCCTCGCGCAAACCCATGCGCAAAGCGGCGAGGTGGAAATCGCCTCGCAGGCCTCCGGGGAGCTCCCAATACGGCTCTCACCGACCGAGCAACAGGCCGTCTTCGAGCTTCTCCAGGAATCCTTCGGCTCCCGAGAAATCCTAAATAATTTCAACCGATCTGAGCGCGCATTGCTGCGGAAAAGTCTCGGTCGTTGGGAAGTTGGCGGGAGGCTTGGAGCGTTCCAAGTCCGGCATCTTGGAGGCGTACTTCAGATCACGCTGCGACTGCCCGGAACGCGGGAGCGGCGCGTCCGCGCAGTAATCCGGGTTTCGAACGCAGAAACGCCCCACCCTGTGTTGAGTGAGGCGTTTCGAACCGAGATGCGCCCGAGGCGGTAACGCTACTCGCTTGGCGGGTCGATGGTCTCCCGTTCGCGCCGATCGCGAACGTAGTCCGCATCCTGACCGCGCCCAGAACGATCGACCCAGTAAGCTTTGCGATCGCGAACGTCGACGTGAACGAATGAGCTATTGGGGTAGTAGCCGACGCCAAGGCTATCGAGGGTGCGGGCATAGTCACGGAGCGCGGTGTTCGGGACACCTCGAATGCGCATATCGACGGCGCGCCCATTCACGTGTCGAGACGATTCCCGCGTCCCCCCTCCGGAGGGTCGGTAGCCGGAGAGAATAACAATCTGTCGTCCTCCGAAGTGATCTGAGATCTGCGTGAGAAGCCGGACCAGGCGATCGTGCGGATTTCGCTCCTGTTGTGTGCGACGGTCCCGTAGAAGGTGGGCGAGACGGCGCAAGGGGCCGCGGCGAATTGCCCCACGGTTCGTGAGTGGGCGAATGCGGACTTCTTCCTCAAAGGCCGGTCGCATAAACCGCACCACGCCGCGATGACGTGGACGCCCCCATCGGCGTTCGGCCTCGCTTCGGCTCTCACCACCTTCGCTCCCCGGAAGCACCAAGCGCTGTCCGAAGCGGAGCGGCGCGTTCCGCGAAATATTGTTCACCCGCGCCAACTCCGCGGCGCTGATGTTGTTTTCGGTCGCGATCCGGTTGAGGGAATCCCCCCGGCGGACGTAGTAATAACCGCGCTCTGGGATACGCAGCACCTGCCCCTCGCGAAGCTCCGCAGTGACCCGCAGCTCGTTCGCAGCGGCGAGGTCATGAACATCGACATTGTAGCGACGAGCGATGCGGCTGAGCGATTGTCCGCGACGCACTCGATGCTCCCGTTCGGCGAGGCCGGGGGAGGCCCAGAGCAGGAGCGCCACGATCATTCCTGATAGTAGTTTTCTCACAGCGAGAAGAGGCTGGATCCAACGAGCGCGACTCGCAAGTCGCCGATTTCTTGCGCCAGCCCCCGGCACTCTGAAACCCTGTGTCTATAGGTTCTGCATCTTTCCGTTCTTTTCGGCATCGGCCATGAGACGGAGGGCTCTGTAAAATCTTCAGTTTCGGAACCCAGACGACTCAAAAAACGTCAGGGAGAATGAAGAGCGATGGCGTCGGAAGGCAAAAATTTAGTTGGAGTGGACATCGGCTCGTCCTCGATAAAGGTCTGCGAGATCAAAGAGGGACGAGGTGGCACGCGTAAGCTGGTCCGCTTTGGATATCATCCACTGCCTCCCGATACGATCGTCGATGGGCATATCATCAACGCTAGCGCGGTGGTGGAAGGGCTCGAAAAGCTGTTCCACAAAAGTCGGCGAAGGAATGTCGCCCTGCGCGCGAGCGGTCATAGCGTCATCATCAAAAAGGTCGTGATGCCGCTGATGACTCCGGCGGAGCTGTCCGAGCAAATCCGATGGGAAGCGGAGACACATATCCCTTTCGATATCAGCGAAGTGCATATCGACCACGAGGTGCTGCATCGGCGCGAAGATGAGCAGCAGATGGACGTTCTCCTGGTCGCCGCGAAGCGGGAGGAGATCGCGGACTTAACGAACCTCGCGACAGAAGCCCGGCTCACGACCCGGGTGGTCGACCTCGATGCCTTCACGATTCAAAACGTGTACGAGCAGGCCTACGGCGTTCCGGAACCACACGAGACCATCGTCCTGATTCACGTCGGCGCATCGCTGACGACTGTGAATATCATCGCGGACGGAACCACCGCCTTCACGCGCGACATCGCAAACGGCGGAAACGTCATCACGGAGGAGATTCAGCGTCAGCTGGGAATTCTGCGGGAGGAAGCGGAGGCTTACAAGTGCGGTGGAGACGGACGGGGAATCGTTCCGAGAGAAGTCCCTGAGATCATCAACCAGGTCGTCGAGCAGCTCGCAGGTGAGATTCAGCGTTCGCTCGACTTCTATCTCGCAACAAGCGGGGAGCGAGATCTCACCCGCATCTACGTTTCGGGTGGAACGGCCAACGTTCGCGCCCTCCTAGACGCGATTCACGATCGCGCTCGGGTTCCCGTTGAGCTCCTCGATCCACTTCGGGTCGCGCAGCCCGACTCGAAAATCGACCCGATGGTTCTTCGCGGGCGTACATCGCAGGCAGTCGTCGCGATGGGGCTCGCCCTACGGAAAGAGAAGGAGCGGAGGCGCTCATGATTCGGATTAACCTAGCCCCCGAAGCCGCTCGCGCGAAGTCGTCGAGCGGTGGAGGGTCCAGCGGAAGCGCGTCGCTATGGGGCTTTATTTACCTTTTCGCGGCCATCGTTCTCTGCGGCATTTTTGCTTTCATCTACTTCTCGTACGATGGGAAGCTTCAACTGCAGCGCACCGCGAACCGAGACCTGCAGACTCGAATCGACGGGCTGCGTGAGCGAAGTTCGGGTCTCGAGGAAGTCCAGGCGGCGCTGGAAAGCAGCCAGGCGCTTGAGTCGACTGTTCGCGAGCTAAACACCGCTCGTACCGGTCCGGTACGTGCCATCATGGAACTCAACCGCATCTTGACTCGCTGTCCCCCGGACGAACCGAACTGCGAGCGTGCCGGGCCGACGGTCGACCCCGAGGCACTCGAGCAGCTGCGACGGGATAACCCCTACGCAACGTTTAATCGTAGCTGGGATGTACGCCGCCTCTGGCTAACGCACTTCGAGGAAGCCGAGCGTGTCTGCCGCATGCGCGGACTCGGTCGTACCAACGAAGACGTCGCGGAATTTCTACGACGCCTCTCCCTCTCAGAACTCTTCGACCAGGTCTCGCTCACTCGAACCGAGGCGACCGTTGATCGCGCCACCAATGTTGAGCTCATTGAGTTCGAACTGAACTGCCAGGTGATTTACTAATGGCGACATCAAAGAAGAAGAACGATCAGACATTTGATGCTTTGCCGCTCGCGGCAAAAATATTCCTTCTGATTATGATCCTCGGCTTCCTCAGCGCGATCTACTTTTTCGCGCTCCACATGCCGATATCCGATGAGCTGGCCGCCGCGCAATCGCAGCATCGCCAACTGCGACAAGACCTTTCAGCGGCAGAACAACGCTGGGATCAGTACTTGGAGATTTCACAACAGCTCGCGTCCCGTGAAGCGCTCGACCGCGCAAACAAGCGTGTCCTCCCGGAGGACGCGGAGATCCCCGCGTTCCTTCAGGATCTGAACCGGGTCGCGGAGCTTAGTGGCCTTGAGATTCGTCTCGTTGAACCGCGCCCTGAGCAACAAGCCGAGCATTATGTGCGAATTCCGGTTCAGCTCTCGGTCTCCGGGCGCTTCCACCAGATCGCGAAGTTCTTCTACAGCACGACGAGCATCGAACGCGCGATCAACATGGAAAACGTCTCGCTACACGATCCGGAGGTTTCCGAATCGGACGAGGTCATCCTTCAGGTGGACGCGCTGGCGACAACGTTCCGGCGGCCGCCCAATGCCGCAGCTCCCCAAGCGGCCCAGCCCGCGCAGCCTGCTGCTCAGAACGGAGGCGCCCAGTGATTCGTAGCGCCCTAATCGCCACTCTTCTCCTCTCCATTGCGTGCGGAGAACCGGTTCTCGTTACTCCGCCCACCGCGCCTGGGCAGGTGAGAGAAGCCCCTTCTCCGACTCCCGATTCGCAAGAGCCGATGAGCCCGGAACAAGCAGCTCAGCTGATCGCCGACTCGATCCCCGAACACGCGCGAGTCGCCTACGAAGACAATGATTTTGTTGAAGTCGACGTGGTCAACCGCGATCCCTTCCGAGGTTTCGCGAGCGTCTTCCAGCCGCAAACGAATGCCCCAGAGCAGGTGCGCGTGCCGACCATTATGTCGGAGACAACGGTCGATCAGATGCGACTCATCGCGGTGGTCACAGGGATGGCCCGTCCCCGCGCGATGCTCCTCGACCCTTCCGGCGTCGGTCATGTCGTCCGCGTCGGGAACTACGTTGGTCGAGCGGAAATCATTCAGAGCAGCAGCGACAGCAGCATGCCCGTGACTCTCCATTGGCGTGTCGCACGGATCCGTCCGGGCGAGGTTGTTCTCTCCCGGGAGGATCCCACCGCACCAGATCGCGATCCGCTTACTCGGGTCATCCCGCTCTACGACGAGGGTGAGGATCCGACGACGCTCCGACGACAAGCACTTCGAGAAGCAGAAGAAGAGGCCGAGCGCACCACGCTCTGAAGACTCTTCTGCGGAAGGCACATCATCTACCGATGATGTGCCTTTTTTCTTTCCGTCGACTTCAAACTTCCGTTCCGTCGAATCGCGGATCCATATCTCATTCCTTTCACACCTCTTTCTACGCAGCTAGTGCGTGGTTCGAATCGATGGATGGGATGACCTTTCGTCAGGGACGCCGAGGCGGGCTTCGATCGACGAACGACATGCCGAGTATATCGAAGGAAGAGCAAACCCCGCCTCGGCGTTACTGGCGGAAGAGGGCCCTTCTCGCGATTTAAACCACGCAATAGGCCTTCATGGACCGGTCCAATCAACGCCGGCGACTCACCTAAATCTCCCCAATTTTCAAAAATGAAAGTTTACACATGTCATTTTTTTGATTCGGGAGGCCGTCACACGGAACAATAGCGGGAGCGCTTCGAGTGCGCGCCAAGGAGTATTTGATGAGACGCCTACAAGTGATAGGTTTTCTATCCGCGATGATGGTTTCGACCAGTGTCGCCTTTGCCGATCCACCCACAATCGAATCGGTTGAAATTCGCGGTGGTGAACAGAGCGCTGAAATTGCGATTCGCGGGGAGTTCGCGGTTCCAGTCTATGCGATCCGCGCCCGTGACAACGGTCAGACGGTCATTATCGACGTCGCCGATGCGGCCCTCGAAGACGGTGGCGTCGAAGCGATCGGCGAGTCTCCTCTGATTCGCTCGTCGGTGACGACGACCACCGCGCGCGGAGCCCGCATCCAGCTCTCGCTCGCGGAGGCCGCTCGTTTCCGCGCCCGCTCCGGCTCGGGCCGGATCTTCGTGCGTCTCGATGCGGGGGAAGCGGCGCAAGCCGCGGAGGAGGAGCCCGCGACCGATGGAGCTCGCATCGAAGATGTTGTTCTCGAGCGACGTGATGGACGCGAGCGAGTCGTGATCGAGCTCGACGGACCAGCGCGTTTTCGCGTCGATCGTGAGGAGTCCGGTCCTGCACGACTTCGCGTCATGGGGACACGCCTCTCCCCAGATCTTCGCCGCAACTATCCCGGCCTTCCGGAAGGACTCGTCCGCCGAGTTCGCGTCCGTTATGCCGACGGTGGATCCACCATCGAAGTGGAGCGAGAAGACGGCGCGATCGGTACCGCGATTCGCGCAGGCAGCCGGATCGTCTGGATGTTCGAAGCCGGAGACGGTCCTCGCCGCCCTCGCACGCGCACCATCGCGCGTGAAGAGGATCTGCGCGATGAGTTTGAGATCGAAGAGGGAGAAAGCACCGAAGTGGCAGCCTTCCTCAGTGACGCACCCATGCAGGTTCGCCGTTCACGTGGATCGCGTCGCTACAGCGGACGCCGCATCGACCTCGATTTCAAGGACGCGGACATTCACAACATTCTTCGCCTCATCGCCGAGGTTGGGCGCGTCAATGTTGTTACCGCAGACGATGTCTCTGGCACCGTCACCATCCGAATGCGAAACGTTCCCTGGGACCAAGCACTCGACGTGATCCTTCAGGCGAAGGGTCTCGGCATGGTCCGCCGTGGCAACCTGATTCGAGTCGCTCCGCTCGAAACGCTCGAGAAGGAGCGTGAGGCCGCCATTGCACGACGTAAGCAGCGCGTTCAGCTCGAACCCCTCGAGACACGAATCGTCCCGGTCAGCTACGCAACCGCGACCGATCTCTCGGCCCGCGTCGCGGAACTTCTCACAGAGCGGGGTAGCGTCTCGGTCGATGAGCGCACGAACCTTCTGATTGTCCGAGACATCAACGAAAATCTCGACGATGTCGAAGAGCTCGTTCGCACGCTCGACACACAGACGCCTCAGGTCTTGATTGAGGCACGTATTGTCGAAGCGACCAGTCAGTACTCTCGTGATGTCGGTATTCAGTGGGGCGGCAACGTCGCGATGAACTCCGCATCCGGTAATCCCACCGGTCTTGTCTTCCCGAACAGCATCGGCATCGGCGGCGACAACCCACGCGGTAACGCGGACAACTTCCTCGTCAACCTCCCCGCGATTACGGGTGCCGGTCAGGGTGGTGCCCTTGGTCTGACCCTCGGTTCCGTGGGCGGAAACGTCAACCTCAGTGTTCGTCTGAGCGCCGCGGAAGCGAATGGTGTGGTTCGCATCATCAGCTCGCCACGGATTCTCACACTCGACAACCACGAGGCGCATATCGCTCAGGGTACTTTGATTCCGTTCTCCCAGGTTTCGGCACAGGGTGTGAACACGGCGTTCCAGGAAGCAAAGCTTGAGCTCCGCGTACGCCCGCACGTGACGAGCGATGGTTCGGTTTCGATGCATGTTCAAATCACGCGCGACGAGCCTGACTTCACCCGTACCTCGACGCGTGGTGACCCCACCATTCTGAAGCGTGAGGCCGAAACGGATCTCTTGATCCCCGACGGAAACACGGCCGTGATCGGCGGAATCTACACCCGGAACACCGGCCGCAATGTGGACCAGATCCCCTTCTTCGGCGACATCCCGGTCCTCGGTGTCCTCTTCCAGCGCCGTCGCGTTCGTGACGAGCGAAATGAGCTTCTTATCTTCCTTACGCCGCGTATCGTGAACCGCGCGGAAGCTCTCCCCGAGTAGCAGAGTTTGAGCGAAGCACAGGCGTCCAGCGAGAGCTGGGCGCCTTTCTTCGTTTCCGTCCGCAATCGCGAAGATGACGCCATGGCGGAGTCGCCATAAACTGGCAGAATCCAACACAAAGAGATGACCCCTCCCCTGCGAATATTCCTCTCCGGCCCAATGGGCGCTGGCAAGACATCCGTGCTGCATGCGCTCGCGCAATCCGGGCGTTTCGAGCACGTTCACGATCTCGACGTCGAGATTGCGAAGCGCGCAGGAAGATCGATTTCGGCGATCTTTCAAAGCGAGGGCGAAGCCTTCTTTCGCTCGCTGGAGGAAGAAACGCTCGAAGAACTTCTGAATCTCGGAGGCACGCTCGCGATCGCTTTGGGTGGTGGCGCCATTCTCTCTCGACAGAGCCGAAAGCGACTTCTAAGCGCCGGTCAACTCGTGACCTTGATGGCGCCTATCGATACGCTCGTACAGAGACTGGAGGATGACTCAACCCGCCCTCTTCTCGAAGGAGAAGCCGCGAGCCGGCGGGAAAAGCTCGCCCACCTTGTGGCCACTCGAGAGCCTCTCTATCGCGAGTGCCATATCGTGCTCGATGCCCGTCGCTCGCCAGAGGAACTCGCGGAGGAGGTCCTCCGGCGAACGCAGACCGCGCGCGACGCCGTGCCGCTTGGCGAGCGAAGTTACGCGATTCGATATGGAGATGCGAAAGAGGCACTTCACGAGCATCTTCGCGGACGCGCCCACCTGATCGTCTGCGACGAAAATACGGAGCAATGGGTCGAGCGATTCGGACTTGATGCTCCGCGCGCTGTCCTTCGCGCGGGGGAAGCCAATAAGAATCTCGAGGCCGCAGAGCAAATTTGGAATGCGCTTCGGAAATCCGAGCTGGACCGGCACGGGTGCGTGGTCGCAATTGGGGGAGGCGTGGTAGGGGACCTCGCCGGTTTCGCGGCGGCGACATGGATGCGAGGCGTTCCTTTTGTGCAGGTTCCTACGACCGTTCTTTCGATGGTCGATAGTTCTGTCGGCGGAAAAACGGGACTCAATATCGGCGCTGGCAAAAACCTCGTCGGAGCGTTTCATCAACCCGAGGCTGTCTTCTGCGACGTGCGAACGCTGAGCACCTTGGACCCGCAGGAGCGGCGCGCTGGGCTCGCAGAGGTCGTGAAGGCCGCGATGCTGTCCGGCGAAGAGGCGATTGCCCTGCTGGAACGCGACACGAAAAATCTCACGCGGGACAGCGCCTCCTTTGAACCGAATGAGGAGGCAACCGCTGCTACACTTCGCGCGATTCGGATGGCGATTCGGCTGAAAACGGAAATCGTTGTCAAGGACGAGCGAGAAAGCGGAATCCGCCGGCTGCTGAACTTGGGGCATACATATGGACACGCCTACGAAGCGGCGAGCGGATATGGAAGGCTTCGGCACGGGGAGGCGGTGAGCATTGGGCTAAGCCTCTGTCTCGCAGTCAGTGAACGCCGGGGTAAGCTGCGCGACTTCTCCTACCCAGCGCGGATCCGCTCCTTGCTTCAGTCGCTCTCCTTGCCGACCTCCCCTCCCCCACTACCGATCGAGAAGATCGCCACGGCTCTGCGGCTCGACAAGAAGAAAAGGGGCGACGCGATCCCTTTCCTCACGCCTCTCGCACCGGGCTCAGTGGTTGAGGAGATACTCGAAATCGAAGAGCTCGAGGCAACATTGGAAGCAATCCTTGGATCTCGCGGCTGAAACGCAATCGAAGTTGGAAGCCTCCTGCGGCGGGCTTCTCTCTGCTTGCGTTCGCATCGCGACCGAGAGGAGTTCTTGTCAAAAGTTTGTCCGCGGCTCCGCAGCTCTTTAACATGGCGATACAGGTCACCACCGATGAACAAACGAATTTCAATCGCTCTCTTCTCGACTCTCATCAGCCTACTCGGCTGCGTCGACAACAACTCCAGCATCACGATCACCGGGGTGATCCAACCTGACTCGGAGTGCATTATCGACCCCGCGGCAGGTCTTCGGATGAGCGTGGGACGTCTCTCTACGGACGTTGATAACAAGACGTATTACGTTTCCCTCGGCTTGAGCAACCGCGTCTTGACGACGAGCTCGGCGGTTTCCGCCGAGACCAACGATGTTCAGATCAGCGCGGCCGAAATTGGGATCTACTCGCCGACTGGCGAGCTGATTCCGCTCAACATCGGAGGTGCTGCCGCGCCAAACCCGGTTCGAGTCGGAGCCTCGGCATATGTTCCATCGGCGCGTGATACGGAGTCTCCAGGGGTCGCCGCCATCACTGTTCCCGCTCTCCCCGCGAGCTACGTTGCCGCGCTCCGCGGACTGACAGGTGGACAGATCACTCTCGGGATTCGTCTTGTGGGCAAAACCCTGGGCGATCTGGATATCGAGACCGGCGAATACATGTGGCCCGTCGAACTCTGCAATGGCATCAACAACAACTGCGTCTTCTTCTGCGCAGAGGGCGAAACGGACGACATCTGCCTCGACTACTTCGGTCAGGACTTCCCTCAGAGCATTCCCCTCGAGGATCCGGTTTGCACGCCGCCCGAAAGCTGAATCGTCCCCTGGACGTCAAAAGAGCCTTCCGCATTGGAAGGCTTTTTTTGTGTGCGCTCTCCTTCCTTCTCGCGTGCGGGACGATGGCAAACATCTCTTTGCCAAGTGGGGAAGAGAGATGTGTTGCGCTGCGCGTCGCCGAGAGCGCTTCCGAGCGCGCGCGTGGATTGGTTGGGATGCCCCCTCTCAACCCGCAAGAGGGATTGCTGATCGTCTTCCCCGGAGAGTCTGAGGTCTGTATCACCGGAGAAGGAGTCGGCTACGCCATCGAAGCGCACTTCATCGACCGTTCCGGCGTCGTTCGGCACACCGCCAGGATCGAGGAGAGCACCGTGGAATGCGCAAGCGCCGCGTACGTTCTCGAGCTCCTTCCAGAAGATGAACTCCCGGTGGGTACGGAAGTTCGCTTCTAGGATTCGGTCGGTACGCGAAAAGGGAATCGATGTTTCAAGCCCGACGTGACGTCGGGAGAGTCAGCGGTCCCCATTGCCCATGTCATGATTCGCCGGCGCATGGTCGCGCCACCGAAGTCGTCCTCGGGAGCGATTCGCGATCAATACCAATGCGGACGACGCGATGGAGCGGGCTGCGCGGGCGCAGGCGGCGGCCCTTGGTAACCAGGAGGCGGCCCTTGAACGCGGCGGTCAGGCCGAAGACGCTGACCGGGACGAGCGTTACGAGGCACCGGAAAATACCACCAGCGCCCCATATCATAAGCCCAGTAGCCGGTCACCGGGCGGTCCGTATTCGGCATCGTCAGGACCGGGTAACGTCGACCTCGCCGAAGTGCGGGCGCTTCATTCTGCGCGGGACGACGAAGGTGACGTCCATGTTGCTGCCCTCCCGCGTTTGCTGCCGCAGCGGTGTTGGGTCGCTGCGTTGGTCCAGAAGTCGATGGCGTTGCCACACCGGGCGCCGGCGGAACCGGCTGGGCCGTTGAGGGTGCGGCACTCGGGGGCTGGGCATTGGAGGGCTGGGCCGGCTGACGCTGCACGACGGGTGGTGGCACCTCGGCGCGTGGGGCCTCGAAATATGCAGGCGGCGGCGGAGCCTCTTCTGGCTGAGGCTCCGGCTCGGGCGGCGCCGGAAGCTCTGCGAGAAGTTCTGTGAGGTACACTCGGTCTCCGCCAATCGCCGCCGCAATGCCAAGGTGCGTGAAGCCCGGATCGAGCAGCTGCGCCATATGCGCTTCGCTCTCAATCAATGAGCCGTGCGCTTCGGTCGCACTTTCGCGCCGGGCGATATTCTCACCGAGGCGAACCGGCTCGATCCCAACGTTTCGAACGCGCGAGTGAGGGTCGCCCATCTGCTCAGACACATGCGTGAGCTCTTCCGCAGCAGCCATATTTGCAGCGTGTGTTGCGGCCGCCGTGTCCAGCCGTTCGTCGCGAACAAGCGGGGGCGCGTTTCGATCCGCACGGAGGCTATTGATCGCCTGTACGATGGAATCGAGTTCCGCCTCCGACGGCGGGGTCTGAGCATCGGCAGAGGACGAGAAGAGAAGACCGGACGCGAGCAATCCGGCAAGCAGAACCCTCTGAATCGAGCGGGGATCGAAATTCATACCTACGAGATTTGCAAGATGCGTGCGCGGCTGGAGCCCCCAACACGCCTCAAATCGAAAGGCGTATTCGATTTGAGTGGTTTGAAATTACGAAGGAAATTGGCGACCGAGGGACAACGCGTTTCGTTGAGCGCGTCAGATCGTGCCATATGCGCACGGCTCGTGAACAGAGGTTCGCAGGTTATTCGCTGGGAACTTCGACGCCTTCAGGCCGGAGGGCTTCCACCGCCGCAACGGCTTCATCCCGGACGCAGGAGTAGGGGCTGCGACGACGACGACGCCTTCGCGTCATTTGTTCGAAGCGATCCGCAGCTGGATAGGCGCGTTGGTCCTGAAGCTCTGTCAGAGCCTCCAGCGCGGAGCGAAGCTCATTGCACCCGCGTGCCAACTCGAGCGTGGCGACGCCCTGCGCGTAGGCGGGTACCTGATCTGCCGGCTCGAAATCAAGGAGCCACGCTGCGGCCGCCCGACGTAGATTTCGGTCCTCATCGGTCATGAGAATCTCAGTGTGGCGAGTGAGCTGCTCGGCGACGGTCTGTGCCTGAGCCTCCGCCATCAGCTGTTGCATGAGCTCTTCCGAAGGTCGCTCATCCGCTTCCGTTTGGGAAGGTCGAGAAATCGCCCAAACCACCACCAACAGAACCAGCAAGAAGCCGACCGCGGCAGCACCAAGAGCGATCACGCGACGACTATCCGCCACACCATCTTTGCCCGTCGTGAGCTGAGACAGGAACGAACTCGCCATCGAGTTTCGTCCCGTTGCGCGGTTCATATGCACGGGCGTCAGCTGCGGGTCCGATCCGGTGACGCGCGCATGTATCGACAAGGCTCGGAGCGCATCACGCACTTCGGCCGCAGACCCAGGTCGGTCGTCTGGATTCCTCGCAAGCATCCGATCGACTAGCTCTTGCAGTGTATCCGGGATGGTCGCATCGCCCGTCTCAGTGCGCAGTCGCGCCGTCGGGGCACCGCTCAGCTGGCTCGCGACGATATCGGAGAGGTTCTGTCCCTCCCAGAGCTGGCGTCCGATAAGAGACTCCCAGATGAGGGTCCCAAGCGTATAGATATCGGCACGCTCGTTTACTCGCTCGCCGAGCGCCTGCTCGGGCGACATGTAGCCTGGCGTACCCATCACCGTGCCTTGGCGAGTCAGCGAACGCCGCTGCGCATCGCTCATGGTGGGTTCGTCTGAATCCGCGAGTGCCGCGATGCCGAAATCCAACACCTTCACGAAGTCGGTGCCATCATCTTGCTTTCGCAGCATGATGTTTTCGGGCTTCAAGTCTCGATGGATAATGCCTTCGGAATGCGCCGCGAAGAGAGCGTCGGCGACCTGAGCCATAATGTGGCAGACCCTCGCCCAAGAAAGCTTGCCCTCGCGGTCTGAGATATCCTGAAGGCTCTCTCCTTGGACAAATTGCATGACCAAGTAGGCGGAGCCGCTCGGCAAAAATCCGTAGTCCATCGCGCTCGCGACATGAGGATGCTCGAGCCGGCCGGTCGCCATCGCTTCGCGTGCAAAGCGCTCCGCGAGATTCCCATCGCCGGCATAACGCGGATGAATCGTCTTTACTGCGACCTTTTTGCCGAGCGTCAGATGCTCCGCCACATAGACCGTTCCCATGCCGCCTTCCGCGAGCCGGCGCACAATCTTGTATCGTTCGCCAATCACGCGGCCCGTGAGCTCATCCCCCTGCGCACGACGCGGCATGGAGTCGGCTTTGGTGTCGGAATACGCGTCGCCCAGTGGCCGAAATTTTTCGTTCATGACACGCCTCCGAGATCGGAAACCATGTCGGTGGCGACCAAGAGTTCGCTCAGGGCGAGGCTATCGCGGGGGCTTAAGCCTTCAAACATCACCCCGAAGCCCTGAGGTTCGTCGTCTCGAAGCCAGCATACCTTCGCCTCGACTGCGAGCGGCTCCCACGTGGAGGGCGATTCCAGCTCGAGGACGAGCTTCGCTTCGACCGGTGGCCGGTGCTCTGTCTCAAGGAACGCGCCACCCGTCGAGATATCGTGGGTTTTCGCGTAACGCACCAGCGCGCCGTCACCTCGATAGGCGACACGCAACGCGACGGTCCGGCGTCCACCGCGCCGAAAGTGCGTCTGGGTTTCCATAAGCGTTGGCGAGGATACCATTTTGTTCCCAGGGTTTGCAGTACGACGTTCAAAACTTGGATCTCGCGGCGGACACTTCACCCAAACGGTCAGTTTGATTTTTTTTGGGGCTTCGGACGCAACTCAGCAGGCGTGCGGCCGATAACGAGAGCATGACCAAAACGAACGCCCTTCGATCGCGACGCTCGTACAAATCAGGCCGGGGTCGAAAAGACTGGCCCTCAGGCTTTGTTCGAAAAGCACCCAGTCAACGATTTCCATTCGGATTTTGGGCGGAGATGATCGCGATCTACCTTAGCGATGCATGTCCGCATCTACCGCATCGAGCGTCCCGTGTGCTGCACGTTGCACTCGAGGATATCCACCAAATGAACGATCTTCGCGACGGATACTGGATTCAGCACGCCCCCCTCGCAGTGATGGCAGAAGACATCCCGGGAAACCATCCCCGAGAGACCCTCGATATCCTCGCGGCGTTTTTGGCGTGGCTGCGAACGCGAACGGATCTCTCGAAGATTGTGACGCGTCGCCTTTTCCGTTCGCTTCGAAACGCACGGCGCACCTATCTCCGAGAGAGTGCCTACTGAAGGCGGCGATAATAAATATCGCCGTTTGCGCAGCTGCCCATGGAGGGCGCGGGGCAACCGCCGCCAGCGCGATGATCGACCCAAATGGTGTGAACGCGGCCGCCGCCGACGTAGATCGCCGGAGCCTGACTATCGCTTGTTCCGACCGAGGAGGTGTCGAGGCGAACATCGGTTGGCTGCCAGTTCTCGCCTCCATCGAGCGAGTAGTTGGCGTAGATATCGAGTAGTCCGCCGCGATCATCCGACCACGCTGCTGCGACGAGATCGCCGTCCGCGCTAAGGCTCAGTTCGCTGCTATCGCTGGTCCCAGGGAGTGAACCGGTGTCCAGGCGCTGGGGCTCAGTGAACGAGGCGAAGGCGTCATCGGTTCGAATCGCGATGACGTCGCGGAAGCCTGAGCGTGAATCCACCCAAGCGGCCACCGCGGAGCCAGGAGTGGTCGCGACGACTCGGGGCGAGAAGCTATCGTGTGGGAAGGGATCTTGATCGAGCTTTTGCGCGGTTCCGCGCCACGTAACGCCACCATTCGCCGAGCGATTCATCCAGATATCGAGCGAACCGCCATCTCGAGCGTCAACCCATACCACGTAGACATTGTCTCCTTCGGCTGTGATTGCAGGCTCCACGCTCGCGGCCCGTCCCGGCAAATCACCGACATCGATCCGCTGCTCCGCGGAGAAGCTCGCGCCCGAGTTCGAGGAACGGCGAAGATAGATGTCCGCGCCACCATTTCGGTTGTCACGCCACACAACATAAACCCGGCTGCCTGCTGCCGCGACCTGCGGAGTCGCGGCCACGAAGCTCGTACCCGCCGGCGTGCTGAGCTGCACCGGCGCACTCCAGGTCGCCCCGCCATTCGTGCTGCGCGAAAAATAGATCTGCCGGCGGCGATTGGTCTCAAACGCTTCGAACGCGACGTATACATTCGACCCGCTCACGGCGAGCGAAACATTATACGAATCGTTTGTGCTCGTTTCGCCGGACGCGTTCACCCGAACGTCCCCCCGCAACGTCGCGCCGCCATCGATCGAACGATCGGAGTAGATTTCTCGGTAGCCGCTGCCCCCTCGGAAATCGGCCCAGACACTTGCGACATCGTCACCGCCCACAGGCCCAAGCTGAGGAGCAAACGCGGCACCCCCAGCATCATCCACGCGAAGGGGAGAACGGAATGTGCTTCCGTTGTTATTGCTCGCGCGTAGGTAGACATGCGCGCGACCATCAACGGTCATCCAGGCACTGAAGACATGGGAACCCTGCCCCGCGATCGCGGGCCGGAGAGAGTTTCGGGAGCTGATCGTGAAGCTCGTATCGAGGCGACTATCGACGCCCACTGGGGAGAGGCATCCTTCGTCGCGAGTCCCGTCGCAATCGTTGTCGAGCCCATCGCAAATCGTCTCCGTCGATTGGTAGTCCTCCGGGAATTCACATCCCCAGCCCGCAGCGCCACCGCACGAGGGAACTCGCCCGGCGCAGACCCCGCGCTGCTCGGCGCAACTTGCAACACTTCCTGCGGCCGGGGGACTCAGACCGTCGTCGACCGCTCCATCGCAGTCATCATCGACCCCGTTGCAAGTCTCAGAACGCGGCCCAACGAGAGTTCCACCACAGGAGATGCTTCCGGCAGTACAGACCGTGCTCCCAAAAGCGCAGCGGCCAAGGTTGGTGCTGCCACAGCGATCGCCGACGCCAGGAAGCGAGCCTTCGTCTGTTCGCCCATCGCAATCGTCATCCGACCCATTGCAGATCTCGCCAGATGCGGACGAGCCACCCACGCACACGAGCGCTCCACGCTGACAGCTCTGAACTCCGGGGGAGCAGGCTCCGGTGGAACTGCCGCAAGCCGAACCGATCGAGGGCTCGGCTTCGTCCACAATCCCGTCGCAGTCATCATCGACGCCATCGCAGGTGTCCGCGCTCCCGGTCGGCGTGCAGACATATTCACAACCGGTGCTTGGGTCTTCGTCAACATCGCTGAATCCGGCTTGGCACCGATCGAGCGTGCAAACGCCTTCCACGCAGGCTGCAACCCCGTTCAGAAACGAGCACGAGCGGCCGCACGCACCACAGTTTGAAACATCGGAACCTAGGTCAAAACCTTCGTCGACCATTCCGTTGCAGTTGTTGTCGACACCATCGCAAACCTCTGCGCCCCCATCTCCGTCGCACCGATATTCGCAACCGTTCGTGGAATCACCATCGAGGTCGACAAAGCCGACGTTGCACATCGTCAGCCCACATTCTCCGGCGGTGCAGCTCGCTTCGGCATTCGCAAACGTACAGCCTCGACCACACGCGCCGCAGTTGGAGAGTTCGGTCTCGAGATCAAAGCCTTCGTCAGTCGACCCGTCGCAATCATTGTCGCGCTCGTCGCAGAGCTCCGCACCCGAATCGAGGCACTCGTATTCGCAGCCGTTGGTTGGATTCCCATCGAGATCGACGGTGCCGATCTCACACTCATCGATGGCGCACTCGCCCGCTTCGCACGCTGGGAAAGCGCCGGGCAGCACACACTCCGCTTCGCACGCGCCGCAGTTCCGTGGATCGCTGCTGAGATCGAAGCCCTCATCCACAATTCCGTCGCAGTCATTGTCGGTCTCATCGCAGACTTCTTCGCTCGCGACACAACCATCTTCGATGCTCACATCCGGACGACCCGTATCGACCATTCCAGCATCGGTAAGTTCCTCACATTCGCCGAAACAGAACGCGTCAACCGAACACGCGCTCAGAAAGACGAGCACCAACGGGAGCGCGAGAAATACCGCGCCGGGTCGAGGACGTTGAGCAAGCCGAGTCGCGCGGCGCCGGCGGAAAACGAGGAAGAGGAAAGCGAGCGGCCAAAGGCCCGCCACATTCGACGAACTTTCTACTGAGCAAGCGCCACAGCCGCCGCCGCCGGTTCCAACGCCATAGCGTGACTCCGCGACGGGGGTCAGCTCATCCGCGACACATTCGCCGCTTCCTGGCTGACACGAGAAGCCTTCGGGGCAACGAATGTCTTCGCAGATATTGTGTACGCAGATGTCGCCGTTGCAGATGCGTCCCGAAGGACAGCTAAAGTCACATTCGTCGAGGACGCATGCGCCGTCGACGCAGCGCTCAAAACCTTCACACGTTCCGCCGCACGGATCTTCCACGCACTCTCCGCCGCGGCAGATTTCGCCATCGGGACAAGCCTGGGAACAAACCCCAATGCACTCCCCGTCCCGGCAGAATTCACCATCCGCGCATCCTACGGCAGCGCACGGGTCGGTCTCGCATTCACCATCGACGCAGCGGTCTCCGGCCTCGCAACCCCGCCCGTAGCAATTGTCCTCGACGCAGCGGCCGCGCACGCACGCTTGTCCGGCGCTGCACTCGATATCCGCGCAAAGGTCGCGGCATTCTCCCGTTGCTGGATCGCAGATTTCGCTTTCACCGCATTCGACATCGGTGCACTCCCCGGCGACGCAGTATCCCGGAATTCCCTCCTCGGGCACGCTTAGGCTTCGATCGCATTCTCGGCCCGCGGGACACGGGAACTCATTGTCGCGACATGGCGTTAAGCACTGACACTCGATACACGCGCCGCCCTCGCAGAGCGAGCCGTCAGGATCTTCGTCAATCTCGCCATCGCAATCGTCATCTTCGCAGTTGCAGATCTCTCGCGACGGGCTTGTCGCACCAAGGCAGAGAAGCTCTCCGGCGACACACTGAACGGAGCCTGGAGTGCAGAGGTCATCTTCCGGTACGTCGAGCGTGTATCCGCCCATTCCATCCGGGATACACTGTTCGCCTCCGCCAGGGTTGCCGTCGTCGATGATGCCATTGCAATCGTCGTCGATGTTGTTGCAAACCTCCTCTTCGGGCGTTGGCGCATCGCACGCGGACCACTCGCCCTCGCTGCAGGTCTCCGTTCCGAGTCCACACGCACTCGAGCAACTCCTCGAGAGCTCTTCATCGATCTCTCCGTCACAATCGTCATCGACGTTGTTGCAAATCTCCAGTCCTGGAGCCCGTGCTGTGCAGCCGACGAAATCGCCCGCGATGCAAGTCTCGATGCCCTCGCCGCACGCACTTGAACAGGCGCGCGTAATCGGCCCTTCGTCGGTGCGTCCATCGCAATCCTGGTCCGTTCCATCGCAAGTCTCGGCAGTCGGTTCAGGCGCCGTGCAGCCCGAATAGGAACCCCCGGAACACATCTCGACGCCGCTGCCACACGCGGAGGAGCAAGCGCGGCTGAGGTCTTCATCGGTCATCCCATCGCAGTCATCATCATCCCCATTGCAGGATTCGATTTCCGGAACGGGCGCCGAGCAATCTGCGTAGGAGCCATCCCGGCAAATCTCCGTACCGCTGCCGCACATATTGCTGCACGCACGACTGAGACCTTCGTCAGTGCGGCCGTCGCAATCTTCGTCTTCGCCATCGCACGCGGTCTCACTGGCCGCCGGAACACGCGCGGAACAGGTCCCGTAGGAACCGTCCGTGCAAACACGCACGCCTTCCTCGCACCGCGTGCTGCACGCGATCTCGAGGCCTTCGTCGGTCATTCCGTCGCAGTCCTGGTCTTCTCCATCGCAGGTCTCCGGCATCGGATTGCAAAGCGGAACGAGGCCAGTCGCGCGAACGAGAAGGTCCTCATAGTCGTTATCGCCTCCGCGGAAGAGATCTTCGAACCCGAAGTAGTAGGTGTCTTCCCGCGTTGCGCTCGTGTACACGAGAAAGTGAACGAAATCGCCATCGTCATTCAACGCTTCGCTCGTGAAATAGATACGGTTATCGGTATCGAGACGGCCGCCGCAACGGTCGTTCACGTTGGTGCCAGAAGGGTCGCAGCCGAGGTTAAAATCAGGACAGCCGGCCGCTCCCGGGAAGGTGCCGTTTTCGCGGGTGCCATCGAGGCGCTCGGGCGTTCGAATCCAGAAACCAATCCCGCGGCCCTCCGCGAAGCCAGGCTCGTCTTCAAAGTCGATCGTGATTGTCCGCGTCGTCGCACAAGGACATCCGCATGAGCCATAGGTTCGACAGCCGAAGATCGTGTGAAGGTTGTTGGGATCGGTGACGTCTTCGCCCACCCAAAACCAACCGAAGGAGTTTCGGAAGCCTGCTCCTTCGCCGATATCGTTAAAGACAACGCGGTAATTGCCGCTGGCATTCCGAACCGGTCGATAGACCTCGGGCAGGACCTCGGCATCCGCGATCGCGTCGACGGCCCCGGGGGTTGTCTCGCCCGTGCCAGGGCGGTCGAGACACGCCTGCATGCGACCGGTCTGAGGAACAACGGTCCCGTCGACCTGATTGATGTACGCCCGTGAAGGCGAGCTCGTCAGCGATAGAGCAGTGAGGCTGAGCGCAAAGAAAGATAGGCTGCGACGCATGCGCGCAGTGTATCAAAAAGCAAAATCAAACGAAGAACTGCTTTCGGCGATTCGCAAACAACGTTCTTCTTGGAGAGCAGTCGGGCCGCCCCCCGCAAGCCCCTCCGAGACTTCTCTCGACGCCCGAAATCCACCCTCGAGCATTCCGCTGAAAATCCCGGCAATTCCTAATGCGCGGGACCAAAGGACGTGCCATCATCCGCCGCTATGAAGTTCCGAGGCGGAATGGGTGAGCTCATGCGGCAAGCAAGCCGTATGCAGCGTAAGATCGAACGGCGTCGCGCCGAGCTAAAGAGCCAAGAGTTCGAAGCTGGTGCAGGAGACGACAAAGTAAAGTGCACCGTGAACGGTGGCGCGGAGATTCTCAAGATCGAGATCGACCCTGCGGCGCTTGAGGAAGAAGGACTTGAAATGGTCCAAGACCTCGCGGTCGCGGCCATCAACGCCGCGCTGAAGAAGGCGCGGGAACATGTCGACGGTGAGCTTGAGAAAGTCACCGGCGGACTGAAAATTCCCGGCCTCGGATGAGGCCCGCCGGCGACCCAATCGGGGAGCTGGTCGAACTTCTGAGCCGTCTCCCCAGCATCGGTGAACGCACCGCGACGCGTCTGGCGTTTCATATTCTGAAGCGCGAGCCCGAATACGCGAAAGCGCTCGGGCAGGCGCTGACCGATATCCACGAGCGAGTGATTCGCTGCGAGGACTGCGGGAACTATGGCGCGGAAGCGAAATGTAAAATCTGCAGCGACATTCGCCGCGACCCCAAAATCATTTGTGTGGTCGCGCAAGTTCCTGATCTCGTCGCCATCGAGCGTTCGGGCACGTTCCGCGGGCGCTATCACGTACTGCATGGGCTCCTCGCTCCGCTCGATGGTGTCGGTCCAGATCGCCTGCCTCTAGACGCGCTGGAAAAGCGTTGCGAATCAGACGTTGAGGAGATCGTTGTCGCCACCCCGCTCAGCGTAGAAGGGGAAGCGACCGCGCTTTACATCAAACAGGTTTTCGCCGAGTCGAAGGTTCAGGTCTCACGCATCGCGAGCGGCGTGCCGCACGGCGGCGAGCTCGAGTTCACGGACCAAGTGACACTCGGCCGAGCGTTCGCAGGTCGAAAGCAAATCTGACGGTCGTCAGCGGGGATAGTGGGGAACGATGAACACCGCCGTAAGCTCTAAGCCGAAGCAGATCGCGGATATTGTCCTCGCGGTAGTGGTCTTGGCGGTCGTCGCGATGATGATTCTGCCATTGCCCACGGCCGTGCTCGACGTTTTGATCTCCGCAAACGTCGCGGTTGGGGTGCTTCTACTGCTGGTCTCGATGTATGTCTCAAGCGCGCTCGAGCTCTCGGCCTTTCCAACCATCTTACTGGTCACCACCCTTTACCGCTTGGCGCTCAACGTCTCCTCGACGCGCTTGATCCTCCTGCAAGCAGACGCGGGCGAGGTCATCCGCGCCTTCGGCGATTTTGTGGTTCAAGGGAACTACGTCGTCGGGGCGGTCGTCTTCCTCATCCTTACGCTGATCCAATTTTTGGTGATCGCGAAAGGCTCGGAGCGAGTCGCGGAGGTTGGTGCGCGTTTCACCCTCGATGCGATGCCCGGCAAGCAGATGAGCATCGACGCCGAGGTTCGCGCCGGAGCGATCACCCAGGAGGAGGCACGTCAACAACGCGCCCAGCTGGGACGCGAAAGCCAGTTCTACGGCGCGATGGACGGCGCCATGAAGTTCGTAAAGGGAGATGCGATCGCGGGCATCGTGATCACGATCGTGAACATCCTAGGCGGTCTCGCAATCGGCGTTGCGATGCGCGATATGAGCGCGGGCGAAGCGCTTCAACGGTATGGCTTGCTGACGATCGGAGACGGTCTTGTCTCGCAGATTCCCGCCCTACTCATATCGACCAGCGCCGGTCTCGTCGTCACCCGCGTTGCCTCTGCCGAAGAAAGCGCATCTCTTGGTGGAGACGTCGCGTCGCAGGTCTTTGGGGACGGCAAAGCGCTCCGAATTGCCTCTGTCTTTCTGCTCGCACTCGCCATCGTTCCCGGTCTCCCTGCCTTCCCATTCTTGGTCCTCTCGGGACTCTTCTTTGTCCAAGCTCATCGGCTTTCGAGCGCGAAGCCGAAGGAAGCCGTCGCAGAAGTTGTTGTTCAGGAAGAAGCCAAACGCGAGACCGAAGCTCGCAAGCAGCGGATCCCCCTCGTCGTTCCGGTCGCGGTCGAAGTCAGCCAGCGCCTCGCCGAAGCCGTCGCCGACGAAAGCGGTCAGGGGCCAATGCTTGAAACCGAGATCCCGGTGCTTCGTGAACGCCTCTTTATCGACCTCGGGCTTCCTCTCCCCGGCGTGCGCTGTCGCGCCGTCTCACTCGCGGAAGCTGCGACACACGAAGCTGCCGGCACCTATCGCATCGCGCTTCAAGAGGTCCCCCGCGCAGAAGGCATAGCGTACGCCGAGCATGTCTTTGTCGTCGAAGGCCAGCGAGCCATTGCAATGGGATACCAAGGTCAGACAGCGATATGCCCGATTGAAAAGACGCAAGGGCTCTGGATCGATGAGGATCATCGAGCAGCGCTTGAGGAGGCGGGGCTTGCACCGATGTCGACCGCCGCGTTTATCGCCGATCACTTAGGGCTCATTGTGGAGCGACACGCCGCGCGTTTTGTCGGCATTCAAGCGACGCAGGCGATGCTCGACCAACTGGAGCGAGCATACCCAGCGCTCGTACGCAACGTCGTTCCAAAACCCGTGAGCGTTGCGCTGCTGGCCGATATCCTTCGCCGACTCGTAGAAGAAAGCGTGAGTATTCGTCCACTCCGAGAGATCCTCGAAACGCTCGCCATTCACGCGGCCGAGAGCCGAGACCCGGTCGCACTCACAGAGCTCGTGCGCGCCGGGCTCAAAGATCAGATCACGAACGCGTATGCTCATGGAGGAGCGGTCGCTGTCACCCTACTCTCGCCGGAGATTGAGGACGCGATCCGAGACGCGATTCAGCGGGGCCCAAGCGGAAGCTACCTCGCCCTCGCCCCAGATCTCGCGCGCGAGATCATCGCCGCGATCACGCGACACTGTCCGCGCGAGCATCGGGCACTACTGCTCACAAAAGCCGACATTCGACGCTTCGTTCGCAAGCTCATCGAGGTAGAGCTACCCGACCTCATTGTCCTGTCGTTTAACGAGCTGAGCCCTGCTGTTCAGGTCGACCCCCAGGGTCGAGTTCAGATCTGAGCGACTGAGCAAGCTGCAGGTGTCGGGACGAGGTCACCATGCTTCAAAACGATGCTTCAAAAGAGGCTTCGCCGAAGTGCGCCGCTCGGCCCC
>JAHDCI010000261.1 GCA_020629955.1 Myxococcota bacterium | reverse complement strand
TACAAACGAAAGAAGGTAGCGAAGTGATGGATTGCGCGCTCTTTCGAGAGCATATCGGCACGTTCCTTAACGGCGAGCTCGACGCGAAGACTCAGGTTGAGGCGGAGCTTCATCTTGAACGCTGCTCCGAATGTCAGGAGCATCTTGAGTTTGAAGGCGTGTATCGCGACCTTCTAACTGAGGAAGTTGGTCCAGCCCCGGATGCATTGCGAGAGCGAGTTCACGCCGCCCTTCTGGCGGAAGCCGATGGCGGTGCGGAAGTTGTGCCTTTGAACCCCGAGGAGCAAACGCCACTTTGGCTTCGCGGGCTCGGATACGTGGTGCCGTTTGCGGCCGCCGCGGCGGTCGCCCTCGGTATCGGCGTATCGATGGGCGGAAATGGTGCGCCAGCAATGGCGGCAGAAGATGCCCCGGTGGCCCAGGGCGCGGCCGTCGACCCGCTAGAAGAAGTGGTTCGATTGCAGAGCGTACCTGTGCAGACCGTCAGCACCGAAAATTCGTTTCAAGCGAACTCGCCCCGAGAAGTGAGCCAGTGGTTCTCGGACAAGGTGGAGTTTCCGGTTCGCTCTGCTGAGTTTGAAGGTCGTGATGCGCGCCTGGTCGGAGCGCGCCTCAGCCATGTCCGCCAGCGTCGCGCTGCGGCGCTATTCTACGAGCTCGAAAACGGCGAGCGAATCACCATGGTCGTCACCGACGCGCCAATGACCCAAGCTCAGACCCGCGCTCGCAATGTTCAGGGCTTCCCAGTTTCAGTACGTCGTGAAGGAGGCCTCACCTACGCCTTTACGGGCAACGTGGACCGGGCGACGCTGCACACCATTGCATCGAGCGCGCGCGTCTCGCGTTAGCGTCGCGGCCACCGAACACAGCCCGGCGTGGGCGGCCGGGCTTGTCGTTTCAAGTCATCACGCAGTGGGTGGCGGTATCAGCCGGCGGAGATACCTGTCCCAATCGGACACGCGACGCCCGTTCCGCCGAGACCACAATACCCGTTCGGGTTCTTCCCGAGGTATTGCTGATGCTCGGGCTCCGCGAAGTAGAAGGGTGGCGCCTCTTCCCAGACTTCGGTCGTGATCGGGTCTCTGCCCGCGTCGACGAGCAACTTCGAGTACGCCTCTTTCGATGCACGGGCTGATGCAAACTGCTCTTTCGAGTAGGCCCCAATCACGCTCCGATACTGGGTGCCGACGTCGTTGCCCTGCCGCATGCCTTGGGTTGGGTCGTGGTTTTCCCAGAACACCTTGAGGAGAGATTCAAAGCTCACTTTCGCCGGATCGAAGATGACTCGTACGACCTCGGAGTGGCCCGTTTTGGCCGTGCAGACTTCGCGGTAGTTTGCGTTCTCGGTGAAGCCACCTGCATATCCAACCTGCGTGGAATGAACGCCCGCGACCTGCCAAAACTTCCGCTCTGCGCCCCAGAAGCACCCCATCCCGAACATCGCCACCTGAAAACCTTCCGGCCAAGGGCCTTTCAGGCTGGTGTCGAGAACGAAGTGTTTCTCCGGAACTGGCATCTCTTCGGTTCGCCCGGGAAGGGCCTCCGACGCTTCGACCATTTTCGTTTTTGCGCTCGCTCCAAAACCAAACATGCCCGTCACTCTGTGGCGACGGGCACGTTTCTTCAAGGGGCGAACTTGGCTTTACCAGTACTTGTCGAGTACCGCGCCGAGGTCGTCGTCGGTCACATGGACTTCGACAACACCATCCTGGTCGATGAGCCAATCGACGACGCGAGAGGCTCGCCGCGACCCACGTCCGCCCATCTCGAGAACGTCCACGAAGCCCGGCACGAGCGACGGGAGCGCCTTATCCCCTTCGAGCTCCAGCCAACCATGCTGGAGCATACCGCTGAGGAGCTCGTTGGCGCTGTTGCGGAGGATTCGGATCTCGGGAGGGCAGTTCATGTCCACCGATCCGGTTTGTGGGTCGGCGTCGTCCATCGAGCGAACTTCACTGCAGGGCCGGAAGAGTACCGAGAAGGTGCCAGCGCCAAGCTTTTTCAGCTCCGGCTCTTCGAAGCCGCCGAGCGAGAAGTTCCGCGCGAAGAGCTCTTTCGCGTGCCCTTCCGGGTCGCGGGAGTTGGCGCCGATCGCCTGGAAGCGGAACTGAACGCCCCGGACAGGAAGCGCGCCGTCGAAAATGAACGCGACGTCGGCATCGTGCACGTCGTCGACAAAAACGTCACAGCTCCCATCGATTTTCATCTGAAGTGAGGTGCCCTCGTGACCGACCACCGCGATGTTGGTCTCATAGACATCGCAGGGTTCACATACGAACATGGAAGCCTCGGGTTCGTCTTCCCCCTGCCAAGCTCCGGTTTGAAAGAGCTCGAGGCCGGTGAGATCCCGCCAGCATCCGCCATCTGGCTCCCACTGAAGACCGTCGATCGCGAATTTGGGTGCAAGCGTTTCGGTCAGACCGTCACTGGTCTTTACCTTCTTGCGTTCGCACTGAATACGCAGCGACCAACCTCCTGTTGGGGTCAGCGCCACATACGATTGCGCGGTGTCTACGGAAAAAGCCCACTCCCCGATTTGCAGCATCCGAGCTAGGTAGCACTCGAATTGGGGGGCGGCCAATTTTTTGTGAACGAGATATGCGCAGCGCCCGAAACTCCAAGAAGTTCAGGCGCTGCACTTCCCCTTTTTCGCTCTATTCTTCGGTCTCTGCGTCGGTCTCGCTCGGACCTTCCGTGGAATCCGCTTCTTCCGCCGTCGCCGCTGCCGCCTCCGCGTCGAGTGCCTCAAGCATCTCGCGAATTCGACCTCGCGTTTGCGGGCGCGTGAAGGGATCTTCGAGCGAAGCATCGACCAGCGCGCGGCCTTCCTCGGTTGCTGCCAGCGACTGCGCAGAGCGCGTTACGGCGTTTAACATCGCTTCGCTCAACTCACCTGCGTGATACGTGCGGAAGAAGTGCGTAAACGCGGCCGTCGTATCGGCCTCGAGCGTCACGAGCGCGTTCATGACCGCGACAAGGTCTTCCTCGGGCGTGGCCGGGTCGACGAAATGGCTGAGCAATGACTCCACGGCGGCTGTCTCGTTCATGCTCGCCGCCGCGCGTGCAAGAGCTCCGACAGGGGGTGCTTGAGTATCTTCAAGGAAGCGCGCTCGGCGCGAGAGCGCCTGAACAATATGAGACCCGCCGGTCGTCCGGCCTTCGAGCGCTTCGCAAGCGGCTCGCTTCAGTTCCGCGGGCGCGCGCGATGCATCGCACGTTTCGATAAGAAGACGGGTGGCGTCACCGGAATCGTGCTCGGCCAACATTCGAATCGCGAGCATTTGGGCCGGAAGGAGACGAGAGTCTGGGCTTTGAGCGATCGAAGTCAGCTGCTCGAGAACGGGGGTCGTCGTGCCCGTCCCGCTTGCGCGATACCCTTCGGCGCGGACGCTCGCGACGGTGATCGCGCCCGATGCATTCCCTTCGCTCTGAACGGTTCCGGAGTCCGCAGCAAGGGAGATGGCCGCGCCGCCCGCATCGATCAAAACAAGGCTCGAGCCGTTCGATTGCGCACCGACGATATCTCGTTCGCTCGTGTAGACCCACCGGGGTTCAAGCGTAGAGGCTTCGAGCGCAAATACGGCCCGGTAGTAAATGGCGTAGATGAGATCGTGAGCGAAGCGCATCTCCTCTCCGTTTCCTCCGGGTGCCCACTCAACACGGACCCGGTGCACGGCGCTCTGCGGCGTCGGTGCGGGGCGGGTGGTATCGGTCATCAAGGGCGGGGAGCCAGGGAGATCTTCGATCGCCGGCGCGAAGAAAGCGCCGCCTTCACGTGAGCCGGAAGAAGTTCCTGGCGTTACGCGGAAGACCCCGCGCTGTGCGAGATAGACCCCGCCTTCAAGCGAGAGCGCATGACCTACCGGTTCCTCGAGAAGGCGGAGCCGCGCAACTTCGTCGCCCGAGGTGTTGAGCACGCTGACGTTCTGTGTCGCCCAGGGAATAAAAATCTGTCCGCCGGCGATCGAGGGCGCTCCGAGCGATTGTTCAAGGTTTTGCGTCCACGACACGGAACCGTTTTCGAGGAAAACAACCTCGCTCTGCGCGCCAACACCGCCGCCCGTGCTGAGACAAAGAACCAATCCTGTTCCTTCGCCTGCTGCGCCGGCGAGATGCATCGCGTTGTCGGGGACGGTCGCGAGGACGGTGCCGCTTTGAAGCGAGCGAACAACCACACCGCTCGACTCGTGGAGAACGACGAACTCACCTGCGAGGATGGGTGCAGAGACCGCGTTGTTGGTCGCGGAGGTCCACTTCGCTTGTTGCATCGGTAGATCGTAGACCGCGAGCGTTCCATCTTCGGCGAGGGTCGCGACAGCGGGCGCGGAGGCGCGGCGTTGCGCGATTGCTTGGATCACCGGCGCCATCGCGACGCTATCGTTGTCGGGATACGTTGGCGAGAACGCGCTTCCTCCGCCGCAGCCGGCGAGTGAAAGCGAGAGGCTGGCCGCGAAGAGTGCGGCGATACGAATCGTGTCGAACTTCATGATCTGCAGCTCCCTAATTCTGAACCGTCGTGCCGACGGATTGGGCCAGTACCTCGGAGGCTTCTCGCGCGGCGCTGGCAACGGCAGAGTCCTGATTGAGGTCCGCTACGCCGCCGAGGTACCCACCGATCTCCGGTGTGGCGAGCTCGGCGAGCCGGCCGATGATTTGTAGTTTCTGTGGACGCCGTACGTTTCGGCGCATCAGGAGTTCATCGAATGCGGGACGAATCGAATCGAAGGGCACATTTCCGAGGTAGCCGAGGAGACGTTCGATATCACTATCTTCTGTGACGAGTTGCCCGAGCGCTGAGGACGCGTCGAGGACGCCTTTCTCGAACGCCGTGAAAAGGTTCGGAATCGCGTCGGTCGCCTCGAGCTGACCGAGGGCCGATGCGGCTGCGGATCGAACGCTCGCGTCCATGTCGGAAAGTCCAAACTCAACTGTCACCGCGGCGCCACGGGGGCGGCAAGCGGCGAGCGCGTTGAGTGCGGCGACGCGCACTTCGGGAGCGCGATGGGTTGCGAGACGAAAGAGGATATCCCCCGCGCTATTGTGGCCGATCTCGCGAAGCGCATCGACGCTGGCGACAAGCAGATCGGTTGGAAGCCCTGAATCCATTCGCTCAACGAGCGGACGAACCCCCCGACGTCCAGCCGCGGCAAGCCCTTCGATCCCCATCCGGACTTCGTCCGCGCTCTCCGCGCCGAGCATCTCTCGAGACTCGTTGAAGGAGAGCTGCGCGTTTGCGCCTGAGGCCGAAGCGACGACCAATATCGCGCTGATAATCCACTTTCGTGTCATTTCTGATCTCTCTTGTGCGCCTCATCCGGCGTCGCCAATGGCCCGAATCCGGGCGTCGTGCGGCGGAGTATAGACGGATTCCGATGCCGCGAAAGGGGAGGGCGGAGAAGAGTTTCGATTCACCGAAATCGACGCGGATTCGGACGCGTGTCGCTTGTTGCTTGCCGGCCGGGATAAAGAACTTCAATGTGGGGTCCTTGACGATGAATCGACGTGAGGCGGCGCGCTTAATGAGCGCCATGCAGGACGAAATCGAACG
>JAHDCI010000045.1:28675-32474 GCA_020629955.1 Myxococcota bacterium | reverse complement strand
GTCTCCGAGAACACGCTGGTCCTCACCACCGAGTTTTTGGAAGGCTTGCGTCTGGAGGAAGAGGCGCGCACCGGGAGACGGCCCCGTTCGGTCATCGAAGAGGCGGCGATGATCGCGCGCTACCGGCGCAACGAAGCGCTCTTTCGTCAAGCTCAAGAGCTAGGGCTCGACCGTGGTGATCCCTTGGTACGCCGCCGCCTGATTCAAAAGATGGAGTTTTTGCTTCGCGATGCGTCGCGGCCGCCGGATGGAGATACGCCTCCCGATCATGTGCTTGCCGAGTTGCTCGAGGAGGAGGCGGAGCGCTTCGTGACGCCTTCCCGGCTACGCGTGGAGCACGTTTTCTTTTCTTCCAGCCGGGAGGCCCCGCTCGAGGATGCGCGCCGAATGACGCTCGAAGGAAGCGGACAAGGCGACGCCTTCCCGCGAACGTCGCCGATCGGGCCTATGGACCGCTCAGGCTTCGAGCGCGCGATCGCTCCTGAGGTTGGGGCGCGTCTTTTTGAGGCCCCCGAGCTCGAGATCGGAGTTTGGTCCGAGCCCATCGAGAGTGCGCTCGGCGTGCACCGCGTGCGTATCCTCGAGCGTGTGCCAGGAGCCACTCCCGCGCTCGAAGAGGTCTCTTCCGAGCTTGCCGAGTTGTGGCGAGAACAAGAAACGGCGCGCCGTCAGGAAGCCGCAATGCAACGTCTGCTCGAGCGCTATCCCGTGGTCACCGAATGAGCCTCCTTCGACTGCGTATCTCTTTACGCGCGATCGTCACCGCGCGACTCTTCGCGTTGGGGATTGTCTTCATCGGAACGCTCTCATCGATCGCAAAAGCGCATCCGGTGGGTTTTGGCGTCCTCGACTGGCTCGAGACCTCTCCGCGTACGTACGAAGTTTCCCTTCGGCTCTCGGCAGGAGTGACGCGAGAACTCTCGCCCGAAGTCCCTGTGGGGTGTCAGCCAGTATCCCCGACCGAGGTAAGGGTGGTCGGGAGCGCCGTTCATCAACGCCTTGAGGTTCGTTGCGAGCAGAGACCGTCCGAGATCGGTCTCGCGCAGATCCCCACTGACTTGCAGGTCCGCTTGCGCCTCCGGGAGCTTCGGCAAAGCAGAGAGCCTCAAAACGGAAGGTCTCGTGTCGGAAGCGATGACTACGAAGAAGCGATGATGGTCATGCTCGACGCGGCACACCCACGCTGGAGTCTCTCCGCGCCGTCTGCATCTCATCTCTCCAGCGAAACTTCCGGCACGCTCTCCCGCTACCTCGCGATCGGCTTCGAGCATATTCTCGAGGGGTACGATCACCTCGCTTTTCTCGCCGGTTTGATCCTATTGCTTTTCGTGCAGGAACCGCAGATGAAGCCCGCCCTTCGCCGAGCGGCGATGGCGACCGCCGCGTTCACCGTCGGCCATTCGCTGACGCTCGCGTGGGTGAGTTTCGGCGGGGCGGCATTTCCTTCCTCGGTGACCGAAGCGTGCATTGCCCTCTCCATCGTTCTCCTCTTTCGAGAGGCACTGCTTTCTACCAAGAGCGAACATTCGAAGGCAGCGGGCTCCATCGGGACTCGTCCGGAAGCTGTCGCACTTCCCTTCGGAGCGGTTCACGGGCTTGGCTTCGCAGGTGCACTTGCGGAGATCGGACTTGCTCCGGGCAACGAGCTGGTTTCGTTGCTCGGCTTTAATCTCGGCGTCGAAGCAGGACAACTTTGTGTGGTTCTGATTCTCTTCCCGCTGCTCTTCGGGATGCGCCGCTTCGAGCCGTTATCGTCCCGAGGGATTCGGTGGGTGAGCCTTGGTCTCGGAAGTCTCGGCGCGTTTTGGTTGATCGAGCGGGTGTCTGGTTTCCCCATTTTTCAACACTAGCAACGAACCCTCTCAAAACTGTTGAGCGATCGTTGCTAGGCTGAGAGCACGGTGCCCGGAAAGGAAAAGAATTTCCTCGCTAACCTTGAGCTGGGCCCCGGACCGTCAGTACCGCGCACGGCGCGTGACGGACGACCCGTTCGGTAACGCTGCCGATCAGCAGACGCTCGAGCCGAGAGCGGCCACGCGTCGACATAACGACCAGATCGACGTGGTGCGTGCGAATATGGTCGAGAATTCCTTCGACGGGGCTCGCGTCCGAGATGACCCACGTTTCGGCATCCTCGAGACCGTGTTCTTTCGCAAGTCCCGAAAGCTTCGCGCGAAGCTCCGCGACGCGATCGAGTGAGCGGGTCTTTACGTTGGCGGGTAAGATTCCCTCGGCGTATCGGATCGGGCCCTCCTGCACTGTCAGCAAGCTGACCTGTGCGCGGTACCGGGCTGCGACATCGATTGCGACCGCGACGGCCGCGTTGCCAGGTTCGGAGAAATCGGTGGTAGCGAGGACGTGCCGAAAGCTCATAGGAGTCAGCATATTCCGATAGGCCGCTGCGCGGTAGGCGCCGTTTCAGAAAGTGGTTGAGATGACACATTGCCGCGTCGGTCGCTCCACAACGGTGCGTTGAGGAGGCTCGAATTCAGCGGAGAACGCTTGAGATCTCGAGACGCGCAGCTTGGCATGAACGTTGAGTTGAACAATGCCCATGCGCCCATTGCTCTTCTTCGCACTTGTCCTCTCGAGCTTTCGCGTTTCGGCCTTCGCCCAGGAGAGAAATCGTCCGCCCGTCGACAACTACGATGTTTGGTCGAATCCTTACCCCGGCGTTCGATACCTGCGCCGCACGTCAACGGCTCCATGCACGACACATATCCTCGAAGTTGATCTTTTGCACGACGGCCTCGATGTAGAAGTCACGGGCCCGGAGCAGAGGTGGACGACCGTCGGGGAGACTGCCCGCGACCAAGGGTTCGCGGTCGCTTTGAATGGCGGGTTTTGGCACAACTACACGACGCCCGGCGGCATGCACGTCTCGAATGGAGAATCCTGGCCGGGTACGGGGGACGATACGATCTATGGCTATCTCGCGATCTTGGATAACGGGCGCGCGAAGATTGGACTGCCGGAGGAAATCGGGAACCCCGACCGGGTGCAGCAAGCCGTGTCGGGGCGTCCTTCCCTTGTCCGTGATGGGGAGCTTGATGTCGAACATATCGACCCCATTGGAACCGCGAATATGCGCCAGCCTCGGACAGCGGTTGGAGTCTCGAGAAACGGCCGCCGAGTTTGGTTCTTGGTCACCGATGGTCGGCGTGAGCACTCGCGCGGAATGACGCTCTACGAGGTGGGGCGAACGCTCGAAGAGCTTGGGGCCTATCGTGCGCTGAATCTCGATGGCGGTGGTTCCTCCACGCTCTTCGTTGAAGCGCTTGGCGGCATCATTAACGCACCGAGCGGAAGTCGCTGGGAGGAGGCGCTTGGCGTCGGTGCGCAAGAAGGGGAACCGACCGGACGCCGGCGGACCACGCGCGACGGCCGGGAGATCATTCATGTGCGAGGCGTCGAGCGTGAGGTCCTCAACGCGGTGGGGCTGCGGATCCATGGGGCCGCTCGGTCGGCTCGCGGTTCCTCCTCACCCTTTGCATTGCCGCCGGAAACACCGATCGATATTCCTCAGATGGAGGTATTGCCGCCGCGGCCACCCCCCATCGCCATCGGCCGCGCGCGGGAGCGAATCGTGCCGGTGATGGGGGCGACGCTCATGATTTTGGGGTTCGCCATTTTTCGACGACGCAGACGTTCGCGTGTGGTGCAGGAATCAAGTCGTCTAAAGGGATGATTCTCCGTCAGGGTCGGCGAGGCGAGCTCGTGTAGACGAACAACAGAGCAAAGAGCGGCGCTCTGCGTCCGATGCGGATGACGGCCGTTCCGCCAACACTGTTCTGCCAAC
>JAHDCI010000045.1:0-28575 GCA_020629955.1 Myxococcota bacterium | reverse complement strand
GTGCTCGCCTGCCTCCGGCAGTGCTCTTCGTCTTCTTCGAATACAAGAAGCTGCGTGCCAGCTCACGCCCTCCCTTTGTTCTTTTTGCGTCTCGGGTTATGAAACCCTGTGACCGTTTGGAACTCATCGCGGAAATCGTCGCGCTTCATCGCGATGATGCTCTGTGCGTCGGTATTGACGCCGGCCTCGAGCCTTGCGGATGAGGCTTCGGGGACTTGGACTGGCCAGCTCGAGTTGCGCGGAAATTACTACTGGGAACAGTCGACGCGCGTCATTTCCCCGTCCCTCGATTTCGGGATGGTCTCTCCGGGCGGCGTGAGCGTTCACGGCGATTATCTTGTCGACAGCATCACGAGCGCTTCGCAGGCCGCCGGGGTACTCGAAGACATTCGTTTCACGGAGATTCGGCACGCAGGCACGATCGGCGTCGGCTACGAGTTCGACCTCGGCGAAATGCAGCTGCGCCTGGATGGGTCGGCGCATGTCAGCCGCGAACCCGATTATCTCTCCCTCGGAGGAGGGATCGCGGCGGCGCTTTCCCTCAATCAACGCGCGACCGTCATTCGCGCCTCGGCCTATTATCTTCACGACCAGATCCGCCAGCGTTTCCGAGTGGGTGGGGGCATTCGCCCCGATCCGGAGGGCGGCATGAGTTCGGATATCTTCGCGGAGAACTTTAATGGGGTCGCGCTTTCCCTCGGCTGGGAGCAGGTGCTCACGCCGAGTCTCTATTTTCAGCTCACCTATCAATACGGCTACCTAAACGGATTTCTCTCCAACGCCTATCGGCGCGTTGCCGTCGCGGATGTCTTGCGCCCTGAAAACCATCCCGGGCTCCGACATCGCCATACGCTTACGGGCCACATCGCCTACCACCTTCGCGCGTCGCGTACTTCCTTCCATCTTTTGGCGCGCGCGTACGCGGACAACTGGGACATCCGAGCTCTCACGCCGGAGATTCGAGTTTCTCAAGAGATCGGCACCTGGTTAAACGTTCGCCTTCGATGGCGGCATTACACCCAAACCCGCGCCTTCTTCTATTCGGATGCCTACGAGACCGACCTCGCGGAAGATGCGAACGTGACGGCAGATCCAAAGATGAGTCAGTTCCACAGCAACCTCATCGGCATTCGAACGATGGTGGAATTCGAATTCCTAGAAGATACCGTTCTCTCTCTCTTTGAGCGCGCGAGCCTCGACCTGCAGTTCGAGTACATCTTCAATACGAATCGGTTCGGCAACGGCGTCATCGCGCAGGCCGGCCTCGTCGTTCCGTTTTAAGCGGGATTCAAGCTCGAGACGCTTTCTCCGCATGGCCAGATTGCGCGAATCGATTGTGCAGCATCGCAAGTGGCTTTCGGAGCGAGATTCCCCTTAGCTCCAAGCTGACGACCGCGTGATAGAGCAGGTCCGCGAACTCACTGGCGACTCGCTCTTTTGACTCGTTTGCGAGCGCGTCACTCAACTCCCCGGCTTCCTCAAGAAGTTTCTCGCGGAGTTTCGAAGCGCCTTTGTCGAGCAAGTATCTGGTGTAGCTTTTCGCGGCGGTGTCGGAGGCGCGTTGGTGGATTCGCTGGGCGAGACGGTGGAGGGTGGGACTCGCATTTGAATGATCCGAATCACTCGCTTCGGATTCGTCACGCTCCAGAGAGCGCACCCGCTGATAGAAGCAGCTCTCTTCGCCGGTATGACACGTCGGCCCATTTGCGGTCGCGAGATAGATCAGCGTGTCCTGGTCACAGTCGGTCCAGATCTCGTGAACTTCGATGGTATTGCCGCTCGACTCGCCTTTCATCCATTGGCTTTGACGTGAACGGCTATAGAAGTGCGCCTTGCCTGTCGTTAGCGTCTTCTCCACGGCCTCGCGATTCGCAAACGCGACCATACGGACTTCACCTGTATCTCGTGATTGGACTACGACAGGGATCAAGCCTTGGGCATCGAACTTCAGCTGCATTCCGTGAACCTGGGAAGAATTCCGCCTCTCCGCCAGCGAAACCGCCGTTATCCGCGAACGATCTCACGTCGAGCAGCCGCTCTCGCTTGAGCGATTTCGTCCAGGTGGGACAGTGCGCGGCTCTGCATTCGCGACGCCGCTTCCTCCGAGCTCTCTGCTGAATCGGCGGCTTCACCGTACTCGTCCGCTTGGATCTTCATCGCTTTCGCCGCGAGTTCGTGGTTGCTGGAGACAATATTGGCGCCTGCACCACCGATCTCTCCGGTGCTCGTAATCGCTTGTGACCAGCCTTCATCCGAGACCGTCGTCGCGATGATTTTCGCTCCCGATTTCAAGACTTGTCCGACAGCCTCCGCGAGTGCGCTGCTTCGCTGCTCGGAGATTTGCTCTCTCTGTAGCTGACGCTGTTGCTGCCGGATCTGCCGAGCGTTGGTTCGTGCGGTGTCCCCTTGCTCCTCAAGCATCAGAGAGACTTGCGCGATCACCCCCTCGGGTGAACCGCTGAGAGCGGAGAGATCGGGCTGGGTTCGATCGGACGTTGGTTGGGATGAGTGGGCTGGCTGAAGGCCGGTGGGGCGGTTTGAACCGATGTTGGAAGTGCTCATGGTTGTTCTTCTGGTTGGAGGTTTGGGATTCAGACGCCCATTGACGCCAGTGCATAGAGTCCCTCGTTGCGGGTGTTTTCAGCTTCTCGAAGCCGAGCTGCGACGCGAGTGAAGCTTCGCTGCAGCGCGGTCAACGCTTCGACTTCGCTCTCCATATTTGCGTGCGCTTCGTCGCGTACTTGTTCCGCGAGGGCGGCGTTTAGCTGATGCATCGACGCGTCGTATTCACAAACTGCGTTGTGAATATCGATGCCAAGATGGATTGTCTGGAGGATGTTTTGAACTGCGGTCACCACGTCCTTCGCGATTTTGATCGCCTTTTGAACGGAGTCCGCCGCTTGCCCGATGCCGTCCCCGCCTGCGCAGGCAAGCAACACCGCGCCCACGATTTGCACCGCGGCGATGACGACCCGTGCGACGATGCCGTCCTTGATAACGCCGTGGTCGACAAGCTGCGTCAGTACCTCTGCTGCGACGAGGAGTGCGACGCCGGCCACGACGAGGCCTGCGCCTGCGCCTCCGAAGATCGATGCGACAGCGCCGACCGCGGTGACGATTCCTCCGACGAGTTTTTGCACCCATTTCGGCATGCCGTCGATCGCGTCCATCGCGCGCTCGATCGCTTGTTCGATCTGTGCGGCTCTCTCCGCCTCGGCGGATTCCGCGACATGGGATTCACCGGTTACGTTTTGCTCACGAAGGTCCGTCCCAAGGTCTCGGAGACGCGCCTGAAGGGCAAATACCAGCGACATTCCATCCGCAATCTCTGCAGCGAATCGGGTGATCGCGGCTTGTTCGCCCGCGCTGAGCGAAGCGGTCGCGTTCGCGGGAATGCTGATATCGCTGGGGGCGAGCGAGAGCGCCGTCTCAGAGATGCTCGGACGTCCACTCGTCGCCGGGACAGATGGAGACGCATTCGAAGGCCGAGTGGCGAGCGTTGGTATCGTTAAGCGCTCAAACATCGCGCGACCTCCTCGTAGCCCTCGGCGGCCTCTGGTTCGCCGAGCTTCCGATACGCCCGTGCGTGTTCTTTCCATACAGTCGGCGATTGAGGCGATAGGAGCGCGAGTAATCGGAGTAGATCGAGGGCTCGATCTACTTGCTCTCGGTCGAGATCTCGCGAGGCGCACCGGAGCAGGGCGGCGAGCTGTTCGTCCGATAGCATGCGGATGTCGTTGAGCGCGGCACGCATCTATCGGCCGATATTCTGAGCGATGGCCTGCTCCGACTGGCTGACCTTCTGCACGAGCGAAGTCCCGAGTTGAATGACCTGGGACCGTTGCTGGGTCAGCGTTTGAATGCTCAGCATCAAAAGCTCGTTGCCCGAGTTCATTGACCGCGCCTCGGACTGGAGCTCGTTCATGACGCTATCGACGTTGGAGAGAAGGATCGAGTGCTCGGAGAGATCGAGCGGTACGTCCGGAACAAGCGGTGGTTCGGCGTTATCAAGGAGCCCGAGGTCTCGCAGCGCCTGGAAGAAGTTCTTCATCTCGCCGTCGATCTTGATCTGCGGGGCGTTGTAGACGTCGGCGAGATTGATCTCACCGGTCTCGGGGTCCGCGAGTCGCGCGAGTGCCCTCCGGGCGCTCGAGACGTTTCGCTGTCGATTGTTAAGCAGCTCCGCCGCGTTGGCATTGTCTTCGAGCCTGTCGATCTTCTCACCAAGCTCCGAGTCAAGAGACCGAAGGCGTTGCCGAACTGTCGCCACGATAAGGTCTGGGGTAAACGCGATATGATCGTCGGTGACCACATCGTTTAGGGCTTCGCGATAGTCGCCCTCGGCTAGACGACCTGAGGCGACGAAGTCCGAGAGGGCGCGAATATCGTCAGACGAGAGCGACCCACTGGGTGCGCTGGATGAGGCGATTGGGAGTGAGAGGGAGAGAGCGGCGGCATTCGTGATAGTCATTCTGGGGGCTCCTAGGCGCGAAGTGAAAGAGGGAGATCGAAGTGGGTGGCCTGCGGGGAAGGTTCCGCGCGTTCGAGGTGCTCGTCGGATAGGTCGTGGACCTCGAGATCCTGCCGGTTGAGTTCGCGGCGGATCTGAGAGAGCCACTCACGGATGATGATGGGGGATTGATTCATGGCGTTTCGCCTCCTTTGTTGGGGTCTTCGGTCGCTCTCCCGTCCAGTTGCGTAAAAAATAAAAAAAAAGGCCACCGCCGAAGCGGTGACCCTTTTTTCAACCCAAACGGAGCTACTCTGAGCCTTCTTCGGCTTCGAGCTCGGCGCTCAGTTCGTCGAGAACCGCGGCGTAGTTCTCCGCCGAGATCTCGCCTTCGGCTTCTTCCTCGAAGTCCTCTGGGAGAGGGACCTCTTCTGCCGAAATTTCAGGTTCGGCCGGCGCCTCCTCCTCGGGAGGAGCTTGGTCGGCTGGTTCTTCCACCGCGGGCTCTTCCGCGGCAGGTTCCTCGGCGGCAGGTTCTTCCCCGCATCCGAGCATCGAGAAACAAAGGCCTAAAATCATCAACCAACGCATTAGTTCACCTCTACTTGCACGGTCCGCTCCTCGGCCGGTGCTTCGTTTGCCGCTTCAGACGGCGCCTCTGTTGGGGCGGCCGCAGTTCCCTCATCGGAACCTTCGTCGCTATCGCCATCTTCGTCGGTGTTGCCATCCTCGTCACCGCGCTCTGCGATTCGAGTGAGTCGACGTTCGTGTCGAGCGTTTTCGCGTGCAAGGAGAGCACGTACTCGAGTGACCGTCTCTTCGTCACCGTTTTGCCCAGCGACGGCCTCTATTCGTTGGAGCCGAGCGACGCGACGGGCATGCCGACGAAGCTCGTTGCGGGTGGCGCGGTCCAGACCGCGTTCTGCTCCGCCCGCGTTGCCTCGGTTCATTCCCGAAGCGTTTCGTCGTTGCCGAATCTCGGCGAGGCGTTCGCGCCGGCGGGCTTGGCGTGCTTCGCGCCGAGCCTCACGAGACGCCATATTTGCTTCGCGTCGCTCTTGGTTGCGCTCACGGCGGGCCATGGCGACATCTCGGTTCGCTTCGCGGAGGTCCATCCGCGCGCCCATATCGCCCATGTTCGCGCGGAGCGCTTCGCGAGCGTCCATGCGAGCACCACGTGCTTCACGAAGCTCCATATTGGCTTCTCGAAGGTCCGCCCGTTCCATATTGGCGTCCATTCGAGCCTGTCGTGCTTCCATGCGTGCTTGACGAAGCGCCATGCCGGGCCCCATCCCCATGCCCATCTGAGCGTGTGAATGGCCAGCACCGGCGATAGCAAGCAGTGCTGCAGAGATAATCCAGGTTTTCATAGTGGTCCTTTCGGTTCCGGCCAAGAGACGGAACGGACACAGACTACCATGCAAGGGAGCCGCTTTGTTCGAAACTCCCAGACGCGCGAATCAAAAAAGCGCGACAGGAACTACCTGTCGCGCTTCCTCCAGCAAAGAAGGAGGGAGATTCTTACGCGCCCTTCGACCAGGCCGCGGCGGAACGAACCAACGTGGCGACGCCGTCGACCTGACGGGGGCGCTCCAGCTTTCGGAGGACATGCTTGATATGGCTTCGGGCGGTCTCGAAACCGACTCCCAAACCATCTGCGATTTGATGACTGTCCATACCCGAAACCATCATGCTCGCGACGGTCGCCTCGCGGTCTGTGAGCGACCAGAGACTCGCAAGCGTCGTCGCGGCCGAAGAACGCTTGCTCCCCTCGGGGCCTGCGATCGCGACAAGGATCCGTCGGCCCTCGAGCACGGGCACGCCGAGTGCCGGGACTTCACCGTCGTCGGTCGCGATTTTTGCCGCGTGACGTCGACGCTCTGCGTCCGCCAAAAACTGGGACCACTCGGCTCCTTCGAGGACGCGAGTGCCGAGCAGTTGATCGGCCATCGAGTTTGCCCAGACAACGTCACTGCCTTCGATCAACATCAATCCGTAGCTCAGACCTTCCAATCCGAGGCTCATCGCTTCACACCGACGCTTCAGCTCGAGGTGCTCCTGGTGGAGTAGCCGATACGCCCGGAGCAACCGTTGCAGAGCGACGTTGCCGTCGGCGTGTTGCTCTAGGACGCGGTTCCAAACCTCGGGGGCAAGAACCTCAGACTGGCGAACCCCGGACTGGGGGGAGTGGTTGTTTTTGCTCACCCCGTAAAGTTAGCGCACGTTTTTCGAAGAATCCAGCGAAGACGATTTCAATTTTAGTCGCACGGAAATTTCAAAACGAATGGAGCGAAAAAAGGTCAGTAAAATTGATGAATTTCGCTCTCGCCGGTTTTCAGCTTCAGCAAATTCAAAATGTCACCGAACCGATCTGAGTTGCGATTTTTGTCCGAATGAGGATCTTTTTCCCTCCCTTTCGTAGGGAGACGCCCTCGATTCGTAGGTTTGTCGCGTCGCTTTCAGGCTCTGATTTTCGCGACGATCGCATCGGCTGTGAGACCAAACTCTCGGTAGAGGGTCTCGTAGGGTGCCGACGCTCCAAAGTGTTCGAGCGTAATGAAGTGGGCGTCTGCTCCCGCGTAACGATCCCATCCCTGACGCACGCCAGCTTCAATAACGAGCGTCTTCGCGCCGGCGGAGCGCATCAAGCGCATTCCCTCTTCCTCGATAAGCTCCCACGCGGGCACGCTGACGACGCGCGTCGGGATTCCGTCCTCGGTCAACCGGCGCCCAGCTTCGAGAGCGATATGAACTTCGCTGCCTGTGCCGATGAGGATCGCCTGGGGCGCATCGCACGGGAGCACTTCATATGCGCCCTGATGAAGTTTCGTCGCATCTGCATCGAGCGTGGGAACCGACTGTCGAGTCAGCACCAAGGCTGCGGGCCCATCGTGATTCATCGCGGCAATCCACGCTTCGCGCGTTTCGTTCGCGTCGGCGGGACGCAGGACGAGGAGCCCAGGAATCGCGCGCAGTGATGCCAAGGTTTCGATGGGTTGGTGCGTTGGCCCATCCTCGCCAAGACCGATGGAGTCGTGGGAAAGCACGTAGCGGGTTCGCAGCCCCATGAGCGCCGCCATCCGAATCGCCGGACGCATATAGTCTGCGAAGACGAGGAAGGTTGCGCCGAGCGGCACAGTGCCTCCGAAGAGGGCCATGCCATTCATGATCGCACCCATACCATGCTCGCGGACCCCCCAGTTGACGAGCCGCGGAACCCCGCCTTCTCCGCCGAAGCGGTCGGCATCAAACTTGGTCTTGTTCGACCCGGTCAGGTCCGCAGAGCCCCCGATCAACGACGGAAGCTGATCGGCAAGCTGAGCAAAGACTTTCCCGCTCGCCGCTCGCGTCGCCATCCCTTTCGCATCGACCTCAAAGCCCGGCAGGTTTGCCAGCGCGTTCTCCGGCATCGGTTTGGCGATCACCTTGGCGATCGCTTCGACGTTTGCCTTCGCGCTCCACTGATTCTGGGCGGCCTGCCCGCGTGCCACGATTTCCTCGCGTACAGCGCTCAGTTCTTCAGGGACATGAAACGCCGGGTGTTCCCAGCCCATCGCAGCCTTGGTCAGCGCGATCTCCTCATCGCCGAGCGGCGAGCCATGCGCGCTGCTCGTATCCTGCTTGTTGGGGGAGGGGTAGCCAATCTTCGTTTGCAGACGCACGAACGCGGGCTTGCCACAGTTCTTCGCAGCCTCCGCGACTGCATCAAGCGCGTCGAGATCGTTGCCGTCCGGCACGTGGAAGGTTTCGAAACCATACGAAGCAAAGCGGGCGCTGACATCTTCGCTGAAGGTCAGCGAGGTTCGACCATCGATCGTGATTTCGTTGTCGTCCCAGAAGATGACGAAGTTCTTGAGCTGAAGATGGCCGGCAAGGGAGCACGCTTCGCTGGCGACGCCTTCCATCAGATCGCCGTCTGAAGCGATCACCCAAATCGTCTGATCGAACGCCTCTTTGTCCAAGCGTCCGGCGAGGTGGTCGCGGGCCATGGCCATGCCGACTGCGTTCGCGACGCCCTGACCGAGCGGTCCGGTGGTCGTCTCAACGCCGGGGGTATGAAACACCTCTGGATGTCCCGCGGTCTTGCTGCCCCACTGACGAAACGCCTTGATGTCTTCGATGCTCAGGTCGTAGCCGCTCAAGTGGAGAAGGGCGTACTGCAGCATGGAGGCGTGGCCGCAGCTGAGAACAAATCGATCGCGCCCAGGCCAAAGGGGATCGGACGGGTTGTGCCTCATCCAGTTCGCGTAGAGGCGCCAGCCGACTGGGGCGAGCGCCATGGGCGTTCCTGGATGACCGCTATTGGCTTTTTGAACCGCATCCATCGAGAGGGTGCGGATGGTGTCGATTGCGAGGGCGTCGAGGGCGCGATTCGTCATGCACCGCTCTTATCGCGTTCTAGAAGCGAGGTCACGCCGGAACGCAGAAGCCACAAGCTTGTCACGCAGGCAGCGAGCGCGGCTGCGAGCGATAGACCCGCGAGGACCTCCGCTTCGGGGATCGCTCCATCGAACTGAAACCGCGTGTACGAGAGGGACAAAATACCGGTGGCGCAGGCGCCGTATGTGACGCCGGCGCACCATCTCGAAAGCTCGAGCCCCCGGAGGCCGAGCCAAAGGGGCACGATCAAAATAAGCGCCGCTGCGCTCCCGGCGAGACCGAGCGCGATCTTGAGCTCCAGTTCGGAGATCGCGAGGAGAGCGGCTATCAAGGGCACGCCAAAGAGCCCAAGTGTGCTTCGCGTGAGCCCAAAACACCGTTTGATGACCCCTAGACCGCCGACCGTGAAGAAGACCCCGAGTACAAATAGGGGTGCTGCTTGGGCCTCCCGAACGACGCGAGCGCCTGGGCCCGAGAGTTGGTCGCTACGCGCCGCGAAAAGCCCGAGACCCGCGATCGACAATCCAGCGAAATAGAAGCACAGCCGCCCAAAGATCCGCCGGCCATCGGCGTATGGGATTCGTCTCGCTGATTCTCGGACAGCGCTCGTCTCGGGCGGGACCCAGCGCACGGCGCTACTTGTCGAAGACGCTCGAGTACATCTTCGGGGCGATGGTCGCGGCCGCTCGGTATGGATCCGGCCAAGGCAGATCAACTCCGAGTTCTTCTGCAGCGCGACGCGTGAGTCCCGGGTCGGCGAGATGAGCTCTCGCGATTGCGACGAGGTCTGCGCGTCCCGCGGCGAGGATCGTATTGATTCGATCGTGGTCCCAGATCGCGCCCACGGTCATCGTCGGGATTCGCACCTCGTTCCGAATCCTCTCCGCGAAAGGGGTTTGGAAGGCGCGTCCGTAGTTTGGTTTCGCATCGATGCTGGTCATACCGCTCGACACATCGATCAGATCGATACCGCGTTCTTTGAGCCAGCTCGAAACCTGCACCGCGTCTTCGATATCGAAGCCTCCCTCCACCCAATCGGTGGCCGAGATGCGCGCGAAGAGAGGGCCGGACCATTCCGCGCGAACAGCATCAACCACTTCAAGCGGGTAGCGCGCTCGATTTTGGAGAGAGCCGCCGTACTCGTCGCTTCGCTGGTTGCTGAGCGGGCTTAGAAAACTAGAGAGCAAATAGCCGTGGGCGAGATGCAGTTCGACGATGTCAAAGCCGGCGTATTTTGCGCGCCGAGCAGAGGCGACGAAGGCATCCCGAATGCGATCCATGCCGTTACGGTCGAGTGCGGTAGGCGTGCGCGTACGGTCTGAAAATGGGATTGCCGAGGGCCCTACGACTTCCCATCCCGCATCGAGCGGCTCGTTGTGGCCATCCCAGTTCCGCTTCATGGAACCTTTTCGGCCAGCGTGGGCGAGCTGAACTCCGATCTTTGCGTGGGAGTTCGCATGCACGAAGTTCGTAACGCGCGACCAAGCTTCTGCTTGCTCGTCCGTGTAGAGACCGGCGCAGCCCGGCGTGATTCTCCCATCGGCCGTGACATCGGTCATCTCGGCCATAAGCAATCCCGCGCCTCCCAGAGCGCGAGCTCCAAGGTGCACGATATGCCAATCGCTCGGCACACCCTCGACGGCGGAGTATTGGCACATCGGAGAGACGGCCACGCGGTTTGGAAGGACGACACCTTTTGTATCGAAGGGAGAGAACATCGGCGGCAGCGGACGGCCGTCGCGGGATTTGGCGATCGCCGGGACGCTCGCGGAATTCTCTTCAAGCCAACGGTCGAGGGCTTCGATGTAGAGCGGGTCTCGAAGCCGCATGTTCTCATGCGTGACGCGCCGCGTGCGGCTCATGAGCGAGAAGTAGAAGGGCTGCGGAGCCAACGATACGTGTCGTTTCGCCTCTTCGAACCACTGTTGCGATTGCGATGCCGCCTTTTGAATGCGACCGATCATCGGGCGCCGGGCCTCCTCGTATGCGCTCAGCGCCTCGGGGATTCCGGAGTGCTCCTTTAGAGCCTTGGCGAGCGCGATGACATCTTCCATCGCCATCTTCGTCCCTGAGCCGACCGAGAAGTGGGCGGTGTGCGCAGCATCTCCGACCAAAACAACATTCTCGTGCGACCAGCGCTCGCACTTGACCTCGCGGAAGCTGATCCAGCGCGACCGATTGGGCAACAAGGCATGCCCGCCGAGCTCCTCGCGGAAGAGTGATTCGCAATACCGAATCGTCTCGCCTTCGTCGGCTTCATCGAGACCCGCGGCCTGCCAGGTCTCGGTATCGCATTCAACGATGAAGGTGCTTGTATCGCTGTTGAATTGGTACGCGTGAACCTGAAATAGCCCGTGTTCGTTTTGCCGGAAGCTGAACGTGAAGGCCTCAAATGTTTGATGAGTTCCGAGCCAGATAAACTTCGCGTCTCCCATTCGCGAAAGCGGCCGGAAGGTCTCCGCATAGAGTTCGCGGGTCGCGGAGTTCACACCATCGGCGGCGACGAGGAGATCGCAATCGCGTAGGCTCTCGATGCTCTCAATCGCCTCTCCAAATCGAAGCGTGACACCGAGCTCTCTCGCGCGCTCTTGGAGCAAAAGCAGCAGACGCATTCTGCCGATACCGCAGAATCCATGACCCCGGCTGCGGACGCGGGCGTGAGTGGGCTCCCACGTGTGGACGTCGATGGCGTCCCAATAGGCAAAGTTCTCGCGAATTGCGCGGTATGTGGGCGCATCTGCTTCTTCGAGATTGCCGAGTGTTTCGTCTGAGAAAACGACGCCCCAGCCGAATGTATCGTCGGCAGCGTTTCGCTCAAAGACCGTGACTTCGGCGTCCGGCCGTGCCTGCCGAAGTAGGATGCTGAAATAGAGCCCCGCGGGACCGCCACCGAGAACGTTTACCTTCACCCCATTTGCCTACCAGAGCGGCGCCCGGAAGAACAATGGATGTGTGAGAATCGGCGGTGAAGCACGCTCTCTTCGTGCGGAGCGCTATTGAATGGCGACGCCGGTCGCCGAAATCTGCAGCCTGCCGGCAGTCGCCTCAGCGCCCTCGGCTTCCAGGTGATCGCGCTCTGCCTGGCTCAGCTCTCGAAGCGCGACCGGACCCTCGATCACGGCATGACGACCGCTCGAATCGCGCGGAATGAAGAAGTCGTGGCCGGCCATGGGGACGCGTACGGCCTGTGCTTCGGCGCCTTCTGGGCGAAGCTCCATCCAGCACCCCATCTGCTGACAGACGCGGGCGATCTCGCCTTCGGTCTTCACGGTTTGTCCATTGAAGTCGTTTGGGTTCGCGATGATTTGAGTGAGCGGTGTGAGTTCCCGGTCGGTCAGTGCCGAGCCAAATTGCCCACTACCGTTCTCGTTTCCCTCGCCGGCTTCCTCGGTGCCCTCGGCGGGGGCTGGAGCCTCAGAAGCTTCGCTCGTCGCCGGGCTGCTCTCCGAAGATGAGCTGTTGCACGCGCCGAAGGCGAGAAGGGTGATGGCCGCGAGAATCAGTCGAATGCGCATGCTCTCGAACTAGTCCCGCGACCGCTTCAGGTCAAGCTCGACGGCGGCGCCAGACAACACCGAGGAGAAGTAACCCAACTCCGAGCGGCGCGTTCGTCGAGGAGGGCAGGCCGGGCGCCGCACATCCGCAGCCGTCGTCGTCATCGTCCATCATGCCCGCGTCCGCGCCGCCGTCTTCTGCTCCCGCGTCCGGCACACCGGCATCGGTCTCGGAGCATTCTGGATTCGGCTCGTAGACGCAGTCGCCCTCAAGCGAAGTGCAGATATCAATGGTGCATGGATCATCGTCGTCGCAGATCGAGTTGTCGCAAATGCACATCGGATCGTCGTCGTCGACCCGGTCATCGCAATCATTGTCGATGCCATCGTCGCAGACCTCTCGCTGCCGGATGTTGATCGCGGGATCGCCATCGTCGCAGTCGACTCCGAAGCGGTCTTCGGCTTCGTCGAGACAATCCCCGTCACGGTTGTCATCAATGCCGACCCCGCAGTAGCCGTCGCCATCAAGGTCAAGGAGGTGGAAACAGTCCGAGTCGAAGAGGTCTCGGTCTCCATCGCAGTCGTTGTCGATTCCGTCGAGACACTCTTCCGCGATCCCCGGATGAAGGTCCGGGTTCATATCGTCGCAGTCGCTCACGATGATGCCTTCCCCAGCGTCTTCGCAGTCCCCGTCGCCGTTCAGGTCTTGTCCAATCGGGCAATAACCATCTTCGTCGGCGTCGACGTCTCGAACACAATCCCCACCGAGGTCACGGTAGTCCTCCGCACTGAGGGGCGGACCTTCGTCGATGCGTGAATCTTGGTCGTTGTCTCTGCGGTCGATGCAGTTTTCGGGGGCGCCCGGGTAGGTCGATGGATCTTCGTCGTCCAGGTCGGTCATGGTCGGAGAAGGAGCGGGCGCCTGTTCCCCCGGATCGACACAGTCCCCGTCGCCGGTCCCGTCCCGGCCGAGAGGGCACCACCCGTCGCCATCACGGTCGAGGTAGTCGAAGCAGGCGCTATCGAAGGCATCGATCGAACCGTCGCAATCGTTGTCGATTTCGTCGGTGCATACTTCCGCCGTGAGTTCCCCGCCGACCGCCGGGGTGATCATCGGATTCGTATCATCGCAATCGGTGAGCCCACCTTCTTCGCGGGCATCCGCACAGTCGCCATCACGGTTCTGATCGAAACCAACGAAGCAATAGCGGTCGCCATCGCGGTCGAGGTAGCCACGACAATCCGTGTCCGCGAGCGAGACGATCCCGTCGCAGTCATCGTCTTGGCTATTGGTGCAGACTTCCGGAACTTCCGGATGACGCATCGGGTCGGTATCGTCGCAGTCGCCTACCTCGCGGCTCTCGCCTTCGTCGATGCAGTCGCCGTCCCGGTTGAGGTCTTCGCCCGAGGGACAGAAACGGTCGCCGTCGGAGTCGAAGAAGCCTCTGCACTCCGAGTCATCGAAGTTCGCGTTCCCATCACAGTCGTTGTCGATGAGGTCGTCGCAGATCTCGACTTCGTCGGGGTTCGCGTTCGGGTCGGTGTCATCGCAGTCAAAACCCGAAGCCGGCTCTTCCCCGTCAAGACAGTCGCCGTCCATGTTGAGATCGCGACCGATCGGACAGTACCCATCGCCGTCCGCATCCGTGTCAGCTCGGCAAGCTCCATCGTCCGCATCGACATCCCCGTTACAATCGTTGTCCCGCCCGTCGGCGCAGTTTTCTCGGTTGCCGGGGAAGACCGTGATTTGCTCATCGTCGCAGTCCACGCTGCCGTCCGCCTCGCCCGGGTCGAGGCAATCGCGGTCTCCGTTCATATCGCGGCCCATCGGACAAACCCCATCACCGTCACCGTCGGTGATTGATTCGCACTCTGGATCTTCGAGCGTCGGAAGACCGTCGCAATCGTCGTCGGTCGTGTTGGTGCACATCTCGGTCGCGCCGGAGCTGACGAGCGGGTTCATATCGTTGCAGTCGAGCGAGCCATCGTTTTCGCCCGGTCCCACGCAGTCCCCATCGTCGTTAAGGTCCCGACCAAACCAGCAGTATCCATCGCCATCATCGTCGTGAAGGCCGGGGCTCTCGGAGGCCGAGCCGGGTGCGGTCACGTAATCCGGGTTACCGGGGCGCTCCGCGCCGGGGCGCCATCCTCCACTGGCGTCCTGAAGCTCTTGCCCATTCGTGAAGCCGTCGCCGTCGGCGTCCATCGCTGCCAGGGTCGCGGACCAGTTCGCGCCGGCGGTTCGGAACTGTCCGCCAAAGGGATTGAGGCAGGGCGATTCGGCGCAACCCCCACCCCCGTCTGGGTTGTTGTGGCAAGTGATGCACTCCCGAACTTCTCCAGCGGAGTTTTCCGCGGTCACCTGACGAGGCACGCGAGGAACGTAGAATTCAAACGCGTAGGCGCTGGAGGGCGCAATCGCGAGGACAACGAGTGCCGAGGTCAAAAGGAAGAAACGGGCTACCGAACGCATACCTCATAGCATCGGTGATGCTGGCCCGAGTTTCAATCTTGGTGAACGTGTGGTCCAGGCATCATCGCCCGGACGCTGGGAGAGTTCAGCGTTGAACGTTCCGGTCAAATTGGCGTAAGAGCGCTTCGTATCGAACCTCGCAGAGCTGACGGCGGCCGTTTTGGGTTCGTGAGTAGGAGCGGACCCCGGTGCCCACAAAACGATCTCGTTCCCGGCGAACTTCGAAGCGGTTGCTCGCATCGTCTCTCTCGGAAACCCCAACCACAGCGCCATCTTCGCGAAGGGTGAGCGTCCAGCGTGGCCAATATTGTGAGTTCATAATGTTGAGCGTCAGCTCCGCGGCGCCGGGAATGCCGTCGATCGCACCCATATAGGAAGTGACAAACCCGGTCCGATCCGCGTCACCGCACGTTGCGCTCTGGATGCGCGTTTGGAAGACGTAGAGCCCCGGGCCGACCAGCGCGCGATCGGCGCTGGCAACGCTTGCCATGGAGAGCAAAAGCCCGGCAAGGAGCAGACGAAGGCCTCCGCTCTTCGTGATCGTCGTGGAGGATGGGGAGTTCTTCGAAATCATAGAGGTCCTGGGAAGGGTGTGCGTTCGAGGCACAGCAATAGGAACTACGCGGACAGGCGGTAGACGTTAGCCCACATCGAATATTCGCATCCACCCTGACCGCTCCCACGAGCATTCGCGCCAGTGGCCACACGAAATATTGCCTTCATGTTCGCATGAACCCCATCATCGCAAAATGTCGAACATTCGGAGTGGTTTCGCTGCCTGCGCACTCTTCGCGTTTGCGGTGTTGCTCTCCGAGGCTCCGGATCGGGCTGGCGCGCAATCGCCGACCGAAGACCAGATGTCGGGCGAAATCGTCGTGTTGCCGGTCTTGTTTCACATCGCCCCGAACCCGGTCGCACAGGTGGATGCTTCCGATGGGTGGCTCGCCGAACAGATCGAACGAGCCAATCAGGTCTATCGTCCGTGGCGAATTCAGTTTCGGCTCTTCGACGCGATCCCTCTTGATGCGTCGCATGCTCACCTCGTCAGTCGCCGGGACCGCCATATGCTCGCCGAGTATCTTCGCCGGGGCGTCATCAATGTGTTTGTCGTCGAGAGCATGCAGGATGTCGACGACCCCTCGATGATGCGTCGCGGCGTTCATTGGCGCTACCCCCTCGATGAGCGAAGGCATTGGACCGTGCTCACCTCGATCGGTCCGCCGACGACTCTGGCCCACGAACTCGGACACTACTTCGGCCTGCGGATGCACACTCGAGTTCGTGGCAATATTATGTCTTACGAACACGGAGACGAGCCTTGGTTGAGTCAATACCAGGCGCGGCGGGTTCAGGCGGGCGCGCGGCGTTTTCTTCGCACGCTTGAGCTCCGGCCATTCGATCGGATCGAGGCCCACGTTCGCGAACACGGAGCGCTGCCCGACTGGCCTCCTGTCCGCAGCTCGGCCGCAGAACTCGATCGTGCCGAAGCTCGCGCCGAGCGGAGCGCACGTCTTCTCGCGTTTCGTCGCCGTCGACGCCGCCGTTGAGATGCGGGCTGGAATCCCCTGACTTCCGGCAGAACTTGCGTACCTTGCGGGGGACCTTCGCGAACGCCTACACTTCGAGCCATGGTTCCTCTCTACACCTGGCGCATTGCGCCCGACCCAAGCGGGTGGATCGACGACCTATGCGGCTTGGTGCTCACCGGTGCGGCGCGTCCGATGCTCGCTCACTCGCCGGTGTCGGGGGAACGCTGATGGCGAAGCGGAGGCGGAGACGGCGAGAGGGAACGCTGCTCACACTCTCTGAGCTCGTGCGGACAACGCATCCCGCGCCTGACCAGGTTGATCAGGCGAGAATGTTTGCCTGGTGGACCCGGTCGCTTCCCGCGCGGATCGTCCAGCACGCTCGGCCGAAGTTTTTGCGTGGCGGGGTTCTCACAGTGGTCGTCGATTCCCATGTTTGGGCGCAGGAGCTTCAGCTCGAGACAGCGTCACTGATGTCGCGCATTCGCGCCGGAGCGCCCGACGTTCGAGTACATCGGCTGCGCTTTGTTGTTGGTAAACTTCCGCACCTTGGCGTGATGCCGCGAGAGCCCAAGCCGCTTCGACCGATCCCAGTTCAGGAGCTGCCGGACGAAGCGGGCAGGGCGCTCGCTGCGATTGCCGATGACGAACTTCGGGACGTGGTTGCGCGTTCGATGGGCTCGTGTCTCGCGCGACAATCGCGGAATCAGAACGAAGCCCGTGAAGATGCGCGCCGTAGTCGCGTGTCGAAATCGAAGCGCTGAAACGATGTCCTAAAAGGAGCCTTGCAGCTGCAGGCCGCCCCCCGACCGTGAAAACGTGGGCGCGAACTCGATGGTCTGGATTCTACGGCGCTCTTCGTACTCGACATAACGGCGCGGAATAAAGCCCACGCCCATGAAGAGAGCGCTCAGGAGCTGTAGCCCGGTTAACCATCCCGCGATCCCTTTGCTGACCTCATCGCCTTCGTCTCGGGCCCAGAGAACCGACCCAAAGACTGGAATCGCGAGACGAGCGTCTTCGGCAAATCCAGCTCCCATCAGTTGAAGCCCATAGGTCACGGCCGTCATGATCGCTCCGGTGACCACCAGACCACGGCGACCGTGGGAGACGATTCGTGCTCCTTCGGGGACCTGCATTCCTTCCCGATAACGAATGCGCCGGCTCCGAACCGTTGTTGTCACGCGGCTGCGCCGGATGCCGCGTGAAACGACCGTATGAACATGTACTGGTTCACCGTCCGTTGGTACGTCGATGCCGAGATGAACGGGGGGAGAGCGCTGGGGCTCGGAGGAAGAACGCGCTCGGTCGGTCGCAGACTCCTCATCGGTCGCCCCCACCTCGGTTCGCTCAACGAAGGGATCGCGGGGCTCTTGGGCATGTGTGAGTGAGGGGAACGCGAGCGCTGTGATCGCGATACGAAGGATCTGTCGTTTGTGCATACCCACGATCTACGATTCTCATTGTATGATTGAAAATCAGTAATAATGATTCAATTAATGCTTAGGAGTTGTTGATGGGGTAAGCTCGTTTTATGACGATTCAACTCCACCGACTGGAAGGCTTCTATTGGGTGGCGCGCGAAGAGGGGTATTCGGCTGCGGCTCGTGCGTTCCCGTACCCGATCACTCAGCCGGGAGTGCACCGCCAGGTGAAGGCGCTCGAAGACGATCTTGGAACCAAACTCTTCGAGCGGGTGGGCCATCGAAAAATGCGTCTGACACCCGCGGGGGAAACTCTCTACGCATTCTGCGCTCCATTCTTTGAGCGTCTTCCGGGGGTTGTCGAAGATGTTCGCGATACGAAACCTCGCCTCCGAATTGACGCTGGTGAACTTGAACTCAGTTACGCGATGCCCGCTTGGATTCGCGCGCTTCGCGAAGCAGAGCCGGAACTCTCCCTTGAGCTGTACGAGTTTGAGGGAGCAAAGGTCGACCGTCTCCGCGCTGGAGCGGTCGAACTCGTTGTGAACCACTTCGATCGAGTGCCGGAGGATTGCGAGAGTCAGCGAATCGGAACGCATTATGTCTTCTTGGCGCACACCGAGCAGCGAAAGCTGAGCTTTACCGACGCTGCGCAGCTATTGACGACCCGCCCGTTCGTTGCGTTCTCGGAAGGCTCCAATGAGCGGCGTCTCGTGATGAGCGCGCTGAAGGAAGCCAACTTCAAAGTGAAAACGGTTGCTGCCGCGAGCTCTGTTACCGGACTGCTCTCGCTCGTTCGGGCGGGGTTCGGTGTATCTCTCATCCCGTGGCCTCAGCCGGAAGGCCCTCAAGTCGATGGCGTGTACTGTTTTCCAGTCCCTCCGGCGGTCGCGTCCTTTTCGATCGATGCTCTCTGGCTCAAGCGCCGTTCCTCGCATTCGATGATTCAACGCGCCCTGGAGCTTGCTCCCGCCGTGCGTTGAACCATCTCTGGCTCTCAGCGCTCGGACGGGCCGGAGGCGTTTGCGAGCGCGTCATCGATCAGCGAACGGAAGCGCTCATAGGGTTGAGCTCCAACCAGCGTTCGATTGCCGACGATGAAGCTAGGTGTCGAGCCGAGGCCCGCGGATCGGGACGCGGCCTGATCGGCCTCGATTTCATCCTGGAATCGTTGCTCGCGGATCGCGCGAAGAACTTCCTCGCCATCGGCGCCAAGTGTCGCGGCGAGCTCGACGAGCTGCCGCTCCCCAAGAGCGTCTTGATGGGCGAAGAGACTGTCGTGAAATCGCCAGAAGCCTTCGTCCCCCAGCTGCCGACGAACTTCCTGAGCCGCGTTGGCGGCAGCGTTCGCATGGGCATGCGAAGAGAGCGGATGGTGTCGAAAAACGAGCCGAACCTGCCCCTCATACGTCTCTTCGATTCGCTCGAGGGTCGATATTACTCGGCTGCAGAATGGACATTCGAAATCGCTGAAGATCTGAATCGTAATCGCGCCGTCTCCCCGCGTTGGATTGTGCGGCAGGACTTCAGGGACCGCGTTAAGCTCGCGCGAACGTCGTCGGCGTCTCCGCGTTCTCGTCGGCACTCGCGCCTGACCTTCGCGTACGATTGCTTCGTAAAGTTCGTCTCTTGGCGTGCCATTGCCGAGGCGGCGTTGGGCGTCTGCAAGGCGTTCGTCGATGACCTCGACGAATTCGTCGAGGGGACGTGCACCACGCAACAAGCGGCCGTTGATGAAGAAGGTGGGAGTGCCGCGCGCGCCGAGGCGATCTGCGAGCTCGATATCTGCGTCGATGGTCACTCGGTGTCGCTCGTCATTTAGCGCACCGCGGAAGCGCGGAAGGTCAAGACCGAGCTGGCTCGCGTACCGTTCTAGGTCCGGGCGCGTCATACGCCGGCGGTTCTGGAAGAGAAGGTCATGCATCTCGAAGAAAGCACTATCACCACGCTGGCTTCTGGCTTCAATCGCGGCCTGATGCGCGAGGCTCGCGTGGCGGTGAAAAGGCATAGGGCGATGGCGAAAGATCACGCGCAGTTCGTTCCCGTAGCGCTCTCGGAGAGCTTCGATGGTCGACGCGGCTCGCCCGCAATAAGGGCACTCGAAATCGCTGAACGCAACCATCGTGACGAGCGCCTCCGCGGAACCTTGGGATGCCGCTCCATCGATCGGAACTTGGTAAACTGTTAGGTCGCGTTCGGGACTCTCCGCGCGGGCTCTCCGGGGAGCGCGTCGCGCCGTTTGAGCGTTCTCTTGAATCGCCGCGTACCAATCCTGAGAGGGCTGCGCCGAGCGCGCCGCGATCTCCAGCTCCTCGCGAATAATCTCCTCGAACTCTTCGATCGGCCGCGCTCCTGCGATCGGGCGTCCGTTGACAAAGAAGTGAGGCGTTCCGCGAACCCCGAGGGAACGGGCGAGGGTGAGATCTGCGTCAACTCTATCGTTATACTCATCGCCAGTGAGTAACGCTTCGACCTGTTGAGCATCGGCGCCAAGAGCGATGGCGTTCGAGAGAAGCGCTTCCTGTGATAGGCGCCCGCGCGTTTGTTCGAAGACCCGATGGTGAAACTCCCACGCGGCCTCATCGCCAAGTGCCTCGTGAAGAAATACCAAAAGGCGCGCGGCGGGCCTTGCGAGTCGGTGGAAACGGAGAGGCTTATGCCGAAGCACGATACGGACATCGTTCGGATAGCGTTCAAGAAGCGTATCCAGCGTCCGAGAAGCGCGGCCGCAAAAGCGACATTGCATGTCCGTAAACGCGACGATGGTCACGGTTTGCCCGGTTCCCATGACCGGGGCGCCTTCGATCGGGACACGGTAACGCTCGACGTTTTCGTCGCCTGAGGCGCCGACTCGTGTTTGCGTTCGCGTTCCCCTTAGCCCGAACCCTGCGCCGAAGCAGCCGGAGAGCGTGAGCACAAAGAGGATCATGGGCATCCGTTTCTGAAGCCTGTCGCGTCGCGCCATGGCCAAACCATGCCCGAGCGAAGTGGGATTGGCCAACCCTCGTGACGATTCGAACGTTTTGGTTCGGTCGCCTTCGCGTCTCGCTGCCAAGTAGTTGGCATTGTCTTTCGCGTGGCACTGGCGGGTGAATACGGGGGCTACTCGAAGCGTTTTCGTGCCCATTCTTGGAGTTGAATCGCTTTCCCCAGAGGCACCCGACTTGACCCCGAGGCGCTCCTGAGAAACGAGTCATGAATGCGGACTCTGCTACTCTCTCTTCTCATTCTTTCCGGCTGCCGTTGTGGAACCGGCGACGAGGTGACGCCGTCGCCGCAAGAAGGCCCCTCCGAACCAACGCCTGAAGCAGAACCACAAGAGCCGCCGCCGAGCGCTTCGGATTACTTCCCGATGAATCCTGGCGATCGCTGGGGCATGCAGGTCGGCGACGAGCATCACGTCTGGGGGATCGTATCCCGAACCGAAGACGGGACAGCCACGCTTTTCGGAACAGACCGGATCGCTGCTGAACGCTTCCGCCTGGAGGACGATGGCGTGAAACTCGTCGACCCAACCGGTGGCGCCATCGGAGTCCTTATCCCCGAACCTGCAAGCGCGGGGGCGGAGTGGACCTATACGCTCGGTGCGGCGAGTTGCTCTGCCAAGATAGAACGTACGGGGATGGGAATCGCACTTACCGGCCAGCGCGTGGACCGCTGCATGCTCATTCAACGCACGTGTACGCATCCCGCGGGGCAACCGTTCCCTCGCGAGACGGAGGAACAGCATGAGGAACTCTATTGCGCCGGTATTGGCCGAGTTCGGGAGCGAGTTCGCTTTGAGCCGGAGCCAGAAGGGATCGAAGAGCGGGTATACCTCTCCACTTTCTATAGGGTGCAGGGAGCACCTGCCCCGACGCCGCGCGAACCGTTTCGATGTGACGACATCCTCTTGATGCCGAGTGATGTGCACGCCGCATGCGGCACGTGGGCAGAGCTTCCTACCCTGCACGCAGACGATACGCCGCTACGAGAAGGTGAGCTTGTGCATTGCTCGTTCGGATCCGATGCGCTCCGGTTTGGAATTCTGCAACACAACGAAGCGGCGGAGGGCCAGCGACTCGAGACCCACTTCGCGTCGGTGGCCGGTGAACCAGGAGAGCTTGCGAATGGAGTCCGTCAATATCACCAAGCCGGCGAAGGAGATGCCCCCGACCACTTCGTGGTCGGTGGCGGCGAGGGGCGCTTTTCGATCGTGCTTTCCTCAACGGATCCTCGATGTTCGTCGGAAGGTCTCTCCCGTTTGCTTCCCCTGATGCAGTCGCTCGTGCGGCCTTAGAATTCTGGCGACGGCGTGCGACTCCGTTGCGTGACGACGTTCTTCGCTGCCGCCCCATCGACGCATCTCTCGGACGCTTGCCCTCCAATCCAGCGACGCTGCGCGGGCGAAGAAACGAGAACCAAGCAGCTGGTGAAAAAGGGCTGATTTTGATTCGTTGGATTCTGGCGTGCAGATGCCTCCGATTGTTGAACTGTACATACGTGGCGAGAACTGGATGGCGTTTGAGTGCGTGAAAATGCCGAGAGCGGTTCCCGACGTTTTCACCAGCCTGCGAGAATGCGTTTCCGAGCGTAACGCCTGCCAATCGCTTGGGGAGTTCTTCTACTCCGCCTCGCTCGACATCTGCGCGCGTAGTGTTTGAAAGAGAAGCTCGTGCATCCGACCGGTCGCCATCGCGGTCGACACCATGCAGATCGGCATTCCGATATCAAAGGGGTAGGGCATCGTGATCGGAATGCTCAACAAGAAGGATGCGATATTGGGGATTAGCCACGCTTTTGAGTTGGGTCGCAAAACTCGCAGGTACTCGCCAACGGCGATGCCGATAGCGATCATCGCGGCGCTGATGACGACGAAGAGGAGCGGAATGCTCCCGCGCCCGATCATGCTCCACAGCACATAGAGAATCGCGGAGAGGGCGCTCGCGAAAAGAGTCGCGATCGCGGCGGCTCGAACTCGTACGCTACTCATAGATGTGCTCGCATCGGGAGGTTGTAGAACCCGCGGAAAAAGACACTCTCCGCTTTTCGCTGGGCGCGCTCCTCGGGAATGAACTCCAGACGATCAAACGCGCTGAGAAACTCTTCGAACGCCACCCTCATTTCGAGCCGGGCGAGAGAAGCTCCAATGCATTGATGCGGACCGAAACCGAAGCCCATATGTCGTTTCGATTCGCGTCGAATCATGAAGCGGTCCGGGCTTTGAAAGACGTTCGGATCGCGGTTCGCGGCTCCCATTCCAAGGAAGACGTTGTCCCCCGCACGCATCGTAGTGCCGTGCAAAATCACGTCTTCCGTGAGTAAGCGCGCCATGAAGATGACGCCTCCATCGAAGCGCATGCATTCTTCGACCGCGTTCGGAATTAGGTCGTGCCGGTCGCGGAGCGCGTTGAGCTCTTCGGGGTGCGAGAGCAGCGCATGCATCGCGTTCCCGAGTTGGTCGATCGTGGAGAAGTGGCCCGCCATCATGATGAGAATGCACTGGCAGATCAGCTCGGTATCTGTGATGCGATCTTGCGCGACCGCTTGAAGAAGAAGGCTGACCAGGTCGTCACCTGGCGTTTCCCGTCGAAGCGTCAAGAGGCGGAGGAAGTACTCTTCGAGCGCTAGGATCGCGTCGTTCGCAACGACTGCATCATTCGCCACATCATTTCCAGTCGACTCGCCGAAGAAGCGTGAGACATCGTCAGACCAGCGCTGAAAGCGGACGCGGTCCTCGTGCGGAACGCCGAAGATATCGGCGATCACGCGCGTCGAATAGGGCTCGGCGAAATCTCCTACAAAATCGAAGTGCGACGCGCGAGACCGAATGTCCCCGATGAGTGCCTTGGCCGCTTCGCGAAGACGAGTCTCGAAGATTCCGACGGTCGAACCTGAGAATGGAAGGTGCGCGGGTTTACGGAGTCGGAGGTGAGTCTTGCCGTCGTTGTGCAGCATCATTTGACTACGAAGCCGGACAAAATCCTTCGCGATGGATGGGTCGTGTCCACGAAGTTGCAGTCTGACTTGTTCTTCGAGCCCGGCGGCGCTGAAGCGGCGGTCGCGAAACGCGCCCGCGACGTCCGGGTATCGAGTCAGGACCCACGATTGGAGCTTCTGCGACCAGAACACGGGTGAGGTTCGCTGGAGAGATGCCAGCATTGGATAGGGGCTGTCCATGCACCCAGGAGTGGCGAAGGGATCGGTTTTTTGAATGGATTGTAACTGCATTGGCTTTTCGGGGAGGACGAGTGGGAACCGATTCGAGAGCGGCGGGGTTGATCTCAGAGGCTGAGCCGGGCGGCGGCGAGCGCTGAGAAGTTCACGGTGCGGCCGAGTTCGTCCTCTTCGAAATCAGCCGCGAAGTAGTCCGCCTGGAGACCGACGGAGAGATGTTCGCCGAGCGGAAAGCTAACGACGGTAGCGATCTTGAACGTGGCTCGAACGTCGTCGCGCATTTGGAGCGACGTCTCCTCAAAGCGGCCAAGAATTCGCTCGCCCCCAGCGATGATCGCCAGGTCGGCGACATCGGTTGCCAGGGAGAGTTCGAGCCACCCGCCCATGCTGTAGAGCGCGTAGTGCCGCCCGGTGTCGAGGTCGATTCGTGGGGTTTGAAACATCGCACCGGTGTGAATATGCGAGTTCTTTCCGAGATAGGATTCGCCAGTCAGAACGAGCGCCGAGGTGATGGGCAGGACCACCTCTGCGCCGACTGTCCATGTCTGAAGGTCTTCGACGATCGGCAATCGCGCCCCGGGCTGAATGCGCTGAACGAGCTCGTCTTCGTCGGTGCCGACGCGTTCGTAGCCGTACCCGCCCGAGAGGCTGATCGTGGTTCCGACCTCCCTGCGAAATCTCGTTGCGCTCGGAGCTCGACGATAGCCGAGGCGAAGGTTCACGAAAGGATAGCGTTCGGCCCCACTCTCGAAATCAAAAATGGCGCTTCGGTTTGCGAGCGGGGCGTTGATTCCGACGCCGCCGTCCACGAAGAAGGAGCCGACTTCGGCCTGAAGCCGGAACCCGGTGAAGAGCGTCTGGAGGTTCCCCCACCCGAATGGATAGTTCCATGTTGAGGGGCTTAGGGGCGAGAGAATGCCCGGGGTGAAGCGCCCGAGGCTAATGGCTACTTTCTGACTTGGAGTTCGGACCCGTGCGAAGGAGTCGAGAAGAAGAAGGTTCGTATCGAATAGGAACGCCGCGAGGATCTGACCATCGATCTGCCATCCGCCACGAATCGTCTGCGGGGGGAGTCGAACGCCAAGAGCGGTCGGGACGGAGTACACGGTGATACTGAACTCCGACCCAAGATCGTTGTTTGGCGTCAGCGTGGTGTCGATGATCGAACCTTGGTTCCGGTTATCGACCCCGGCCACGAAGGTCAAAAAACCGAAGATCTCAGGCATCCAGCTGCGACGAGGGCTCTCTTCTTCCTCGCGACTTTCCTGCTCGCCGTTCTCTTCCAACTCCGCTGGTGCGGATGGCGAACGCTCACGGGGCGTCTCGGGATTCTCGGCCGGGTCTCCTTCGTCCGTGATTTCGGGGATATCCGAAGCGGGCTCTGGTGAGGCTCCTGGCTCCGGCTGTGGTTCCGAAGTCCAGGCCTCCTGCGCGCTTGCTTCGGCGGAGCCGACGACAAGCGCCGCGAGGGTGAGCCAGGCGACGATCGAGCGCCTATGCGGCACGTTCTTCGCCTAGCGCGATGTCCACGATCCGATCGAGGATCCCGCCGAGCATATCCCAGCTGTCTCGTTGAACGGCCTGTACGCGTTCATGCTGGCGCGGGCTGATATCGTCGAGAAATTCGGACCCCAGCTTCTCGTGGTCATCGTCGTGTTCCGAGTGCTCCTGGAAATGCTCTTCGATGCCGAAGGTGCGCATATACTCGCTGAAGGGCTTGTAAAATTCTGAGCCAGCGCGCTCGAGGACGAGATTCGTCATGACCACGCGCTCTGTGTTGTCGAGGGAGAGGGTCTGGTAGACGAACCACGAGCTCATGCCACTGAGCTGGGCGTCAAAGGGGATCTGGGTTCCCTCATGCGTGGTGCTGAGTGAGCGGTCGTGACCGATCTCTTCAACGAGGTGTTCGAAGTAAACGTCCGAAAACTTTGCCTCTGAGGTAAACGCGGAACGCGCGAGTACGGCTCTCTGAAAATACCCTGACCAAACCTGCAGGGCCGCGAGAAAGCGATGGCGAACGCTCTCCTCTCGAAGGCGGTCACTACGAATCAAATCGAAAATTCGGTGTTCCCGGAACCGTTCTGCCAGACGGTCGTTGAGCTCTTCGATTTGCTCGCGAGGCGTCAAGCGCTTCGAGAACGCAACGCGCGGATCCTCCTCATAGAGGCTGGTTGGCGCGAACTGGATGCTCAGGCCCCAAAAGCCAGTGCCTTCACCGGAGAATCCGTGATCATGATTGGGAGGCACGAACACGATATCGCCTTCACCGAGATAACAAGAGACCTCGCCCATGCAGCTGCCTTCGCCCTCGGTGAGGAGAATCATGCTTGGTTCCTGATGTCGGTGCGTTTGCAGCGTTTGTCCGCGATCGAGGTGCACCCACGCCATCGCGAGTTCGTCTGGGAGGAGCCCTTTAAGCAGCGAATTCCCCGCGAAGTTCTTCACCATACCGAGATCGTGGGTTTCGCCATTCACTTCTGCTTCGCGGATCGTTGGCAGATCGCCTCGCCGAATGACCGAGATCTCTCGACCGGGGACTCGCTCGCCCGAGTAGCTCGTGAGCGGATCCGTCTCCGACTCGAATATCGCTGTCTCTTGAAACTGAATGCTGAGCGCCCAGAAACCGTTTTCGACCCCGACGAATCCGTGAGAGTTGAACGCTGGGATGTAGAGAACATCGCCACCTTCGAATGTGACCTCGCTATCACCGATCGAACGGCCCTGACCCGAGGCGATGACGATCATGCTGGGAACAGGATGCGTGTGCGGCTCGAGTTCCTGACCACCGTCGAGATGTGTCCAGCTGATGGAGACGCCCGCCGGTAGATGTCCCTCCAGGTATCCGTGATTGCGAAAGTTCTTTACGACTCCAAGGTCCCGAAGCGCACCTTCTACGTTCATCTCGTGGATGCCGGGGATCTCGCTTCGCTTGATCCGTGCGACAAAATCATTCACCGGCTTCCGAATGGCATTGGGTGTTGAATGAGTGGGCTGAATTTCGATTAGTTCCATTGTGTGCTCGATAGTGTTGTGATGAGAAGGGCGTTAGTTGGGTTGTTCGACCGGGAGGCCGCTTGGGACCTCGGAAGGGATAAGGTGGGTTTGATCAACGCTGTTGGGATCGGTCAGTGCTTCGCGAAGAAATACTTCGAGCACCTCGATTTCGTGGTCGGTGAGACGAAGTCCACGGCGAAGCCAACTCGGGGCGGCCGCGAGTCGAGCTTCGTTTTGGCTCCGGACATCTGCGTAGGCGCCCCAGAAGAGTTCGGGAACCTGCTCGACGCTGTAGTTTCGCAGGGAATCCTCGATGTCGTTGTGGTGACGAATGACGTCTTCGAGGGTTTGAAACGCGCCGTTGTGAAAGTACGGTCCGGTGAGCGCCACATTGCGGAGCGGTGGCGTTCGGAACGCATAGTCCTCATTGCCTGGTGTGGGTTGCCCTGTCAGAGAACGGAAGGCGTTGACACCGGTGTCGTCTCCTCGACCAAATGCCCCGATTCCGAACTGCGGTACCGCGACCGAGTGGAAGTCGAAGTCGCTAAGGTGAGGGCCGTTGTGGCACTCCGCGCAGCGTCCGCGGCCGAGGAAGATGATGGCGCCTTCCTTGGCTTCCGCGCTCAGGGCATGGTCTTCACCGTCGCGTAAGAATCGATCGAGCGGAGTGTCTGTCGCCGAAAACGACGTGCGCTGAAATGCCGCAATCGCAACCCCGACGTGGCCGATGTTGAAGTCCTCGGGGTGTGTTTCGGGAAACGCCTCCGCAAAGAGTCGGCGGTATTCATCGATACCAGGTTCTCCGAGGAGACGCTCTACGATGAGATCCCATGTGGCTCCGGCGTCGCCGATTGTATCGCCGAGTTCGCTCTGACCGGGGAAGCCCTGCATCTCGGGCGGCGTGACCAAGGGGAAGAGAGCCTGGGCGGCGAGGACACCATCGAGAGTCGCGATGATCTCCGGACGGTACGCTCGTTCCGGGTCTTGGTCGTCGTACGCCATCAGTTCCGGCGCCGGCGCGAAAAATGTGCCGCGCGCGTCGTCGGGCGTGATCCGCGCGTCCCAGAACATCGAGCGAACCTCGTCGTGTCCTAGGTTGTAGAGCGGTGTCGTATTTCTCGGAGTCAAAATGTCGATAGCGCCGCGGCGCTCAGGACCGATCCCGATGGCTCCCGCTCCGAAGCCAAGCGGCAGGCCGTCTCCGGTCCCGGCAACAGGCGAGTGACAGTCGCCGCATGAGATATTTCGCGGACCAGAGAGCTCTCGATCGAAAAAGAGAATGCGGCCGAGTTCAACCAGTTCTTCGGAGTCGTCGCTCGTAGAACTGAGTCCCTGAATTCCCCAGGATACAAAAGCGCTTCGAAGTTCATCGTCCGAGTACGTATCGATTGGTTCTCCGATCTGAGCGCAACCATAAAGGGAGAGTGCGCAAAGAAGGAGAGTTCGGTTCGCCGGCGTCTTCATAAACCGGTTCTAGAATCCGTTTGCAGCTTGGTCCATTGAGTATAGTTGAAGAGGGGGTTGAGTGAACAATGTATATTGTTTTCGTCTCTGCGGCTGTCTTCTCCGGGCTCTTTGGCGGAAGGTGAACGCAAGAACGGCCGCGCACCCATGAGCTTTCAGGGTGTGCGGCCGCATAAGGCTAGACCGTGTACGGATGATGTTTTGTGTCTTCTAG
>JAHDCI010000260.1 GCA_020629955.1 Myxococcota bacterium | reverse complement strand
ATACCAGAAGCCATTTCATCGTTTTCATTGCAGTCCTCATCAATCTCACTGCTCATGGGCAGCGCCGCATTTCCGCGGGAAGGTCCGGAGTGTTGCCAAAATCGGAGCGCCGGACAAGTCGCGACTGCGTTTCACCTGATTGCGTTCGTCGCGAACGCGATTCGCTGGTCGTTTTCAGCGGCTAGCAGTCCGTTGATTTACTCCCATTCTGAATCGTGGGAGTTTGACGTGCGCAGATGCGTCCGATTTGCAGGTAGATATCGTATATATCGAGCAAGAATCGGATGGCGTTTGAGTGCGTGAAGCTGCGAGGCGGGATTCGGAGTAAATCAACGGACTGCTAGGACCCCGCGCAATCTTGGGAATCAATCGCGAGGCTGATAGGCTGCGCCGGTGAAAAGCGTGCTTATTCGCGGCGGTCAGCTGATTTCGAACGATCCGAAGATTGGAACAGGCTCATTCGATGTGCGAATCGAAGGCGAGCGCATCGCGGAGGTTGGCAAGCTTCGAAGGCGCTCCGGAGAAGAGGTGATCGACGCCCGGGGCTGCGCCGTGCTTCCCGGCTTCGTGCAGGCGCATGTGCACCTCTGCCAGGTGATGTTCCGAGGCATGGCAGATGACCTCGCGCTCCTCCCGTGGCTCGCGCAGCGTATTTGGCCGCTCGAAGCCGCTCATAGCGCGGCATCTCTTCGAGCGAGCGCCGAGCTTGGTCTCGCGGAGATGATCGCTTCCGGCACGACCTCGATCCTCGATATGGGGACGACGCGTCATCACGATGAAGTTTTTGCCGCCATGGAGCGGAGCGGCATCCGCGGTTTTAGTGGCAAGACCATGATGGACCGCGGGGAAAACGCGCTTCTGGAGACGACCGAAGGTTCGCTTGAGGAGAGCTGCCGCCTGGCAGACCGCTGGCACGGCGCCGCGGATGGGCGGCTGCACTATGCGTTCGCGCCGCGCTTTATTCTGAGCTGCACGGAAGAGCTGATTCGCAAGACGGCGCTCGCTTCGAAGGAGCGACCGGGGACGCTGGTCCACACGCATGCGGCTGAGCATGCCGATGAACGCAAGGCCGTGAAAGAGATGCTCGGCGAAGAAGATATTCGACTGCTCGAGAAGTGGGGGGTGTCGGGTCCGAACGCGATCTTGGCCCATGGCGTTCAGCTTCGCGCAGCGGAGCGAAAGCGGTTATCGAGGCTCGGAACGCGAATCATTCACTGTCCGAGTGCCAACCTAAAACTCGCGAGCGGAATCGCCGACGTTCCGAAGATGCTGGAAGCCGGAATCGTTGTGGGCCTCGGCGCGGACGGCGCCCCCTGCAACAATCGCCTCGATCCCTTTACGGAGTTGCGGAGTGCGGCATTGCTGGCGAAATCGCGGGGGGATGCGACGGCTCTGCCGGCTGCGCAGGCGCTGCATGTTGCCACGCGCGGAGGCGCGGAGGCGCTCGGATACTCGGATGTTGGAGTGCTCGCGCCCGGTTGGCGTGCGGATCTGCAAGTCGTGCGCATCGACCAGCTCCATCATCTTCCCGGAGGCAGTCCGGAGAGCCGCATCGTTTACGCCTCATTGCCGAGCGATGTCGAGCATGTCTTCGCCAACGGAAAGCAGCTCCTTCGGTCGGGCGAGCTAACGACGCTCGATCCTTCAAAGATCGTTCGAAATGTCATGCGGGAATCGAAGAAGCTGCTCGCGCGAGTGGGCCCCGAATTTTCGTAGGTCTTCTTTTTCGTAGAGCGTCGCGAGCAAACAAAGAGGCCGGCCCCCACAAGGAGTCGGCCCCTTTTGTTCATGGCTCTGCTCAGTGAACGAGCGCTTCTGCCTCCTCGAGGGCTGCCACCTCACCGCGAAGCTGTTCCTCGACTTCGGCGGCCGTTTCACTCTCTACCCGCAACGTCACGCGGAGGCGATCATAGCGATGGGCTGTGCTCTGTGCGTTCTCGAGCGCGTTCACCTGCCTGACGAGCACACTATGTTCGATGCTGCTTTCCGCGGCGTCGGCGAGTCTTTCCCAGCCGGTTTCGATCGAGTCGTCGATGGAGTCGGGAAGCTCAGGGATGCCGGCGCGTCGAGCGAGTAAGGCGCGCACAAGGCGGATGCGGCGCGGGCCACTCGCGCGGGTCGCGGCTTTGCGGAGACGCCATGCGATAGCGTCGTCGATCTTTGTAAGGAGCGGAATCGCGCACAATACCGAGGCGATGACGGCCGCGGCGATGGTCTCTGCGAGGCTTCCGCTGGCGAAGCGGTCTCGAAGCCAGACGGCGGCGACTGCGGCGCCGGAGGTTCCAAGAAGGGCGAGTGCTCCGAAGAGCGGCTCCGTCGCCCGAACCGCGCGCGGCAGAGCGATAAGCATCGCGAAGATGGCGGCGGCCGCGAAGGGACCCACCATCGGGGTGCCCGCGACCAGGGTCATCGCGCCGAGCGCTCCGGCGGCGATTGCGAAGGGGGTCAGGGCACCGAGAATGGAGACACTGAGTGCGCAACCAAGGGCGACGGCGAATAGCGCGGTCCACGGCTGGGACGGCGCGAGCGGCGCTGCGAAGAGCGCCGCTGCGAGCAAGGTCCCTCGAGCGAGGAGGCTCATCGACGACCTCGGACACGCGCGCGGCGTCGAGCGTTCTGGCGCAGACCGTAAGAGCGTCCTGCGGCCGAAGCGGCGGGTGTTGCGAAGTTCGTCGCGTCGGCTTCAAACTCATCCGCCAGCTCTGCCGCCCCTTCGAAGTCCGCGATGCCTCGGAGCTCTCGAATGCGACCTGCGTTTCCGCGAGCGAGGGCTTGGCTTTCTTCGACCCGGCCTTGGCGCCAGAGTTCGACGGCCTGCGCTTGGCTCGCCTCAAGAAGGACGGCGTTGCCTCGGGCGAAGACCTCCGCGTTCCGGCTCGCTTCGAGCTCTGCCGGCGTGGTCAAAGCGGCGAGCTGAACCGCCGCACCATGCGCTTCGACCGGAGTGCGCGTGCGGGAGTCGAGGGCGCTCAGGCGAGGTGAGAGAGCGATATTGCCGGCGCAGCCGCTCGTGTCGAGTTCGACGATGGCGCGACGTTTTTCACCGGCGGCGAGCGTCCCGAAGGAAATGGTGCTGGTGCCCATATTGCCCGTGAACTCTGCGCCGTGTACGGCGAGGATCCGAGCGCCTGTGGGGAGACCTACGTGCACGGCGACGTTGCTCGCGACGGTCATGCCGGAGAGTTGAATTTCGCGTGCGAGGAAGCCGGAAAGCTCAGAGCCGTTCTGGAGGAAGGCGTACGCGCCCCGGCCGGAGTCGGCGACCGCGGTCATATAGCTCTCGTCGTAATCCGTGCCGATCCCGAGCGCTGCGACCGTGGCGTTCTGCCGAACAATCTGCGAGACGCGGTTCCGAATTCCCGCGACGCCGATGCCGCTACCGTCGTTCCCATCGCTGATGAGTGCGATGCGTCGAACGTGCGTTTGGGGCGAAGAGAGTAGCGCTTGGTGTCCGAGTTGTAGACCTTGCGGGATCATCGTGCCGCCGCCCGCGTGAATGCGAGAGACCATCATTGGGAGAGTCGCGCGGTGATGTTCCACCGGCGCCATCGGGATCACCACACGCGCCTGGCTATCGTAGGTGACGAGGCCGAAATAGTCGCCGGGCTGAAGGCGGTTAAACGCCTGAATCACCGATTGGCGCGCTTGAATGATTTTCTGGCCAGCCATGGAACCGGACGTATCGAGCACGAGGGACATCGCGATGGGCTGACGTACCTGGGCGCCGTCCGAACGACCTTGGACCTGGATGTCGGCGAGGAGACGTTCTGGTCCGCCGGGAAGGTATCCGGCGTGGCTGGTCGAGAGCGTTCCGGAAACCGAGGGCGTTGCGAAAGTGGATGCTTGATTGCTCGCCGCGACCGGAATCGACGGGGGCGTGACCACTGGAATCGGATTTTCTGCCGCCGCACTTTGTCCCTGGCTTAACACGATCCCAGCCACCGAAAGGGCGACGCACGCGCCCGCTGCAACCCAGCCAGAAGGACGCTTTTTGGCGCGACGCAATCGGCGTCGGATGCGGGGGGAGAGGGGACTCTTAAAGCGGCTCATCGTTTCTTCCTTTTTTCAGCTCAGTACCGTGCAGCAGTGTGGGCGCGTGGTCGTTGAACACGGGAAGACGCGATTTCATTGGCTCAAAAATGATCTTTTTTTTGAGAACCGATGGTCGAGCGGCTTTGTTGAGTGTTTTTCAATCGTTTGGGAGTGGCGGCGGGAAGGTCGACTCGCCCTCCGGAGGCCTGAGGTTTTTCAATTCCAAGAGGCAATCGACAGGCTCCTGTCCATGCTCATTGGACTGGCGATCGTTCACTTGCTTCTCTGCTTCATCTCGGTGCGCGCGATTCGGCCAATACCGGAGCGGATCGGCCGGTGCTCGTTTTTGGTCGCCGCGCAGATTCGAGTTCGAGCGTGCAGATTGATGGAGCTCACGTTGAAGGAAAGACGATCGAGGATTTCCGTTCGAGCGAATCTCTGTTCCTTTGGGTGCCTCGAATCTGCGCTGCGGTCACCGTTGGCGCCTTGGTGTACCTGCTGATTTTTGTTCTTGTGCCGACTCGTGAAAAGGAAGCACGCCCCACCGCGATGTAGCCGGGAAGCAGACGGTCGCCGGACCAATTCTCCGAGTACAACGCCGCTTTTCGGTTCGAGGGACAGCCCGACAAGCCCGAATGGAGTCCTCGGAATCCGTTAAGGAGCGGGCGGGGGCATCGGAACGGACGGGTCGATGACCCAATGGCCCTCGATTGTATAGTTGCCGGATGTTCGATCCGCGCGTGCCGCTGATCCATATTCCCGGGATGTGTCACGACCGCCGAAGCCGTCGACGACAAAGACGTAGCGAGGGTCTCGGCTCGCTTGTCGGAACAAGTAGTTGTTGATTCTTCGCCCCCAGTGCGTTGGCCATCCGCTGAGGCTCATGGTCGCTGCACGATCCACTTGCCCGCCCTGAGGCATCACCAAGCGCATGCCGTTGACGGGTTCTCTCGCTGTCGCCGACAAGCCGACGGCGGTTCGAACATGATGGATTTGTACGTATGCGACGTTCGTGACGAACTCACACCCGAGCGTCGCCGACAAACTCCGAAGTTCTGCTCGGAGGGTTTCGTCTGCGACCATCGTACCCTCCTCTACGCCGGCTGAGACGACCCCGCAGACTGCCAAGTCTCTCGGCTCGATTTCCGTTACTTGCGAAGGGACGAGCGGTGGGCGGGCCTCACGCATCGAAGCGTAGGCCGTTCGAATAGGGCCGTTTTGACCCATATCTCCGACTGTTTGAATGCGAGGCGCTCGAGCGCCACAACCGCTCACCAGAACGGCGAGAAAAAAGAGTGCTGATCTCATGGGCGAGCACCCTAGGGAGTCTCCTTTCGACCGCAAGTTTTGTGGCGAAAACGGCACCTTTGAGATGAAAAAAGCTATTGATTACAGTTGTTTACGGGCGCGGGATCGAGAAGGCCAGAATCCCCATTGCTCGCTTCGGGGCCGTTCTTCCTTAAAACCAGCTCGTTTGTTCCTCGGCACTCCTGAACCGAGGATTCGGTCGAACGGTTTCTCGCTTCGGAGAATTAAAAAACGCCACGCGCGCAAGGCGAACGTGGCGTTCGATGGTGGAGGTGTCGGGAGTCGAACCCGAGTCCGAGAATGGTCCAATAGGGCGTCT
>JAHDCI010000259.1 GCA_020629955.1 Myxococcota bacterium | reverse complement strand
CTCGGCTATGTGTATATTCGCGTCCACTTCGGGGCTGTAGCTCAGCTGGGAGAGCGCATGAATCGCACTCATGAGGTCAGGGGTTCGATCCCCCTCAGCTCCACCCTTAGAATGGTAAAGGTCTGTCCAACTGGACGGGCCTTTGCTTTTTGGTGCGCCGAAGAAAGGCGAATCACGTGATCGCGTCACCGATCTCGTGCAGCTCGATATTCTGCAGGTCGACATGATCGCTCAGAGCGCTGATCGATAGGAACGCTCCGAGCGTCGCGAGGTTGGTTGCCCAGCGCGGCATATACTTTGGTTCGTCCAGCGTCCCGTCCGTGAACATATCGCCGAGGTCGACAACGTCGTCGAGCGTGACTCGCCCCATGAAGAGATGGGACAGCAAATCGAGACGTTCTTCCACCATCGCTTTTCGCATGAAGGTGTGCACCGCAAAGAGCCCCTTCAGGTAGACCACATCCTTCGTGAAGACGTGCCGACCTTCAGGGTCGCCACCACGAAAGATCCGCATTGTGGTTCGAACCGCTTCTTCTTCACCTTCCCCATCTTCGAGTAGGGCTTCGAAAACTTCGAGGAAGTTTGCGCCGGATTCGGCGAGGTGAAGCGCCCGAACGCGAAGCGAGATCCGGCGAAGGCGAGAGAGATCGATCGACCCCGTCACAAGCTCTGCGAACGTCGCGAGACCTTCTTGAGTTGCGGTCGTGCGTGGTGCTCCAAGCCCCAGGGCTGCAAGAGGTTGGGCGTGTCCGTTCCTTGAAGTCAGGGCGTGCACACCGATCTCGTGAACGGAGAGCTGAGCCACGTCTTGCTCTGTGAAACTGGCATTCGCGCGTAGGCGCACGCGTTTGGACGAAGCGGACGCTTTGGCGCTCAGGTTGGAGTCCACCACGATGCGGATGGGCGTCTCAAAGAAGCCTTTCCACTCGCGGCGCAAACGTCTCGCAACCTCTTTCGCATCCAGCGTGTCCGGTGCGCTTAAACGACAAGCCCCCATAAACTCGTCGGTCGTATCGAGTAGGCGCGTGGCGAGATCGAGGTGCGAAAGTTCGGCCCCCGCGACCACACCGCTTGCATGGCCGTAGAGTTCTTTCGAGATCGAAAAGAATTCGGGCGTTCCCATGCTCCGAACAAGCTCTCCTGCGCGGTAATAGCTGTGTGCGGTCCGAGCGAGAAAGCGGTCGACGGGATCGCCGCGATCGACCTCTTCGACAATTGTCTTGAGCGCCTTCAGTCGCTGCTTCGAGAACTTTCTCGGCACCTTCTTGGGGGGCAGGGTGGGCTGCTTGGTACGCCAGCTTTCGAGAAAGTTCGCCGCCGTGTCTTCTGGCCAAGCGATGGTGCTCAGGACTCGAATCCGTCGCGCATTCTCAACGAGGGCGTCGCTTCGCTGTCGGAGTCGTTCTTCGCGGTTCGTCATGCGTAGAGTCCGATCCTGCCGCTACCGGCTTCAAAACGCTACCCAATTGGTGGCCCCAATTGGAAACGCGTCCCATGGCGAACCAGGGACGCGTCTCGACGAAAAGGAACCGACTACTGTCCGAAGCCGCCTCCGCCTTGGCCGCCACCTTGTGGCCCGCCAAAACCGCCACCCTGGGGTGGTCCACCGAATCCGCCACCTTGGGGAGGACCTCCGAAACCGCCGCCCTGCGGGGGCTGTCCGCCCTGAGGAGCTTGTCCACCGGGAGGCGCACCAAAACCGCCACCCTGCGGGGGCTGTCCACCCTGAGGAGGCGCGCCGAAACCACCACCCTGAGGCGGCTGTCCGCCGGGGGGTGCACCGAATCCGCCACCCTGCGGGGGCTGTCCACCCTGGGGTGGTCCACCGAAACCGCCGCCCTGAGGAGGTCCGCCGAATCCGCCACCCTGTGGGGGCTGTCCACCTTGCGGGGGCCCACCGAAACCGCCGCCCTGCGGCGGGCCGCCAAAGCCACCCTGTGGGGGTCCACCGAAACCGCCGCCCGGGGCGCCGCCATAGCCGCCTCCAGGAGGTGGCGCGTTGGACTTAAAGACAAGCGCGCCGATGAGGCCTGAGATTGCGCCGACTGCGGTCATCACGACGAGCATGATCACCAGGCCGAGGATCATCCCGACACCGACCGCTGCGCCACCGCCGCCGCCAAACTGGGTCATCGCCAAGTTTGCGGGATTCAACAGGGCGGAAAGCGGAGCTGCAATGCAAGCCGCGCCGGCGCCGATGATCGTACCAATGATCGCGCCTTCCGAGGGCTCAATGAAGCCGCCAGCGTCTTTCGAAATCTTGTACGTCACGCCAAGAACCGGGCCCCAAATCCACGCGCAGAGCAGGCAGTTGACCGCGCTGATGAATGGGATTCCCGAGAGCACGCCGCCGCCGACCGCTGCGATCGCCACCCACGGCATATAAAGATGCTTGTTATTCACGGACCCTCTCTTCTCCTACGCTTCTCGGAGAGGACACAAACCGCGTCTACGAGCTCCGAGATTTAGGCTTCGAAGGATATCTCAAAACCCCCGCGCAGAGGCGACAAAGACACCAAGCGCGATAGTTTTTTCTCCTCGCGCGGATGCTATTTCGTGAGGTCCACGTAGTTCCTGCCTTCTTCCGCGACCAATTCTGTCGGCAACCCGGCGGCCTGCCATCCCGCCTCAAGCGTGCCGCCATACGAATCCTTTTTGCCGCCCCAGCCCGCGAGCTGATCGCGAATCGCTGTAAATCCTCGCTTCTCCAGCGCCGCGGCCGCCGCGGCCGAACGTCCTCCAGCTTGGCAACCAAGGATGACGTTTGCATCTTTTGAAAACGTCGCTTCAAAGACGCGAACAAACTCCGGGTTCTCCACTAGACCGGTCGGTCCTCGGAGCTTCCATGGAATATTGTATGCGCCTTCGGGATGACCTCCCTCGAACTCCTCGACGCTGCGGACATCGACGTAGACAAAGCCTTCATCTTCCATCAGTTCCAGCGCATCTTCGGGGGTGATTTTCTCTGCCATGTCCCGATCATGGTCGCGTGCTCGCGGCGCGCAAGAGTTCAATCGGTCATGCGCGGACCTTGGAGCAACTCTTCAAACGCTCGCTCGACGGCATCGTGCTCACCTTCCGCGATGCCGCGCTCGCTCTCCATTTCCGCCGGCTGCTCTCCAAAGTGATCTCGGATGGCCTTCGCCTGTTTTGCGTTCGCGCCCGCCTCGCGAAGCTGCTCTAGGCTTGCGCCTTTCACGGCATCGAGTGAACCAAGGGTTCGTAGCAAGCGCGCGCGTGTCTTCGGTCCCACACCCGAGACGTGATCGAGCTCTGAACCAAAGCGCGATTTACTGGCAAGACGCTCGCGATGGAGATTCGACGCTCGGTGCGCTTCATCACGCGCATGCGCAAGCATCTGAAGCGCGGGTGTCGAAGAGACCGCGATTGGGTTCTTTTGGCCAGGCAGGTACACGCGATCGACGAGCTTCTCCCCGAGCGCGTTGTTCTTCTCTTTCGCGAGCCCAACGACCAAGAGCCGTCCGGATTCGAGCGCGTCGTTCATCTCCAGATCTTGAAGCACGCCGAGCGCGATACCGAGCTGGCCTTTGCCGCCATCGACGACCAGGAGATCGGGAAGCTCCCAGCCGTCTTGGTTCTCGCGCGCACGCTTCATCCGCCGCGAGAGCACTTCGTACATCGCGCCGTAATCGTCGCCGCCCTTCGCCTCTTTGATCTGATAGTTGCGATAACGCGCGCGATCCGGGCTCCCGTCATACATCGCGACCAGCGCGCCCACCGCGTGTTCACCGCCACTATGCGAGATATCGAGGCACTCGATTCGCCTCGGCATTCGGCTCATGCGCAGGCGGTCTCGAACCGCGGAAAGCCGCGACTCCACGTCCTGGCGGGCGACGCGCTTTTCAACAAACGCATGCGCGGCGTTCTCTTTGGCCATCTGCACGAGATGAGCGCGCGGACCTCGACTGGGGACCAGCACCTTGGGCCTGGAGCGCCTTTCCCGCGTCCGCGGCAGATCCTGAATCCAAGCCGCAAAGCCACTGATCGCCTCGATCTTTTCCGGCAATAGGATCTCGTCCGGCACGCTCGAGCGCTCGTACCAATGATTCAGAAAGGCCGCGATCAGCTCGTCGTCCGGCAGCGAGATATCGCGAATATCGATTGTGCTGACATTCGTCACGCGGCCGCCGCGGATCCGCAAAAGCGCGATCTCGGCAAGCTCCGCTTCTCGGTGAAGACCGATCGCATCTTGGTCGATATCGCTCGCACTTGCGACGCGCTGCTTCTGCCGCGCGCTCCCGACCGCGCGCATTTGATCGCGATAAAGTGCCGCTCGCTCGTACGCCATCTCCGCCGCCGCCGTCTTCATGCGATCTTCCAGCGCTTGCACCAGTTCGTCGTGACGACCACTCAAAAAGAGACCGACGTCGCGAACCTGATCGGCGTACTCGTCCGCGTTCACCTCCATGACGCACGGGCCGGGGCAGCGCTTGATCTGATACTGAAGACATGGCCGCGTGCGGGTCTTCATCTCCGAATCGGAGCAGGTTCGCAGACGAAAATGTCGGTTCACGAGGCGCAGCGTTTGCCGCGCCGCGGTTGCAGAATGGTAAGGGCCGAAGTAGCGCGCGCCGTCGCTTTTGGGACGCCGAACGACGTCGAGTTTCGGCCATTTCCGTTTCGGATCGAGGCGGAGCGAGAGGTACTCTTTGTCGTCGCGAAGCTTGACGTTGTAGCGAGGGCGCTTCGACTTAATGAGCTGATTTTCGAGAAGCGCGGCCTCTTTCTCAGTCGCGCTGACAAAGGTCTCGATCTCGGTCAGCTCGGTCTGCAAGCGCTCGATAAAGAAGCGAACATCGGTGCGGCCTGGCTGAAAATAGCTCCGGACCCGCGAACGTAGGCTGCGCGCCTTCCCGATGTAGAGGATCTCGCCGTCGCGTCCTTTAAAGACATAGACCCCCGGCCGGGTCGGGAGGGTTTCAAGGGTGTCCTGAACGTTCTGCGGGAGCGCCACGACTACGCGCGCTTCCGGTACACGATCTCGACCTCTTCGAAGCCCATGCTCTCCATGGTCTTGCGCGTGCCCGTGTTAAAGGGCCAGGTGCGGGTCTCGAGCACATCGCATCCGCGCTGACGAAAGCGATCGAAGAGGGTTTCCGCAAGCGCTTTGCCGACGCCCTTGCCGCGGCGCTCGGGAACGACAAACCAATCCGCGAGCGTACCCTTCTTCGGAAGTTCTCGGCGTGGTTCCTCCTGAAGGTAACCCGTCGCGTAGCCGATCACATCGCGGCCTTCCCAGGCGAGCAAGATCAGTGTGCTCGGATTGCGAAGCATCGCGTCGACATCATCGCGGAGCACCTGCTCGAAGTTGTGAAACGCGAAAAAGGCCTCGTGCCCAGGGGGCATCATCTTCGAGCGATAGTCGACATAGAGCGAGAGGTGCATTGCGATCACCGCGCTGCGGTCGCTTTGGCCGGCGAGCCGGATTCGAATCTCCGTCTTGCTCTCTGCGCCTTGCTTTGGGGTCTCGTCACTCATTCGCAGCATTGCTTGTAGCGCAAAGTACGAGAGCATTCGACCGGAGCTTGGCCGGCGACTGCGAAAATCGATGCCGCCGATTTCTTGGCAGACAAAGCGACTCATCTTGTCGCTTTCGGCTACAGTCTGCGCGCAATGAACGTATCGGAAACACTCCCCGCCCCGAAGCGGCGTATGTACTGCAACCGAACCCTCAATCTTCGCGG
>JAHDCI010000044.1:14963-32703 GCA_020629955.1 Myxococcota bacterium | reverse complement strand
TTTCGGGCGGCCTTCTTTTTGGCCTTACGAGCTGCAACGGGAACTCCGGCGCGGTTTTCGGTGACGTTCGGTACCAAGTCCGCTGTCCGCGCGGCCTCTCCGGGTGCTCCTTCTCGGGAGACCCCCTCGACGTCTACGCGTTTAATGGCACAGAGGGAGCCTTTGTTTCCTGCAGCGTGGTCGAAGAGGAAGACGAGCGTTTGATCTCGTTTCAGGTCACGCAAGGAACGCAGAGCCTCCAGGTTTCTGGGCTTCGGGTGGCAAACTCGGGTGGACCCGCACGTGGAAGCGCGTGCACGGTCACGGTCCGCGACGAGTCAGTCACTTATACGGGCGCCTGCGGTGGCGGATCTCCCTCGGAGGCCATCCCTTGTCAGATTTCCGAAGTCGAGTTCTCGGAGCTTGACACTGCCGAGATCTCTGGGCCCACGGTGGGTATGCGGGTGAGCTGCGAGAACATCACCGCCCCGGTCGACCCGACCCGCTTTCAGCGCAACGTGACCCACATCGATCGGGCCGACGAAGCGGCACCGATTCAGTTCGTGAACTGCGACGGTCTCTCGGCGCCCTAAGATTCGAATCTTGTTTCGTAGGCATCGGATTCGTCCGATGCCTTTTTCTTTGGGAATCGATGAAGTCTTCTCGGCCATCTAGCCTCGATATTGAAACATTCGGAGAGCTGACCGACGACGCGCTGACAGCAAATGTCCGCCTTTGGCAGCGAAAGCGGGGACATCGGTATTCGCTCGATGATCTGCTGACCGCCGATCATGCTTGTGGTCTGTTTCGAGAGGGTGAGCGCCCACGCCGATATCTGGACCTTGGTTGCGGGATCGGTTCGGTCTTGCTGAGTGTCTCCGATCGACTTCGGCCAGAAGAGTGTATCGGGGTTGAGGCGCAAGCGATCAGCTTCGCGATGGTGAAGGAAAATATTCGCCGAAATGGCATGAACGTTTCCGCAGTCCATGCCGACCATCGAGATGTTCAGCTTGAGGGGACCTTCGATCTGATCACCGGTACGCCTCCCTACAAACCGATCGGTACGGCAACGCCATCACCTGACCCTCAGCGCGCCGCCGCCCGAATGGAAATGCGCGGCGGAGTCGAAGCGTATCTCGAAACCGCGAAACGTTTTCTCGCGCCAGACGGAACGATGGTTCTTTGCGGCGAGGCGATTCAGCCCAGTCGCGTTCGGCCGGCTTCGGACGTGCTCGGTTTTCAGATTGTCCAGCGGGTCGACTGTCTTCCACGCGCCGGTCGTCCAGCGCTCTTCTCCGTCTGGCAGCTCGCGTCAGCGGAAAGCCCGTCGAACGAGCAATTTCCGACACGTCGTTTCATCGCGCGTGATCCGCACGGAGAGCGAACGCAGGCCTACCTCGAGCTGCGCCACCGGTTTGGTCTGGGTCATCTCCTGCGCGAATAATCGTCAATCGCCGTTGTCCATGGTAGCGGATAGATACAGTTAAACGGTTGTTTTTACAGGTCGTTTTTACAAAATGTGGGAGAAAAAAATACCGGAAAATCAAGCGCATATTGGCGCATATCTCTCACACGGAATTTTTTTCCTCGTTTTTATTGGAAAAATTTGAAAAACATCTCTTAGCCAATAAAAAATGCTCGTCTCGCTTGAGTCTGATTCACCGGACCGCGTAGTCTGCTTTGATTGGGAGGGTCGGCTGGTCGCCGGGGCACCCCCTGTTGGAGAGTTCGATGCAGTCGATTGCCGTGGTCAGTCAGAAGGGGGGAGTTGGGAAGACGACGATTTCGTTGAACCTCGCCTATTCATTTGCGAGGCGAGGGCATCGCACCCTGGTGGTGGACTACGACCTCCAAGGCGGGATCGGGCTCTCTCTACGCGGAGGCATGCCGGCAGAAGACGGCCTTCTTGGATGGATCTATCAGGGGACAACCCTGGACAATATTCTCGTCTCGACTCGGCTACCGAACTTATCTCTGCTTCCGATGGGGCACACAAGTGTCGAGAGGTATCAGGAGAGCAGCCAGCGTTTTGCACTTGGCGGAGACCTGAGGCGTCTGCTCTCGGAATGTGCCTCCCGTTTTGATGTTGTCCTTGTGGACACGCCGGGCGGTCTTGTCGGAGCGACCCAAGGTGCGCTTCTTGCGACAGATTCCTGTCTCGTCCCGGTTCAAGCGGAGCCTCTCTCCCTTCGGACTTTGCCCCGCACCCTTGAAATGATCGCCAGCGTTCGCCGGCAAGGAGCGGGCAGCACGCTCGCGGGCGTTGTGGTCTCCATGGGCAATGTCACCGAAGAAATTGGGGCAGCGGTGATGCAGGAGCTCTGGACCGAGCTGCCCTCCGATATCGTGCTCGATACTGTTATCCCGAAAGACAAGAACTTCTTGGCAGCTAGCGCCGCCGGGGTTCCGGTCGGTCTGCTGCGAAAGCGCCCGCCTCCGGTCGCCCTGATCTTCGAACGATTGGCCGCTGAACTTGAGCTGCGACTCGGCCTTCACGAGGAAGGAGAAGACGATGAGCCAATCAATCTCCTGGGGTAACCTCGCGAGCGTCTCAGGTTGGGTTTCCGAACTTCGAAAGCCGCCGGGCGGAAGAGCAATCTCGGCACCGACACAAGAAAGCGTGGTCTCCTTCGACTCGATGCCGCCGGCGAGCGACACCGTTCCGCCGAAGAAGATCACGCGTGTTTCCCCAACCCGGCCCGAACCTCCTCGTTTCTCAGCAGAGATGCGGATCGAGGAGCGTCTTGAGCTTCTTGTGACCTGGGCGGAAGAAGCATTTTCGACGCGGGAAGTCTTCGTCACAGATGAGAGTGGCCTTCTGATCGCCGGTCTGGTCCTCGACACCACTCACGTTGCCGCGAGCGCGCTTTTGCTCCGCCCGATGGCGCAGCTTGTCGACATCATGTCGGATTTTACCGGGCGAATGTCCGTATCGACCCGCGACGGTCGAATCCTTTCACTGAGCCGAGTGCCCTCCCAATTTGGGTTCGTGGCGATCGGGATCATCACCAACGAAGTGGTCGAGGATCACCACCTCGTTGACGCACAGAGCACCTTGGAGAGTGCAATGGGAGAGAACCAATGAAGAGCTATCTATCGGAATCGGCCCAGCAGGTCCCGGGGCTTCGTGGAGTGTTCGTGACCGCGATGCCCGATTGCCTCCTCTTTGATTCCTGGACCGATGAGGAAGCGTGGAACGCCGATGAGCTCGCCACCTACTTTGGAGATCTCGTGCGCGCGAATCGCCGCGGCCTGCGTTCGCTCGGTTCGTGGTCCTCGGACATGAGCGTTACGATCGAGTCCGCGGATACGCTCCTCGTTCTTGCGGAGCTCTCGGAGCATTTTGTTTGCGGATGTGTCTTCGAGCGTGATGTTCCGCTTGGCATGGTGCGCCTCAGTCTCCGACGTTTCTACGAGACGATCCGCGAGAACCTGCCGCAGATCACCGCGGAGGAGCGTGCGCGCGCGGTGCGCCTCATGGACTTCGTTCACCGCTATGCGCCGGACCCTCACACCGTGCTCATGCGTGTCTCCGCGCGTACCGGCATTTCGACCGAAGCTCTCAACGATCCGGCCTCGCTTGACGAAGCGCAGACCGACGCGATCGAACAGGCCGCCAAGCGCATCCTCGGCCTAGAAACCATCTCTCTCTAGGAGCTAGCAGATGACCGATATTCTCAGTTTACGCGCGCTCCTCGAGCCCCACGACCTGACCTTCTTCGCAGGCGCTCCCTACGTTTACCACTGCCATCACTACAATTTATTTCACGACCAGACCGTCGATGATGTGCTCGGCGAGGAACGGGGCCTCGAAGTTCGAAAGAACGCAGCTCATTCCGCGTTTGGGGCTTTTCTGGAGCGAATCTTTGCCAAAGCGGATGCCTCAACGATCGTGGAGAAGGTTCAGCTCGCGCAGGGGTTGATTTCCGCGATGGGGCACGGTGGTCTCGAGATCGACCTTGAGTCCGGCAAGGCAACCGGAAACTTTCTGCACTACGGCTTTGCTTGGTCCGAAAAATACGGGAGCAAGGTGAAGCGTTTTGAACCGGCGGACGGTTTTGCGGCGGGCTGTATCGCGGCCATCTCGAGTTTGGCTCGCCACGGACGTCTCGGCGCTTGCGATGTGCAGGAACTTGCCTGCATCGCACAGCGCCAGGAGCGTTGCGAGTTCAGCATCGAGGACAAGAACGTCGATCTGCCGCCGGCGATCGATAGCGTCGGTTACCTCACCCATCTCGGCGACTCGGAAGGCGGGATCTGGGAAGAAGAGATCTCCGCGATCGCGAAGGGGTTGCAGGATTTCGTCAAGGGTGTGGCCGGGGATGAGCGTGGGCTGGTGAATGCCTTCGGCGTCTTCGTGACCATGCACTTCGCGAACTACTACAACGAGACGGCGATCACGGCGGTGCTCGAAGCGGAAGAGAAGCGGCCATCGAGCGCCACGGCCGTGGAAGGCCTCTTCCGTGAGGCCGGTCATGTCTGTGTCTTTAATACCTTCGGCAATATCCTCCTATCACCTGAGTGGGAGGCGCTCGTCGGACCCCTGGTCGGAGAGCCGGACGAGATCATCCGTGCGTGTGCCGCGATGGCCAGAGGCCTTGGTTTCGGTCGGTGGTCGGTCGCAGAGTTCGAAGCGAATCGACGTCTCGTCCTCCGTTCGACCAGCCTATACGAAGGACCGTGGTATCTCGCCCGCCATGGCAAAAGCGACAAGCCGCGCGCCTATATCTTCCAAGGGGCCGCTCTTGCGTTCATGGTGCTTGCGCATAACGTGAAGTGGTCGGAGCGACCTTCGCTCACGCAGACGTTTTACGACTCTCTTTTCCGCAAAGGTCTCGGTTTTAAGGCCACGCCAACAAAGTGCGTGACGATGGGCGATGCCTACTCTGAGGTGATTGTCGAGGCCACCTCGTGAATCACCGAATCCGCATTCTCGATTCGAACGTACAGCCCTCATGGATCGAGACCGGTCCAGGACATCGATGGGCGTGATCGTGGCGAGGATCGCAGATCTTCTGCAGGAAGGGTTAGCGCTCTTCGGCGTGGGGAACGACGCCGCCGCGCGTGAGTGCTGGGAAAAGGTGCTTGAGATCGATCCGAAAAATTCCGAAGCGCGGACCTTTCTCGATTCGCTTAAGACACAAGGTGACGGCCCTGGGGTCGAGCATAGCGAGCTATGGACGCGGATCTCCGAGTTCGTGCGAGATGGGAAATACGAAGCGGCGATCGAGCTCGTGGAAGGTTCGTCCGTTCGGCTTTCCGCGTTTGAAGAAAAGACGGTCGAACATCTTCGTGCCCGTTTGATCTACCGATACGCAAAGGAGCTAGGTGACCTCGATGCGGTTCCTGAACTTCAGAGCGACCCGAGCCGATTGCCATCAGGCTTGAGACGGCTCGCGCGTTTGGTGAACGGTCGTTCGACGCTTGCCGAGATCGTCGAGCAATATCCTTTCGATCGCCTCGAGTCCTACCGGCAGTTTACGCATCTCGTGCGCGCGGGTGCGGTGTCGTTAAACTCGAGTGCTTCGACGCGCGGGACTCCCGTTCCGCCCGCCCCGGAGCACGAAAGAAAGACGCATTTTCCGCCTCCGGCATCCTTGCCCGAAGAGGCATTGCCCCCGCGAGAGGCGAACTCCGATGCCGAGTTCGAGGCGCTTTTCAAAGAGGCGACCTTAGCTTACGTACGCCGAGATTTCGGGACGGCCCGCGAGCTTTTTGAGCGATGCCTCGAGAAGCGCCCTGGGGATGCGCGGGTCATCGGAAATCTCGAGAAGCTGAAGAAACGCATCACGCAATGAGCCTCAGGGCACGGGCGGGCTGCTCGAAGCGGCTTCGATGGGAGTTCGACGTGCCACCAAACGTTGATGCGGATGCTCTTGCGTCCACCTTGATGCAGGACGGGTTCGTCGCCGAGGTTCCGATCGGCGCGCTTCGACGCTACCGGAAGAATGGGCACCAACTCCTTGTCCTCCCCGCACGCGGTGAGCTCCGACTTCACTACGAAGTACCTCAAGAGGAACGAAGCGCTTTTGCGATGCGCTTTTTTATCCCGGTCTACGAAGCTTTATTTGCCGCGGTGCGGTGACGAAACCGGAGGGTTCGCGAAGTTGAGGTGAGCACCGGTATTTGGCGAAATGCGCTTGTCGGCCTATGGTGCGCCCCATGATGAGGAAGAACCTTCTTTTGGCAGTGCTCAGTGGACTTCTGTTCGTGGGCTGTGGCGATGACGACATGACGATGGACGCGAGCGTCGAAAGCGACGCTTCGATCCCGATGGATAGCAGCGTGCCGGATACCTCCCCGGAGCCAGACGCGAGCATTCCGGATGCGTCCGAGCCGGATACCTCGATTCCGGAAGACGCGAGCGTGCCCGATACGAGCACACCGGACGCGAGTTCCGAGGACGCCGGCGGCGGCGGAACCTGCGAAGAGGATTACACCGGTTCCTACAGCGTTACGCTCGACCCAGCGAACCCGCCGCTCTGCTCGATGGTTCCGCTCAGCACGTGCAGTGCGACGCTCACGGCTCCAAACGAGTACGCGCTCGACTGCTCCGGCACGATGGCGACCTGCATGACCGACGGTTCCTGCGTCTGCACCGGCACGGCCATGGTGATGGGCTTCACGGGCAATGTTTCGATCGACTTCGCGAATAGCACGGTTGCCGTCTCCGCGCTCGGCATTACCTGTGCGGGTACGCTGGCTGCTGAGTAGTCGTCTCACATCGTAGGCAAAAGGCCGGAGCGATCGCTTCGGCCTTTTTTGCGGTGTGGACCAGAAGCAATCCCATGCAGACCGTCGATTTACTCCCGTTCTGAATCGTGGCAGCTTTTTGCCGGTGCAGAGGCGCTGCATTCAAACACCGATATCGCTCCCATCGGATGGTGTCGAGTTGGCCGAGGGGCTGTCTTGTCACGAGAGGCACACGATGAAGACAAAACGAACGATCATTCTTTTCATTGGGCTTTGGGTTCAAGGATGCGGTGGGGGGTCGTCGCCCGCGGACGCCGCCGCGCCCGATTCGTCAACCGCCGATGTCGGTGCAGGTGACGGATCCCTTGACGATTCCTCGGCCGAAACGTGTGAGATGGACTTCTCCGGCTCGTACTCGGTTCGCCTGAGAGACGACGCGCCATCGTTTTGCAGTTTCGCGGAACTCGGAGATTGCACGGTCCGGAGCAATGTCGGCGGCTACTCGGTGATGTGTTCCAGCTACACATTTGAGTGCACCATCGATGCAGACTGTGTCTGCTCTGGGATGGCAACGGACCCCCTGCCAGCGACCTTCACGCTGGACTTCCCCAGCCGAAGTGCGGCGGTCACGATCTTCGATTCCACGTGTGAAGCGATATTCTGACTCCCGGCAAGTAACGAATCGGTGTTCGAATCGTAGAGCCGGAGCGGGAGCTTCGGCCTTTTGCGTTGAAGCTCACGGCATCGTTCTGTAGGGAATAGTCCCCCGCTCGGGAATCGAGCAAGAGAGGTTTTAAGATGGCGCATAAGATCGTGATTATTGGTTCTGGACCCGCAGCTCACACGGCGGCGATTTATGCCGCGCGCGCGGAACTGAAGCCGGTCATGTTCGAAGGCTTTATGGCTGCGGGCGTTGCGGCGGGCGGTCAGCTGACGACCACCACCGACGTCGAGAACTTCCCAGGCTTCCCCGACGGCATCATGGGCCCGGAGCTTATGGACCGGATGCGCGCACAGTCGGTTCGTTTCGGCACCGAGATCATCACGGAGACGGTGAATGAGATCGATATGAGCCAACGTCCGTTCAAGATCGTCGCGGATTCGACGACCTGCGAAGCGGATACGATCATTTTGGCGACCGGCGCGACCGCGCGACGTCTCTATGTCCCCGGCACCGGCGACGACGAGCTCTGGATGCGCGGGATCAGTGCCTGTGCCGTTTGTGACGGCGCGCTTCCAATGTTCCGCGATCAGCCTCTCGCGGTGATCGGCGGCGGGGATTCCGCGATGGAAGAAGCGACCTTCCTGACGAAGTACGCGTCGAAGGTCTACATCGTTCATCGTCGCGACACCCTTCGCGCCTCCGCGATTATGCAGCAGCGCGCGCTCGACAATCCGAAGATCGAATTCGTGTGGTCGCACCAGCTGAAGCAAGCCAAGGGCGACGACCTTCTGAAGAGCATCGTGGTCGAGAGCACCAAAGGCGAGGGCGAAAAGGAGCTCGAGGTTGCCGGTCTCTTCTTCGCGATCGGTCACAAGCCGAACACGGATTTCCTCAACGGTCAGCTCAAGCTGGACGAAGACAAGTACATCGTCACCACACCCGGAACAACGGAGACTTCGGTCGAAGGCGTTTTCGCATGTGGAGATGTTCAGGATAAGAAGTACCGCCAGGCGATTACCGCGGCCGGATCGGGATGCGCCGCGGCGCTCGAAGCCGAGCACTACCTCGCCGGTCTCTCGTAGGAAACGTCGTCCCTTCCATCGACTTGAGCTCCGCAGTCGCTCAAAGGAAAAAAAGGCCCGCTTCCACCGCGGGCCTTTTTTGTTGGTACTCCTTATTCGTCGTAGCAAAGCTCCAGCTCGACAAGCGAGGCGGTGCCGGCTCGAGGGCCGGTTCGGTGCCCAGCGACGAGCGCAACGCGGCGGCCGTCGGTGGCGATCTCGATGCCGTTCACATCGCCATCGTCGAAGAACTCGCCGATGTCGAGGCTCGTATTGCGCTCGGTATCGCTGGCCTCGTGAACGCTGAGTGTGGGCCCGGAGCCGCCGAGGTCGTAGGCCACGAGGACGCGCCCGTCGTCCATCATCGCGATGCCGGGCGTGGTGTCTGCCGGGAGCCACTCTCCTCCGAGGAAGCGACGGTCTTCCCAGCGGGTCTCATCGAGAATCAGCCATTCCGGCTCGAACTCGCCGGGCGTTTCTCGGGCGACGCGAATGCCATCAAACCCCGCTGCGACGTAGACGAACTGACGGGAGTCGGCGTCACTCATGAGCCCTCGGTAATACGCCGTCTCCTGCATGAGTTGGGGGACCTGGAAGAACTCGACGTTTTCGCCAAGCGTTCCGCCAATGACCGAACGTGGGAAATCCCAGTTGACCAGTGCGCTCCAACGGAGTTCGCCAGCGGGGGTCGTCAGGATTTGGAAGCCCGCGAAGATCTCCATATCGCTTGAGGGGGTCACCATTTCCCACGTACTCAGATCGCCATCGATGCGAGTTCGCATCACCCGAATGAACTGTTCCACGCCGGTGGTCACGATTGTGCCCGTCGCAACGTAGAGCCATTCGCCGACGCGCGCGGCGTCACGAACCTGCCAGGTACTGGGCCCCGGGTGGCCCCAAACTTGTTCATCGCTACCGATGCGCGAAATACCGATCGGTGTTGAGCTAGGACCGCCCGGCCGGTAGGCGACCCGATCCCCGAAGATCCAATACGGTCGCTGCATCGCTTCCATGCTGGCGTTAAAGACATCTTCGCCTTCGGTGTTGACCGTTGCTGCCGCGCCGAAGAGCTGCACCTGGCGCAGGCGAAGACGCTGGGATAGGCCCACGATCGTCACGCCACCGGAGGCATCAAGGCTGAGCTTCGGCACGAAGTCGGAGTGAAAGTCCGTTAGCCCGTAGCGATTGGTAACGCGGTATCCGTTTGGACAGTCGAGTGCGCCGTCCGGAATGTCGGGGACGTCGATCGCGCTATCGGAGGCAGCGTCCGCCGAAGAGTCGAGTGCTGCATCGGCGCTGCTGTCGGGCGCGGCATCTGCGACGCCAGCGTCGCTCGTAAGCACCAGCTCGGTGGATTTCGGACAGCCGCTCGCGAGCGAGAGGAAGAAGAAGATTTTAAGAAGTCGAGTCATCGGAGGGAGAGAGTCTGGCCCAGCTCAAATCGGCTCATGAAATCGTTTCACAAAATGTCGCCGTTTCAGATCAGTCTTCCGGTGGAAGCCAGAATCGACCGTCTCGACAGTTCTCTTCGGTCACTTCGTATCGCACGAATTCTCCTTCGATCGAGCCCCACGCTCGCGTCCCTCGGACAACATGCGCCGCTTCACCTGTTCGGCTTCGTAAAATATCCCAGGTCTCCTCCGTTCGCGCCGCGCCTACGTACTGACGCGCGTGAAACGGAATGCCGGCCCTGAGAGCATCACAAATACACGCGCGCGTTTCGTCTGAGAGTGTGCCCCCGCATCCGCAGCTGAGAACACACCGGTCTTCGAGGATGTCTCCCACCCGAATGAGCGATGGCGAGCCCTCCTCGTATCCGCATCGAGGTCCCTCGCGTTCGGCCTGCGCTTCGATGGTTTCACAGTCCTCCTCAAGGCAAGGGTCTCGATCGCAGTTTGAGCGTTCGTGGGATGCCAGGCAGCCGAAGAGCGTCGATAGGAATAGGAGAAGGCCGGTTCGAAACCGCATGAAGACAGGATGCGCGTTTTTGCCGCGACTGTTCACTCGTTTTAAGAATCGAGAGATTGCTTTCGAAAACCGAAATGCGAGGTGTCCGAATCGATTTTCGTATCGCTTTCGATTTTTTGAGCCGCTTTGGCTGCGCTATGCCTCTCTGGGTTATGCGGAATGCGATCAGCGCGGTGGAATCGATGCCGACGTCATCGAAGGAGGTCGTCGAGACAGACGATCGCTCGCCAGAGGTTGAGCTGATCCTTCGTGCGCAGACCGGTGACCGCTGGGCGCAGGAAGCGCTCTTTCGTCGTTGGATCGGCCCGGTTCTTGGGTTCTCGAGAAGGCTCTGCTCTTCTCAGGAGCTCGCGGAAGACATCGCTCAAGACGCCCTCGCTCTCGCGTTTCGGAAGCTCCCGAAGCTCCGCAGCCCGGAGGCGTTTCGAACCTGGCTCTTTCGAATTGTCGCCAATCGGGCTCGGCGGGTTGGGAAACGCGAGGCGCTACTTCGAAATCTCGGGCTAAGTGGGGGCGCGAGTTTGCCGCTGGAGCAGGCGACCTCCGAGCTTGGACCCGAACAGAGAGCGATGCTGATGGAGGCTTCCGCACACCTCCATCGACTCCCAACCGAGCTGCGCATCGCGTGGACGCTTCGCCATATCGAGCAGGAGACACTCCCGGATTGTGCGTCGATCGCGGGATGTTCTCTGGCAACGATCAAGCGGCGAGTCTCGGAGGCGGATCGACAGCTTCAAAAGCGTCTCGGAGGTGCGTCGTGAGCGCCGAGGAATCCAAGTTGGCAGAGGTTCGCTTTGAGGACCCAGCGCTCTCGGAACAAGACGTTCGCCGTCTCTGGGAAGGGACGCAGTCAAGGGTGCGCGCACAAAACCGTCGCCCGCAGCAAGTTGCGCTCGCCGCGTTGATGCTCCTTGGAGCGATTTCTGCGGGGGCCTGGTCGCGATGGGCCCAGGGTGCCGAGCCGATTCGATTGGCATCGGGCGCTGCTCCGGTTGCGGCGCGGGATCTCGAGGCCCCAGCACACATTCTCTTCGACGATCGTTCCGAGCTCACGTTGGCAGAAGGCAGCCGGTGGTGGCCCACCGCGAATGAGCCTGGGCGTTTTGAATCGGAGCTCGAGGTTGGAGACGCGCATTTCGACATCGTGCCGAATGGCCCGAGAAGCTGGGTGATTCAAGCAGGGCCCGCGGAGATCGAAGTGCTTGGAACGGCGTTTCGAGTCGTTCACTCCGCGGAGGCCGTAGAGGTCAGCGTGGAACGTGGGCGGGTTCGAGTTCGCGCGATGGGCCGAGCGCCCGTCGAGCTGGGTGCAGGAGAGTCGGTGTCGATCGCAGCGGCGAGCGAAGAGAACGAGGCGACGTCCGCGGAGAGGGCCTCGCTGGAACGTCCCACTGAAAATCAAACCCAACCAGAACCGGGGGAGCCCATCGATGAGGGCCCTGGGGTTGAGGCCGCGCCGCCGATCGATTCAAACGCAATCGCTTCCGAGACAGCGTCCGATCTCCGCATGGAGCGTACGGCTCGAGCTCCGCGAGAGCGCGGCTGGCGAGAGGTGTTGCGTGAGGACGAACCGCGAGATGCGCTGGCAGATTTGAGACCGAGGCTCGACCGAATTTTGAGAGAGGCGACGCCGGAAGAGCAGATGCGTCTCGCCGATCTCGCACGGATGAGCGGCGATGTCCCAAGTGCCATTCGAGCTCTTGAAGCGCTCGCGTTTCGCGCCGGAGAACATCCCCTCGCTGCCCCCGCAGCCGTCGCGCTCGGCCGTCTGGAGCGGGATCGAAGTCATCGCCCCGAACGTGCTCGGCGCGCGTTTGAACGTGCGATCCACCTTGCGCCTTCCGCGAACGTGTCGCGAGAAGCGGAAGCGGGCCTCGAAAGCCTCCAAGTTCGTTGAACGGCGCTGGGTCCGGGTTGTCGAATCGCCGCATCGGCGTGCTCATTGCGTGCATCGCGGTGAGTTTTTCGATGCGCACGAGGGCGCAAGAGTCGATCTCGGGGTGCGAAGCGTTGCTCGACGTCGCAATGCTCCGGCAGGCCCTCCGAGTCGAGGTCGCGCCGGAGCACCGAGGGTCCATTGTCGTTCTCTGCGAAGGTGACGCGATTGCGATTCACACCGCAAACGCATCGACTCGCCTCGAGGCCGGCGCCATCCCGCGTATCGCGCGCCCGCGCTGGGTTGCGCTCAGCGCAGCTCGACTTTCGGAGGCGGAGCAGATCCGAGAGAGTGAGCCGGTCCAAGAAGAGTCCGCGGAGCCTGTCGAAGCGGAGGAGACAGACTCCACGGAAGCGGAGCTTGTCGAGACGGAAGCGGAAGACACAGACTCCACGGAAGCAGAGCCCGTCGACCTAGATCCCGTCGAATCAGATCCCGAGCTCGCGACCGTCTCCGTCGAGGGCTCGGAAGAGCCCGATGCACGGCTTGGCGAATCTCCATTCGAAGAGAGGACTGCGCGGGGGTTGCAGGGAGAGGTGCACCTCGGAAGCGGGATCGCCTTTTCGGGAAACCCGCTCTCCCTTCGGGCCTCCGCGGGCGCCTTTTGGGCGTTTGATAGCGCGGATTCGCTTCGTTTTGCGCTCGGCCTTCGCGCCGACTTTCGCTACGCGCGCCACTCCTCCGCGCTCGGAGAGGTGCGCGCGTTTCCGCTGGGACTTCTTGGAGTCGCGGAACTTCGCGGCCCCGAGCGACTTCTTTCGTGGGTCGTTGATGTTGCTGCGGGCCTTCGCCTCTTGCTCGTTCGAACCCGTGCGAACGAGAGCGTTCGGGCGCGTGATCTGACGCTTCCGGGTCTCGGGCTTCACGCGCGCGCTGGGTTGCAAGTGCGGCTCTCCCCAAAGCTCGCGCTGAGTCTCCTCGCAGGCGTTGAGGGGGACGTTGGCGGTTTTGTGGCGATTACGGACGAGGGCGACGCATTGGACCTTCAAGGCCCGCGGCTCACCCTGCAAGTGGGCCTTCGATTTTAGTGCGTGATTCGAATCGTTCGAAGGGCCCTCTTCCGTCAGGAACGCCGAGCCTCGCTCTTCCTTCGATATACTCGGCATGTCGTTCGCTCTCCGAAGGGCGCCTCGGCGCCTCTGACGAAAGCTCTTCCTTTCTACCGACAGTCCGCGTTCGGAGTGCTTTGTGCCCGACGTCCATTCGGGAAACGGGAAAGGTCGTCCATCCTGTTCCGTTCCATCCCATCCCGTCGCCGAACGAGACGCTTGTTCAACAAAGGACAAACCGTTCACGGCCTCCAAGAGAAGGCAACGTCGCGCTATTGGACCTGAACGCCCTCGCTACACACCGGCGTTGGCGGAACGTCGCCGTCGGCGATTCGCCGGGTCTGGATGAGCGGCAGCCTGCAAAAATGAAGGCGCCCGTTTTGCAAGACGTAGGCGCCGGATCCGGCGGGCGTTACAAAGCCGTTCGGTGCGCTTTGGGCCTGAACGCGCAAAGCGCCATGTGCGAGCGCGCCTCCGAGAAGCAGCAGCCCAGCGGCGCAAAGAGCTTTGGCGAAGTTGGAATATCGCGGGGAAGAATTCATCTGAGCAAACCTTTGAAAAGAGAGTGTTTCGAACGCTCATGATGTGGATCCGCCACGCCTTTGCCAACTTCCGCCGGCCGCAGGCTTGCTATTCGAGCGGCGTCCCCGAGCTGCAAACGGGCGCGATCGGGGTGTCGGCTTCTCCGATGGCTCGACGCACCGGCACACGTGACTGGCGGCAGAAGTAGACTCTTCCGTTCTGAAGCACGTAGGCGCCATTGCTGGTCGCGCTGATCATGCCGACTGGGGTGGGTGCGGTGGTCTGCGCCTCCGCGCGAAGAGAACCGTGAGCGAGGGCGCCTCCCAGCAAGAGGAGCGCTGCGGCGCCAAGGGTTCCGAAGAGGTTCTTATGGGATGAGGCGTTTTTCATGCGGCTAGCATAGCCCGGAATCGCTGCGAGCATTGCCCCCTTGAGCACTTGGTTTGCCCGCCATGCGAAGTTTTCACCTCGTTGCATTTGTGCACAGAGAACGATTTGACGGGAGAACTCTCTTGCAGGAGCCTGCCCAATCATCCCAGGCCACGTGCGCGCGCTTGCTTAATCGCGTGCGCGGTCGGAGATCCATTCCGAGAGTGGCGGAATGGACTCTCCCGTCTGACGGGGCATCACGGACCAGCGCAAGAGCTCGACGCCGAGGTGGAGAATGTGTCCGCCTTCGCCTCCCACGCGGATCATCGGTGGAGGGCGAGGAGTCTCCGGCGGCGTCATCGCACTCGCCCAGGCGACCTTCTTGCCAAACTCGCTTGCGAGCACGACGGCGCACGCGTCGCAGAGCGCCTGAAAACCGAGCGGGGAGGTCCATCGAATGACACGCTCGAGTTCTGGAAAGAGCACAGCACTCATCGCATCGAGGCTCGCGCGAGTTGGCGCAAGAGGGGCTCGTTCGTCCGCGCGTAGGGCCTGGTTGTAGAGCGCGAAGAGCGCACCGGGTGGCTCTCCGAATGCGAGCGGCGAGGCCCGTCGCATCATGTACTCGTGGATATGAAAGAGTGCCGGTGCGGTGTTGGTTCGCGCCGGAGCGATCCAGATCTCTTCGATCTCATCGCTCTTGCCCATCGCGCTCGCCTCTCCTCGAAACCGGCGGAGGGCCCAGTCGGCACGCGGCACGAAATCGGCCTTGAGAACGCGTTCAAAGCCGAAGGGGCGCAGCGCGGCTTCAGCGAGTGGCTCACAGGCTAGGAGGACGATCTCTTCCAGTGGCGGCACTTCGACCAGATCGTCGGCGCCTCGGGATAGCTCCATGAGAAGCGCTCCTTCGACCAGCCGCTGAAGCGCAGGAAAAAGCTCGGAGTCGGGCGCGCTCGACCAAGAGACAAACGCGAAGCGAAGCCCTCCATCGACGTCGCCCATCAGCGCTCCGGGGTGCAGGCCCGCGAGGTCCCGGCTCTCGGTTGGAGCCTTTCGGAGGGAACCGAAGATATCGTCAAAGACGCCGTTCATCGCCGAACCCTGAGGCGCTTGCTTCGGGAGGGCAAGACGGGGGTCGCGAACTTTGTTTCGAACGGCGCGCAGATTGCCGCGCCCGCCGCGGTTCTGGTGTACGATTTCGTAGCCTTTGCGACACTCGCACGCCTCGGCGCTCTCTGATGTCCTTCAAGATTCTCACTGATCTTTGTTCTTCTTCCCCACCCTTCGAGGTTGCCGGATGAACGATCGTTTTGGGATTCCAGATGGTCCCTTCGAGGAAGAGATGGCGGAATCCGAGGTCGACTCTGTCGGCGCGAGCCCGGTGGTTCTGAAAGAGACCTGGGCGCGTCTTGGAATCGACGCGGATTCACTGACCGCCGAACCAGACGGGACGCTCTGCACGGATAGCCGCCTTCTTCCTGTTGTTCGCGAGACTCCTCGGCTCAGCATCTCTTCAGGAACCCGGCACCTGGCGACCGATGAGATTATGGTGGGTCCGCAGATTGCGCAGGGAGGGATGGGAGCCGTCTGGCTCGGTGAGCAGGGGAGCCTCCGGCGAGAGGTCGCGATCAAGACCGTTCGAGCCGATGTCGACTCCGAGAGAGCCCGCGAGCAGCTCCTTCGGGAGGCGCGCGTCACCGGTGGGCTCGAGCATCCGAATATCGTCCCAATTCATTCGATTGTTCACGCGGACGACGGTGCGCCGCTCATGGTGATGAAACGTGTCGAAGGGCGCGCTTGGTCCGATCTCATGGAAGAGACCCGAGATCGTCCCGACCATCTCGCTACCCATATCGAGACACTCTCCCAGGTCTGTCACGCGGTTCACTTCGCGCACGCGCGCGGAGTCCTTCATCGGGATCTCAAGCCCGACAATGTCATGCTGGGAGGTTTCGGCGAGGTCTACGTCGTGGACTGGGGCGTCGCGGTCGCGCTTCGCGGAGACACGGGAATCGAAGGAATCCCGCTCGCGGCGGATTCGGAAGGCATCGTCGGTACTCTCCACTACCTTGCGCCCGAGATGGCGGCGGGCGATGGAACTGCGCTCAGTGCTCGCTCGGATGTTTATCTTCTTGGTGCGATCCTCCACGAGCTCTTAACCGGGATGCCGCGTCACACGGGCCAATCGATTCCCGAGATTTTGCACCGCGCGTGGGAGTCGAAGCCTCCTGAATACGGTCCTGAGGTTCCGGATGAACTCGCGGATCTGGCCCGCCGCGCGACGCATCAAGACCCCCGGCGCCGGCCGGATAGTGCCGAATCTTTCCGTCGTGAGCTCGAGGCGTACTCTCAGCACGCAACTTCACGGCAGCTCGCAAAGGAGGCCCGTCTTCGTTTGGATGCGGCGCACGAGCTGCAGCGTCGTGGTGATGATCCGACAAATGCGCTCCGAGAGGCGCGCTTTGGCTATATGCAGTCGCTTCGGGTCTGGCCACAGAATCGTGCGGCGACGGGCGGGCTGCAGGCAGTCCTCTCCATTCTGCTTCGGCGCGCGGTCGACGATGAGACCCTCGACGTGGCGCGAGAGCTATTGTTGGAAATGAGCCCCGAGATGCGGGCGCGCTGGGCGCCGACGGTGGATGCGCTTGCTACGGTGGACCGAACGCGTCGAATCTCCGCCGAGAAGATGAAACAAGCGGTCGCGGAAGCGGACCTCTCTCCTGCTGAAAGACAGCGACATATCTTCGCAGTGGGGCTCGGAATCGGGATTGTGTTCACCAACCAAGTGCTCGATTGGTGGGAGAGCACGCACGGCCTCTCTTGGGGCAGGTACCTCGCGATCATCGGCGGCGTCGCCGCGTTCTTTGTGATCGCGGTATCGTTTTTTCGCGATAGTCTTTTTCCAACGCGCGGCACCCGGCAGCTCGGCTACTCGGTGATTGCGACGATCGCGGGACAGGGGATCGTCATCGCCGGTTGCTCGGCGGCTGGGCTTAACCTCCGCGAATCGATCGCGTGTTCCCTCTTCGCCTTTGGCGCGATGGTCGCACAGCGTGCCCTCTTGCTTGGGCGAGCGACGGTCTACTTCTCGCTCGTCGCATTCGCCGCGGGTATCGTGGGTCTTTGGAAACCCTCGCTCGCATTCATCTGCGCGAGTGTCTCGTTTGCCTTTGTACTGGGCTTCAGCGCCTTGGTTCCATTTCAGCAGGCGCAGGTGAGCGCGCTGCTTGAAGCGGCCAAGCTCGACGACGAGTAGCCAAACCGGTTGACCTTTGGGGACTTGAACAGAGCGTTTGCGTTTCGGGCCTTTTCCGATTGGCGGAAGCCATCGCAGGGGGCTCCGAGGCTCGTCGAAAGAGCGGCGTTCCCGGCTTTCAAGAGCCTACTCGTGCAATCGTCGACGCTTTGGCAAACTCAAAGAGAGGGAACGTTTAGAACGAGTATCCGATTTCGAGGGAGAGCCGCATGTAGGTATCCACGACGGGGGCATCGAAGCCGC
>JAHDCI010000044.1:0-14863 GCA_020629955.1 Myxococcota bacterium | reverse complement strand
CCGATTTCGAGGGAGAGCCGCATGTAGGTATCCACGACGGGGGCATCGAAGCCGCCGGTCACGGTCGGTTCCGCGCCCGGATTCGGCGTGGTGGGCCACTGCTCCCACAAATCGTCGGGACCGCAGCCTTCCGTTTCGCAGATCGTTTGCCCCTTAAACTCGGTGCTGAAGCGCATGTACTGAAACATCAGGCGCGCGTACACACCGGGCTCGAGGTAGCTCATATGGTGGGTGAGGTGACCGCTGACCTGGAGACCTGAGAACCCTTGGGTCTCCACGCCCCAAATGCGCTGAGCCTGATCCCCAACATGAAGCCCCAAGCGATACGCGGCATCCACGCCGAAGCTGATGTATTCGTGCGCGCGGTATTCGGCGCCGACCCCGAAGAAAACACTGTGGTAATCGATCGGCGGGACGATGCCGTTCCGCGTCAACTTCACCAGATCTTGAGGGTCGAGCGAGAACGAAAAGAGCCCGTAGCCCACATCGAACTTGATGGCGGGCCCGATGACCGAGTTCGGCTCTGCGAAGTCGAGATTCAAGTGAATTCCCGCGAAGAGCTCTTGTTGTGTTGTGCCGATATTGACTTGATTGGATCCAAGCGGGCACCGGTCGGGGGAAGGATCGTCGTTCGGATCGCAGCCGTTGCCGACCGTTCGAAGAAGGAGCGAGTGGCGGTAGGTGAGTCGCAGGCCGAACCAAGGCAGCACCGGGTCCTCAAGGAGTGCGCCTGGGAAGAGCAATACGTCGGCGCCAATCTCCATATGACCCAAACCCACGCTCTGATATTCCCGAACTTCTTCTGCCGGGGAACCGCCAGGACGCAGGGCGGGGTTGATCGTGACGTTGGTCTGCATGGAGCGCCTTAGGGAGCCGAGCAGGATGGCGATATGACCCGCCTGTCGACCCGCGCTCGGGCTCGCTTCGCCGTCATCGTCATCGTCATCGTCGTCATCGTCGTCATCGTGATTCGGCGGACGTTCCGTCTCGTCCTCCGGTTCGCCGGAAGGAACTGGCTGACTGCGCTGGTACCAAGGAACGTCTTCGCCTTCCGGTTCCTCTGTTTCCTCACGCTCTTCGTCGCGGTCTCGATCTCGTCGGCGATTGCGGTCGCGCTCCCGATCCCGATCGCGGTCACGGTCACGGTCTCGGTCACGGTCACGGTCTCGGTCACGGTCCCGGTCCCGATCACGGTCTCGGTCCCGGTCCCGGTCCCGATTACGGTCACGGTCACGGTCACGGTCACGATCGCGGTCACGGTCCCTCGCGCGATCGTCACGTCGGCGCCGATCTTCGCGAGCTCGACGTCGCCCTCGTCGCCCTCGTCGCGGCGCTTCTGCTTGTTCGAGTGCGTCGGCGAGCCGGGCATGGCCGTTTCGCCGAATCGTGCGAAGCGAGGCGACGGTTCGTCCGCCCCAACTCGCGGCACCGAGCCGCTCTCCATCGGCACCATTTCGGACAACCACTCGCATCGACCAGCGGCGACGACGGCGGGATACCGAGCCTGAAATAAACGCTTTGATTCCGAGCTGCCGTGCGACCGCTGGGTAGTCCTCATCCGAGAACGTCCGTCCCTCCGTGACCTGCTGGCTGACTCGCTCGACTTCCTCTGCGTCGACAATCTCAACTTGGTTGTCTTGCAGACTGGAAATCAGCATCTGCCGCATTCGTGCACCCTGCGGGCCACGGAAACGGCCGACGGCAACCTGTGCATTTGCGACCTCCGTTGAGATCAGGAGGCAAGCAAAAAAGCTAAAGAAATAGATCCATTGGGGACGCATCATTCGCCTCCGCAGTGTACTTAGGCTCCGCACGAAAACGCAAACGTGATCGGTGTTGCGGGGTGAATGGTGTTTACATTCGAATGCGTGGGGGAGGTTGAAGATAAGCTCCAGACGCGGGGACTGACTGGGATATTCGATAGGCCGCGACACATCGGCCTGCGCCCTGGTCTGCATCACCTCCTTCTCCTTCACGAGAGAGGTTCACCAGCCTTGTGTGTGTCTCGCGGTTGCTGCTAGCTCACATGCGGCCCGTATTCGGTTCGTCACACTTGCCTCACCGATGCCAAAATATACCCAATCAACTTTGTTTTTGCGACGGATGTGGGAGAAACCGAAAAGCAGTTGGGATCCGTACGCAACTGAGGGCGCGACCGGCCGATGGTGGGGGAAGCTGTGGCTCGTCACGGTCGGTGTGAAGGAGATTTCTTTCCGAGGACAACAGGGGTTTGTTGTCTCGAGAAGACCGGATACTCTGCTCGGCATGCTTCGCTCTCTCTTGCATGCCCGGCCCGGGCTTTTCTTACTCCTCCTGACGATGCTTGCGTTTGGCGTCGCCTGTGGTGATGACGACGAGACCGTCGATGGTGGGGACGGTGGCGAAGATGCGAGCGGTGATGTTCTCGAGGATGTCCCACCAGACCTTCCCGAAGGTCCGCAGGGTGATGTGCTTCGCGTCCCCGAGAATTTCCGAGTGGAATTGCCCACGCTTCAAGAGCCGGCGTATGTGCTCGTGACCGAAGCGGGCGTTCCGCATATTTACGCTGCCAATGCTCGAGACGCGCGCGTTGTGCAGGGGTTCTTGATCGGCCGGGATCGTTATTTCCAGCTCGAAGCAGGGCGGCGTCTTGGTGCCGGAACGCTCTCTGAGCTTCTCGGCGATGCGGCGCTCGCGACCGACCAGGGCTCGCGAACGCAGGGCATGCGCCGAATCGCGGAGCGTCTCGCCTCTCAGATGACGCCCGAGCAGAACGATACGCTCGACGCCTACGCCGAAGGCGTGAACGCTTACATTCAAGCGGTCCGTGATCGCGCAGTGCCGCCGCCCTCGGTGCTTCAGGCCGCGGCGCTCGCGTTTGGCATCCGTAACGTCACGGATCTGATGCAGCCCATCGATCGCATGGGACTGCTTCATTTTGCGGTCGTGCCGGTTTTCCAGCTCGGCTTTGAGACCAAAGACGTCTCGGTCGCTGCTGCGCTCGAAGAGCTTGAAAACCTCTACGACGACGAAACCACGGACGTGGACCTCCGGCGCGCCGGCGCGATCGACGATATCTTCCGCAACGTTCGCCCGTTCCGCGATGCCTCTTCGAGCGCGGGCTTTGGTCTCGAGACGGCCGAAGCGCATCGCTTCCCCCGTACCGATCGCGCGCCTTTCGCTGTTCCCGATCTCGCTGTCGAACGCAGCATGCTCGAGCGTCTTCGCACGCGAACGGACGCGCTTCAGGAAGCGATCACCGGACCGCGCGGCGGCGACTTTGGTTCGAATGCGTGGGCGACGGTCGGCTCGGCAGGTGAGGGCGGCGCAGCGGTGCTCAGCGGCGACGGACATCTTCCGCTCTCCGTAGCCCCGCTCTTTTATCAGCTCGGCATCGACACCGAAGTCTTTGCGCCGGAGGGTTCCTCCGAAGATCCGATCACGCTCATGGGCCTCTTCTTCGCCGGCATCCCGCAGATGGCCGTCGGTACGAACGGGTCGATCGCTTGGTCACAGACGTACCTTCGCGGCGACGTCACCGATTGGTACGCCGAAGAGGTCGTGCTCGAAGGCGGCGTGCCCGTCGCGACGCTCCACTGCGCCGATCCCTCCGCCCCCTGCGATTGCGGCACCGGCGAATGCACGCGCCGTGATCTGACGGCGATCGAAGAGACCTACGAGGTCGCAGACCTCCCGGCGCTCGAGTCTGTGGGCCGCACCGAGACCTGGGATCGCTTTGAGACCTCCGACGGCCGCATGATCACCGCCGTCGAAGGTCGCCCCGCCATGGCCGATTCGACCCCGGGACCGGGCGAAGCGCTGATCAACGTGCAGGGCGAGTTCGTGATCCCGGCGGACATCGATGGGGATGGCGTCATCTCCGCAATCTCGCTCGACTTCGCGGGCTTTGATGTCTCGAATATCCTGAACGCGCTCGAGGGCTTTAACCGCTCTGAGACCGTCATGGATTTCCGCGAGTCGACCCGCGAAATGGTCACGTACGCGCAGAACCTCGTCGCTGCAGATACTTCCGGCAACGTTTACTACGGCAGCTACAACGCGCTTCCGACGCGCGAATATCTCGAGCGTGAAGAGACGGGCGAGTTTGCTCCGGGCGCCGACCCGCGCGCGTTGATCGACGGCCGCCGGTACAACGGCTTTACGATCCCGCTCGATGAAAATGGCATGCCCGATGAATCGCAGTGCGAAGAGAGCGGCTATGGCTGCTTGATCCCCTTCGATCGCTGGCCGGCGGCCATGAACCCGGACCGCGGTTATGTCATGACGGCGAACAACGATATCGCCAATATCACCACCGACGGCGACTTCTTTAACGACGAGTTCTATCTCGGCGGACCGTGGAATAACGGCTTCCGTGGTGATGTGATCGACGAGACGCTGACGGCCGCCGTCGCTGCGGGCGGCGTCGATGTCGCTTCGATGAGCGCGCTTCAAGGCGTGCATCGTTCGGTCCTCGGGGAAGTGCTTGTCGAGCACATCCAGGCGGCGATCGCAGCAGCCCGCGACCTCGACGATCCTTCGACGCCCGAAGAGATGCGCCTCGCCGCGCTCTATGCCGCGGAGAGCGACGCGCTCGACGAAATCGACTCGCGCTTCGACGCCTGGGAATCCGGCGGCTTCGAAGCCGAGAGCGGCGTGGTCACGTTCTACAACCCCGAGGTCAGCGCAGACGAGCGCGCGGCTGCGGTCGCGACGATGATCTTTAACCAGTGGTGGAAAGAGCTCATCGACGAGATCTTCGGCGATGAAGATATCGACGCGGCGTTCGCGGCCGACCGCTTTACGTCTCAGCCGCGCACGATCTTGAACATGATCGTCGGCCGCGGCGAAGAGAACAGCCGAAACCTCGCCTCGCACAATCCGGAGACCAACGAATCCGTCTTCTTCGATCGCCTCGGCACCGAAGAGGTGGAGCGCAGCGACGAGATTATTCTCCGCGCGATGAACAGCGCCCTCGAAGCGCTTCGCGCCGCCCCGGACGAAGAGAACCCGGGCGTCGGCGGCTTCGGCACAAACGACATGGACGAGTGGCTCTGGGGCCTTCGTCACCAGGTGAAGTTTGAGTCGATCATCGCCGGCTTCATCGGCGACGTGCCGGGCTTCGCCGCGATCATCAACGGCTTCGCCATCACGACCTCGAAGCTTCCGCTCGCGGAGGAGTTTCCCGAGGGTGACCCGCGCGAGAACCTCACCTGGTTCCCCCGCCCAGGCGATCTCTTTAACGTCGACGCGGCGCATTACAATCCTTCGTCGCCGGACTTCTTCTACGCGAACGGCCCGGTCATGCGCATGGTCATTCGTCTCGAAGAAGGAAATATCAGCGGCGTGAACGTGCTCCCCGGCGGACAGTCTGGGCTGACCAACTCGCCCCACTTCTCGGACCAGGCGGCGCTCTGGCTCGGCAATGAGACGGTTCCGCTTCGCTTCCATCTCGATGACGTCCTTGCAGGCGCGACCGAGCGTCTTACATTCGCGACCACCCCGTAAATCAGCCCCGCCTTGGGGACCGGATCGGAAGAACGAGAGAGGCGCACGTTCGCGTAGCGCCCTGGAGAACACATGAGTGCCGAAGGGCAAATCGAAATCGTCGACCGCGGCCTCCTAATGAAGCTGACGGGTGCGGGCGGAGAGCAACTGAGAGCGATCTCGGGGGAACTCGGCGTTGCGCTCGGCGTGCGTGGACAGACGCTCTTTATCAAGGGCGAAGAAGCGGCGGTGCAGCAAGCGGAGCGTACGCTGACGGAGCTTTTGATGGTGCTCGGGACGCGTTCGCTCTCGACGCAGGATATCTTGCGCTCGGCCCGCACTGCGATCGCGCACCCGGAGGTGCGTCTGAAGGATCTCTTCGACGACGTGATCCTCAAGACGCCGAGCAAGCGCGCCATCGCGCCTAAGGGCCCGGCGCAGCAGCACTACGTCAACGCGTTTCGGAGCCATGATATCGTCTTTGGGATTGGTCCCGCGGGAACGGGGAAGACCTACCTCGCCGTCGCGATGGCCGTCGCCGCGCTTCAAGAGCGGCGCGTGCAGCGCATCATCCTGACGCGTCCAGCGGTCGAGGCCGGTGAAAAGCTCGGCTTCTTGCCGGGGGACCTCGCCGACAAGGTGAACCCCTATCTTCGCCCGCTCTACGACGCGCTCAACGAGATGATGGAGCCCGCGCGCGTGATGGACCTGATGGAGCGCGGCACGATCGAAGTCGCCCCGCTCGCGTTCATGCGCGGCCGCACGCTCAACGACGCGTTCGTGATCTTGGACGAGGCGCAGAATACGACGCCGCAGCAGATGAAGATGTTCCTCACCCGCCTCGGTTTCCGTTCACGGACCGCGGTTACGGGCGACGTCACCCAGACCGACCTCCCGCGCGGAACCGGCAGCGGCCTCGCCGACGTGCAGCATCTGTTAAAGAACGTCGAAGGCATTTCGTTTTGCCGCTTCACCGACGAAGACGTCGTCCGGCACCCGCTCGTTCAGCGGATCATCCGCCGCTACGATGAGCGCGACGCGAAGCGCATGGCGAAGAAGGCTGAAAAGAAGAAAGCCGAATCGGAAAAGCGGTCCTAAAACAAAACGTGAAGGAAGTTCACAATTGGTTCGGACGTAGTACGCCCGTGGAGGTCTACAATGTTCGAATACCTATCTGAGTCCGCGTCTTTCATTGAAGAGAGCGGCAAAATCCTGAACCAGGCGAACTTTTTGGAGCAATTCGGAAGCTCACCGAAGCGATCGATGCGCGCGATGATCGCGTGGTCCGGGAGCGCGAAGGCTCCCCAAAAGACAGTTCATCTCTTCGATGTGTCGCATCTTCAAATTGAAGGCAAAGCCGAAGACGGAGAGCCGAAACGAGGCCTGATTTTGCTGGACAACGCATCCGAGTTTGAGCGAAAGCCCTTCTCGGGCGGCGGCGCATTTGTCGAGCTTGAGGGAATGGTCTCAAAGTCGGGCCGTGCGATTATCTTTACCAAAATCGCTCATGCAGCGCCGGATGACGAGCTTCTGGAGAAGCAACAACGCCTTGCGGAGCCCATCGATGGCGGGACCCTTGGCACGCTCAAGCGGGACGAATCGAGCCAGGGTTATCGCGGCATCGCCAAAGCGCGTGGTCGCAACGTGCACGTGAAGCTAAAAAATCTAGGCCTCGAGGGGAGAGAGCTGCAGCTTGCTCGCGCCACGGAGCTTCTCACCTCGGACGAGATTCATGCTTCGCTTCTCGCGTTGATCCAGGCAGAGGAGCGACTGCTGGAAGACGAGCAACCCTTTCTCCGGAGTGTGACGCTTCAAGGCGACAACGTCGAAGTGCAGTTCGGCGCCACGGGCGGTTTGGTCGACTTTATTGCGATCGTGGGCGGCTTCGAGGGCCGCGAAGCGAAGGACTGGAGAATCGAAGAGTTCGTTCGCGGATAAGCGAGCCGGCCTGAGTTCGTCCGCGAATGGCACGCCTTGAAAATAGATGCCTTTCGCCCTTTGCGCCTTGCTTCGATCGGTGTTAAGTCCGGCGTCCCTCGGGAGAATGAAAGGCTTCTCTTTCTTTTGAACGCGGGCGTAGGGCTTCGCGCCTTGCGAAACCAAACACGCGGCTGGGCCAACCCAGGGGTTTGGTGCCACGAAAGTGGTCTTCCCTTGTCAGTCGCGGACGAAAACCAAGGAAAATCAAATGGCTAACTACCACCACCAGGTTCAGGAAGCGCCGGAACTTGCCGCGCTCGGCAGCCCCGACGTCGCCAGCGGCGACCTCCCCATCGGCCTTCGCCCCCTCATCGACGCCGGCGTTCACTTCGGTCACCAGACCAAGCGCTGGAACCCGAAGATGCGCCCCTACATCTATGGCGCGCGCAACGGCATTCATATCGTCGACCTCGACCAGACTGCGCAGCTCTTCAAGCGCGCGTACGAGTTTGTCCGTGATTCGGTCGCTCGTGGTGGTCACGTCCTCTTCGTCGGCACCAAGCGCCAGGCGGCGGACGTCGTTCACGAAGAAGCGGTCCGCGCTTCGCAGTTCTTTGTCACCGGCCGTTGGCTCGGCGGCACGCTCACGAACTTCAGCACCGTCAAGAACGGCATCGACCGTCTCCGCGACCTCGACAAGATGATCGAGGACGGAACGCTCGACCAGCGCCCGAAGAAGGAAGCTCTCTCGATGCGCCGCGACCACGCGCGTCTCGACAAGTTCCTCGGCGGCATCAAGCTCATGAACGCGCATCCCTCCGTGATGTTCGTTGTCGACCCGAACCACGAGCACATCGCTGTGCGTGAGGGCCGTAAGCTTCACATTCCGATCGTCGCGCTCACGGACACCAACTGTGATCCGGACCTCGTCGACTTCATCATCCCGGGCAACGACGACGCGATCCGCTCCGTCAAGCTCATCACCTCGCGCATCGCCGACGCCTGCATCGAAGGCGGCAAGAAGCGTCACGAGATGGTCGCTTCCGGTCACGCCCAGCCGAGCTCGGCGGACGGCGTTCAGGTCGACTTCCAGCGCAAGCGCCGCGGCGGACGCCGCTAAGATCTAACCCCATCGACTGAATCGATAAGGAGCACATCCCAATGGGCGTAAACATGCAAGCGATTAAGTCGTTGCGCTCCCGCACCGGCGCGGGCATCAACGACTGCAAGAAGGCACTCGAAGAGTGTGGCGGTGACGAAGAGAAGGCCGTCGACCTGATTCAGGCCAAGGGCCTCGCCAAGGTTGCGAAGCGCGCTGGCGCGATCGCCGCCGAAGGCACCGTGCACGCGTACATTCACGCGGGCAACCGTGTCGGCGTTCTCCTCGAGGTGAATAGCCAGACGGACTTCGTGGCGCGCACCGAAGACTTCACGAACTTCGTGAAGCAGCTCGGAATGCACATCGCCGCCGAGAAGCCGCTCTACGTGACGGCCGACGAGATCCCCCAGGCGGATATCGATCGCCAGAACGACATCTTCAAGGCGCAGCTCGACGAAGAGGAGAAGGAAACCGGCAAGAAGAAGCCGGAGGCCGCCGTCGCCGGCATCCTCAGCGGAAAGCTCGCCAAGTGGAAGAAGGGCGTCGTGCTCAACGACCAGGAGTTCATCCTCAGCGACGACAAGAAGACCGTCGGCGCCATCTGCGATGAGCTCTCGGCGAAGATCGGTGAGAAGATCGCCATCCGCCGTTTCGTTCGTTACGAGCTCGGCGAAGGCATCGAGAAGAAGACCGAAAACTTCGCGGAAGAAGTCGCGAAGCAGATCGGCTAAGTCTTCCTTTGAGCAAAAGAAAGCACCTCCTCGGAGGTGCTTTTTTTGTCTCGCAGGCCTGGTGAAAAACATCCGAAACCGCTTCGCGGTATTCTCACGCACTCAAACGCCATCCAATTCTCGCCACGTATACGAGTCCAATCATCGGACGCATCTGCGCACGTCAAAATCCAACGAATCAAAATCGGCGCTTTTTCACCAGCCTACTCGTGCGGGGATCCGATCGATGGAAGGGATGATCTTTCGTCAGGGGCGCCGAGGCGAGCTTCGGGGAGCGCACGACATGCCGAGTCTATCGAAAGAAGAGCGAAGTTCGGATCGGCGTTCCTGGCAGGAGAGGGCCCTTCTAGCGATTTGAACCACGCACTAATCGGCGATGTGCCAGCCGTCATTTATCTGCGTGCACAGGAGTGTGATGGGAACTTCCTCCCGCGTTGATGGTGAGGTCCGTACAATGGAAACGTAGTAGGCGACTACGTATCGCTCTGCCCATCGGGTCCGTACGATTCGAAACGACGTCCCTTCAGCACTTGTCTCCTCGGCCCAGGTCGAGAGCGCCTCTTTCAGCGTTGGTGGAGGAAGGCGCGTTGCCCTTCTGCTTCCACCACACGCTTGTGCACGGTTCGGAGAAATAGAGTTCAGTGAGGCTACGCCCAACGTCAGGCAAAGTAGGATTCGAAGCGATTGGCGGTTCATCGTTTTCCTTTCATGAACCGAACGCCACGAACTCCGAACCGGCGCAAAAAAAAGTCGTGTCGCCAGCCTGCTACTGCTCCGGCGGTCCCCAGCAGACGTACTCGTCGTACGCTTCAGGCTCTTCGGCTTCCGGATTGACCACCTGCGTGCAGCGTCTCCCCCGAGCACATTCCGCAAGTCCTTCGTGACACCAGCCGGCCCGCTCCACTTCCCCATGGGAACAGAGTGCGCCGCGGAAGTTCTCCGTTCCGGGCACCGCGATCGCCTGCCCATCCGCGCACGACGCGCTACCGATTTCCCAGTGAAGACTCCCCGTTGCGGCCGGCGTTCCCCACTCGTAGCGGCCGGCAACCGCGTGATGGTCGGAGAGATCGGCGAGGATGTTTGCCCGCGAGAAGCCGATTCGGCGACGAGAATAGTCATGCGGAGCGCGCAGGATCCGGGTCTCATTGATGGCGTAGAGCGGATGGCCCCAGTCTCGCGTTACGAGTGCGTAGTCGAGATGCTCGGGAACGTCGGCGCTCGCATAGCGGTTGTGCGCGCCCCACGAGGGCGGACCGTGAAAGGTGGGCCGGACTGCGTTTAATATGCGCAGCGCTTCATCGAGCTCGTTTGGCTGCAGGTTTAAATCTCCGGCCACAAGGACAGGCCCTGGGCAGGACTCGAGGTCGACGACATCTTCGATAAACGCGCGAATCATCCGGAGCTGACGGGTACGCGCGCGACGCGGCGCGTCGGCGTTCGCGCGCCGAATGGCTCCAACGAGCGGCGACTGGTTTTGCAGGTGCGTTCCAAAGACATGAAGGCACGGCGGAGCATTCTGGTGCGCGGTCTCGAAGCGGGCGTAGAGAACACCCTTGGCAGAGCAGCAGTCTTCACCGACGCAGGCAGGGCCTTGTCGCTCATCGTCTTCTCCTCGGTAGTGCCGAAAGATGCGTTCCTCGCTGGCCACAAGTCGGTGTTTGCTGAGGATCACAACGCCGCCGTTTAAGCCCATGCCGGTACGGAGCTGCACCGGGCCGAGCGAAACATCACACCGTTCCGGTTCTCCGCCGCCAAGGACAGGAGTCATCTGCCAGCCGTCACGTCGCATCGGTCCGAGGATGGCTTCTCGCGACGCGTCCTCGAAGAGCTCGCTCAAGACCACGACGTCGAAGCCGTCGAGATGGGGAGGAATGGCGCGGGCGCGAGATTCGCGATCGCGAGCGAGAGGGGGCAGCATCCACGCGTTGTAGGCGAGGACATCGATATGAAGCGAAGGCGGAGCATTTCGGCCGCGTGATCCGCCACAGGCGAGCGAGAGCACACAGATGAATCGGAGGATGCGCACGGCCGATCATAGCGGAAAAGGAACCAAGCCCGACCCTCGAAGGGGAAGAGTGGGGAGTGAATCATCTCGCGAGAGGCGAAAACGAGAGAATCGATAGGCGGCTCGCCACTGACCGCAAACTCTCCAAAATGCTTGGAACAAAAGCGTTTCCCGCGATGGTTGCTCGGGCTATAAGGAGTGGCGCAAAGCGAGATATGAGACACACCATCATCACAGGCGGGGCGGGCTTTATCGGTTCCCATACGGTCGACCATTTGTTGCGATCGGGACACGCGGTCACCGTCGTCGACGATTTCTCGACCGGCTCCCGCCAGAATCTCTCCCATGTTTCCGCGGACGGGGACCTCATGATTGTGGAGGCGGATGTCGCCGAGGCGCTCGCGCCCGCGCTTCAACGCTCCCTTCCCGCGGATCGGCTCGCATCGACGACGGGCATTGTGCATCTCGCGGCCCAGGTCTCCGTGGCTCGTTCGGTCGAACGTCCGCTCGCCGACACTCGGACCAATATTCGCGGGGTCGCGCAAGTGCTGGAGCTCGCGCGCGGTCTTGGCGAAGAGTCGAGCCGGCCCAAAGTCGTCTTTGCGTCCTCTGCTGCGGTCTATGGCGATGTCGAAGAAGTTCCGACGCCAGAGGATGCACCTCTCCGGCCTCTCTCGCCGTATGGCGTCAATAAGCTCAGCTCCGAGCACTGGCTCGCGATGTACAGCGATACTCTGGGCGTACCTACGAGCGCGTTACGGTTTTTTAATGTCTATGGTCCGCGGCAGGATCCAACGAGCGGCTACTCTGGGGTGATTTCGATTTTCCTCGACCGCGGAAGCGACGGCGTGACGCTTCGAATCTTTGGAGACGGAGAGCAGACGCGCGATTTTGTTTACGTGGGCGACGTTGCTCGGGCGATCGGTGCGGCCCTCGAAACTCCCGGCCACACGCCTCCGACAAATGTCGGCACGGGCATTCGGACAAGCGTGAAGGAGCTGGCGCAGGTCATCCTGAAGGTGCTCGGCTCGCACTCGGATATCCGTTTCGAAGAAGCGCGCAAAGGCGACATCCTTCATTCGTGCGCACGGGTTGAGAAGCTCGAAAAGCGATTTGGTGTGCAGGCAAAGATTGGCCTGGAAGAAGGGCTGAAAGAGACCGCCGCCTGGCATCAATCGCTACGAACCGGTAATGCCTCCTAATGGTCTTTTTACTGGCAGCGTGTGCGCTCACGGTCGCACTTCTCGCGATCGACCTCGTTTGGATGCGAGGTGCGGAGGTATTCGACGAGCCGCGAACGGGCGACCGTGAAACTCCACCCGGGTTTCTGCACAGCGCGCGCTGGGTAGGAATGCTGTTCGGGATCTTAAACTTCCCGGGCACAGTCGCTCCCGTCATCCTCTGGGTGCTGGCGTTTCAAGCGAACCCAATCTTGACCCCGGGCTATATCTCACTGGTCGGCGTGATCTACGCCGGCATCTCGATGAGCGCCGCGATCAAATGTTCTCGCGTGGCCAAGCTGCTCGTGACCCTCGGCGAGGATGCCGACTGGATTCTAAAGCGCAGCGCCATCTATCTCGGCCTCTTCCTGCTTTCGCTGATCTGCATCGCCATCGCTGGCTCGGGCGCGGAGGGCAAGGTCGCCCTCCTCGTGTGGTCGTATCTCTCGATCGCGATTCCGGCGCTCGCGATCGTGGCGTACGCGGCACACACGGCCCTCGAGACCACGTCCAAAAGCGAAACCGCCACCGCGGCGTAACTCGCCGGAATGACCTCCGAGAGACAGCGCGCCGACTTGCAGGCGATCGTTCGAGCCTGAGTCGATGCGCTTCTTTGCGGTGAAGGTCGCACCGAACGGATTCGTCCTTGCCGCGAACGCGCTTATCGCTCTACACATCTGGAGTGAATCGGAGAATGCAAAACGTGACGGTTCGTGCGCTCGTCCTCGGTGCGCTCGTCGCTTGTGGTGGCTCGCAAGAGCGCCCGACCGAAAGGGCTCTCTCCGATGCGCTTGGTGAAACCCACGTGCAATCGACGCGCGTGCGTCCGCCAGCCGGTGAACCGGCTCGGCAGTACCGGGTAGAAGAAGCTTCGCCCGTTCCCGATCGAATCGGACCCTACGCGGAAGCCGCGCTCTCGGACCTGCGCCGAGACGGGCGTCTCGACCTCCTCGCGCAATGGGTGCTCGCGCACGGTGATTATTCCGAGTCAGAACGTCGACGTGCCAGTGTTTTGCCTGCGAGTGCGATCGATGCGGCAGCGCGACATCTTGGTCTAGTGGAACCCGCGCCGCATCTTTTGGTCGGCACGGCCAGTAGCTTTGAGCAGGTCGCGGAGGCGCTCGCCGGCGGCATCGCCGCCCAACGTGAGGGCCAGAGCTATACGCACTATGGTCTCGCCAGCGTTGAGATTCCTGGCGGATTTCGCGCAGCGGTGGTCTTCTCCCGGCGCTCGCTTGAGCTGACCCCGTTCGCGCGCAGCGCTTCGCCTGGGGATTCGATCCTTCTTCGCGGAACCCTCTCTGGTTTGTATCAGCCGACACTGGTGGTGACCCGTGGCCGCACCGTTCAGCGAATCCCGCTCGGTCGCGGTCCACAGTTCGAGAGCACCCTCGAAGCCGAAGAAGACCTCCGCCGCGTAGAGATTATGGCGAGCGGCGATGCCGGACCGGTCGTCGTGTTGAATGTCCCTTTGCACGTTGGCCGGGAGCTTCCACGCGAGATCGAGATCCCGCCCCCCGCCGAGCCCGAACACTCCGCAGAAGAGGTTGAAGAAACGCTATGGGCCTTGCTTGCCGAGTTTCGCCGAGCGCATGGCCTTGAGCAGCTGCAGCGCGAGCCCTCGCTGCGCCGTGCTTCGGAAGTTCATAACCAGGATATGATCGAAAACGGGTTTATCGCGCATCACTCAGAACAGACCGGAAGCGCGAGCGACCGCGTGCAAGCGACGGGCTTCCGCACCGACGTGGTTCTCGAGAATATTGGACTTGGACGCAGCGGCGTCGAGATTCACCGCGGTCTTTTGGACAGTCCTGCCCACCGCGCGAACCTCCTCCACGACGACATTACGCACGCGGGTATCGCAGTATCGCAGAGCGCCGGGGGCGAATACCTGGCGACGCAGATTTTCGGTCTTGTGAACGCAGAGGTAGATATTGCGGAGGTCGAAGCGGAGATGCTCGCCGCGGTGCAGGCTGCACGTGAAGCGAGAGGGCTTTCGCCACTACGGCGCGACGAAGGTTTGCGGCGGGCCGCGCGAGATGGCGCCAGCACCTACTTTGAATCCGGAGCGAGCCGGCAAGAGGTCCTCGATCGCACAGGACCTCAAGCGTTGCAGCTCACAGAGACCCCCCTTGCGAGCGTCGGAGGCTTGCTCGCGATCGGCTATCGCCCAGAGGAACTCGCTGAGATGGAAGCGCTTCTCTCCCCGGAGGTCGACATCGTTGGCCTAGGAGCGGCGCAAGGAACACGAGAAGGCGATACTCCCAATCAGGTCGCGGTGCTGATCTTGGTGGGCACCGCGCGATAAAAAACGCGGAGCTGCGTTCTTCGTGCAGCTCCGCGCCTCTCTCTTCGGTTTGTAGATGTGCTTAGAACGCGCCGGAGAGCGTCAAGCCACCGCCCGCGCCGCCACCCGCTTCTG
>JAHDCI010000258.1 GCA_020629955.1 Myxococcota bacterium | reverse complement strand
TGTCATTCATCAACTACCTCCAGCGCGAGATTAACTGCAAGATCGTCTTCTACGGACCGGGTCTTTGCGGGAAGACGACGAACCTTCAGTACATCTTCAACAAGACGAACCCGGACTCGCGCGGGAAGATGATCAGTCTCGCGACCGAGACCGAGCGTACTCTCTTCTTCGATTTTCTCCCCCTCGCGCTTGGTGAAATCCGCGGGTTTAAGACTCGTTTCCATCTCTACACGGTTCCCGGACAGGTTTTTTACGACGCGAGCCGTAAGCTCATCCTTAAGGGTGTGGACGGGGTTGTCTTTGTCGCGGACTCACAGATCGCGCGTATGGAGGCCAATATCGAGTCGCTCGAAAACCTGCGAACGAACTTGGCGGCGCAGGGGTACAGCCTCGATAAGCTTCCGTACGTGATTCAATACAACAAGCGCGACATGCCTGGTATCGCCCCCGTTGAGGAACTTCGCTCTGTGTTGAACCCGAATGGCGTGCCCGATTTCGAAGCGGTTGCACCAACCGGCGAAGGCGTTTTTGAGACGCTAAAGGCCATCGCGAAGCTGGTCCTGACGGAGCTGAAGCGCGGAGGCGGTGGCTGAAGCGGGAACCGAACGACCGCTACGAACAAGGCCCCTCCCTCGAGGGGCTTTTTCTATTCCTGCACCACATCGCAAATGCGACGAACCAATAGAAGGTAGGGCTTTGGGTTTCGCTGGCTGCGCATCCACTTAAGATGGGGACGGGATTCGACGCGATATCGAACGCGTCGACCGTTTCCGCCTGCACGGGACGAAGGCAATCGCCGTCGAGTGCAAGAGCGCTCGGGCCGCGCGTGACGATACCGGCAAGACGGCGTTCCCCGTCGAAAAGAGGCGCGCCAGAGTGTCCTGGGAGGATGTCTCCGCGGATGGACAGACCGTCACTTTCGGGCTCAGCGACGACCACCGTTCGACGAAGCGAGGTTCCTAGCGGATGGCCTTCAAGGCTGAGGGGCCCACTCGTTTGAGTGGTTTGCAGCGGCTGTAGTTCTTCGCCGAGGCCTGGCACTGCGATGAGCGCCAGGTCCCTTTCTGGGTCCGTGCGGAGAACGGTTTCGCAGCGAACGCCCTCGGAGCTCGGCTCCTCAATCGCACCCCGCCAAACGAGAACGTCGGTGCAACGCTCGACGCAGTGTAGGGCGGTTAGAACTTCCTCCGCGGCAACCAGAACACCCGAGCAGATTCCAAACGCCCGCTCCGCCGCGAGCGGGGCGTCGGCGCAATACGCTATCCCTCGCGCAGCCTCCACTCGTTGCGCAACCGTCCCGACAGGAAGCCCTTCGCTCAACAATACGACGCGCGAGCTGGGGTCGTCGATCGTTTGAAACTCTACTGGCCCATCGACGAGCGAATGGCTTGAACCACCCGATTCCATTGGGGCACAAGCGAAGAGCAGAAATGCAGGCAGGACGCGAAAGAGCATCCGAATGGAGTTGGCGGAAGCCAAGCGTTTCGCTTGGGTCAGGGAGATTCTCCGGGGGGAGCGAGCGCGACGATCGTGATCGCGGTCGCGAGTTTCTTGCCAGCGTTCTGGTAGGCGTGCCGTTGGTCTCCGCGGAATACAAGTGCATCCCCCTCTTTGAGGGTCCACGCATTCCCACTCGCACGGAGGGTGATCTCGCCCCGCTCACAAAGAAGGTATTCCCGGGTTCCTGGGGTGTGCGGAACACCTCGCATCACGGCTCCGGGCTTGAGCTCGAGCCGTTCCATTTGCAGGCCGGGCAGAGCATCGGGCAATAACTCGGAGACTTGCACTTGGCCTTTGCGAATCACTCGGAGGCTTCCTTTGGGATAGAGCCGCGCGCTCGATCGCGGAGGCGCGACGAGTTCTTCGAGAGAGACCTGAAGAGTCGCACTCACCTTCAGCAATACGGAGAGCGTCGGATTCGAGCCACCACTTTCGAGATTTGCGAGCGTTGGCCTCGGGATCCCCATGAGCGCAGCGAGACGTGATTGGCTGAGGCCGCGCGCCTCCCGTAGTCGTCGAAGGTTGTTCGCCAAGTGCTCCGACGAGCGTTCGAGGTTCTCTTCCTCTGACATCAGTTTAGATACTTCGGCTTATCGTCGTTTCCCCCATCAATGACGCGCAGCCCGATGTGGTTTTGGCGCTTCGGCGGTTTCTTCTCGGTCTTCGGCGGCTTGCTCATCCACTCGACAAAGAGAATGCCTGCACCGGTCGCTCCGAAGTTCGCCGCCAGCGCTAGCCAGCTTCGTGAAGCCAGGAATGAAAGGACGCCGAGTGCCAGCATGATCCAGATCATGGTGGTTGGTTTCATCGGCATCACTCCGAAGAAGTTCGCCTCGAGGCCGGTCCGGTGCATGACCCACGCATGCGCCGCAAAAACGCCCAGCGTCATGGGCCATGCGCCCGCCAGTACACCCGGGAAGGCGAGACCGATCCCGAGTGCCGCGATGGATCCACCGAGCGCAGATGCGAAGACCGCTTGGGCCGTACGCTTCGCGCCAAAGCGCTGTTCGAAGGGGGCAACGACCAACCAGAAAAAGACCGCGCCGATGAGGAAGGAGGTGACGCCGGATGGGCCGGCGTCGTGGGCCAACACGTACGTGATCAATTGCCACGCTGTTTGGATCCCGAGCCGCCCCGTTGAGAGCGGTAGCATGTCTACCGCGTGCCCGGCGTTGAGCCAGTTCACTGCGACGAGCGTCGCGACGTAGCTCGCGAGGAAGAGCCCGAGAAAGAACTTAACGACAGTCGTTAATGGCGGAAATCGAAACACGCCATCAGGGTGGTCTCTTCTCCCTCGACACGCAATCTTTCGGTGTCGCCATGCGGCGGTGACGGAACGAAAAACGCCCCTCGGGGAGGGGCGTTCTTCTGAGAAAAGAGCTGCTCTTAGGGCGTCACTTCGATCTGGCATTCGTAGCTTGCGGACACGTTCCCGAGCGTGATGCCGCTGCAATCCGAACCCCACTTCAGGGTGCCGTCGGCGGTCTCGCCAGCAACGTTCAACGTGTAGGTGTCCGCTGGGAGGTCTTCAAAGATCACCTGCGCGGAGCACGTTCCTGGCGTGGGGGGCGTCGAGGTGGGGCTTCGCACTACGCCTCCGGCGTTCGAGAGGAACATCATGTAGGCGTTTGTGAGGCCTGCGGTCGCGCAGTCCACGAAAACCTCCGAACCCATTGCGGTCTCGTACGTGAGGTTGATCGTCAGGCGAACGGCGGACGCCATGAGGTCCACGACGCCGAAGGAGACGTTCTCTTGTCCTGGGCTGACACTGAAGGCGTCGATCGGGAGCGAGTCCACCACCGCGCCAGTCGCGTCGAGCGCTTCGAGGGTGCCGGTGTAGTTTCCGGGGGCGATCGAGAATCCAATGCTTCCCGCGGCACAGTCGGCCTCCGCCGCGATGGGCGCGCTTCCATCGTCAGGCGTCAACGTGTATCGAACCGCCGCGATGTCTCCGCAGGAGAGCACCGACGCTGGCTGTCCGCCGACGGTCCAGCCGCCCTCGGCCTCCGCACCCTGCGCAAAATCGACGTTCGGAACCGTATACGCGGTGTCCGTTTCGCGAATCGTGAACTCGGCGAGCGTCGCGGCACCGAGAGAGCCGCCGCTCGCGTCAAGCGCCTGCACGGTACCCATGTAGGTGTCCGGGAAGAGGAAGACGCCGCCCATGAACTGGCCATTGCCACAAGGGAAGTCGGCCGTTACCGGGTCCGCCGTGCTGGTGGAGGGCGAGAAGGTGTATCGGACCGTCGCGATATTTCCGCAGGTGGTCGCGTCCGCGACATCCCCGTTGATGGTCCAGGAACCGCTGACGTTCGCGCCGACCGCACCGAAGTCCCCGAGAACTTGATAGCTGCCGCCGGCGGCGATGGTGACGCCCTCATAAAGCGCGCTCGCTTCGACTCCGCCGAAGCTGTTGAGGCCACGAAGCTCGAAATTGTATGTGCCCGGGCTCAAGAAGCGCTGCGCGTCGATCATGCCCGCTGCGCAGGAGGCGCGAAGGTTACTCGCCGTGTAGTCGTTGACACCGTCCGAGGAGATGATGCGGATGGCGACATTCTCGATTCCCAACTCCGAGCAGGACGCCGCGGTGGGGGCCACGCCGTTCACCGTCCACTGTCCTTGAATGGTGATATCTCCACCTGTCGGGTTCCAAAGCTCGATACAGCCCGACATCATCGTCGCGGCAATCGCGAGCGTTCCGGCCATTCCTTTAAGCAACTTCATGCGTCCTCCTTAGTTGGGCAAAGCCCGTAAGACGATGTTCAGACGAACGACTCCACGTTCCGATTCACATCGCCGCCGCAAGATGGCAAAGGCCGCTGACGTGGTCAATTCCGATTTTGTTCGCCAAATCGATCCGAAGAGATGTTCACGAGCGCATGGGCGGCGGCATATTTCGATGAAACCCTGAAAAACCAGCGATTTAAATGACACTGGAATCATGCCCGAATCGACTTTTTATGGATCCCAGTTAAATCCGAATCGGGAACCGGCGGAGATCGCATGTTCTGCCGGAAGACCGTCGAGCGAGGGGGTGTATTGATAGCCGATCCAAAGAACGAGATAGGGCATGAGCCCTGAGACGCGCGGGGTAGTGAGGCCGTACCCGATCGTGCCGCGAATGCCGGGGCGTGGGGTCTCATCGAAACGCTGCGTGTACGCGACCTCCAGGTCAACGACCCTGTCGATATCTGTGATTCGGAGCATGAGAGGCACGGCGATGGACGCGAGCGCCTCGAAGGAGCGTGACCCGTCCTCATTCTCGGGCAGCACGCCGTCCGCACCGACTTCGCCGCCGACCGCGAGCGTTAGTCGTGGCGCGATGCCGTATCCGAGGAGCAGTCGACCGCTACCGCCCCCGCCAAAGCCAATGGAGCCATCCGTGATGATCAAAGACCCGCCGCCGCGGGTTTCGCCAAAGATTACAAAACGTGACTCGTCGGATTCGACACCCGCGAACTGGTCGTCTTCCTCGAGCCAGTACGGGCATTCGCCGCGGACCGAAGAAGCAGATTCGAAGAGGAGCTGAACGCGCTCCATCTCTCGCAACGTTGTGTCGACATCACCCGTCTCGCGGAAGATGCGCTCGGCGGAGCCTCCAGATCGTTCAATCTCGGACGCGAGCCAGAGCTCCAGCGCTTCGCGGCCCGCAGGCGTGCTGGAGCACACACTTCGCATCACACTTCGTCGCGCCTCCTCGATTTCCAATCGGTCGACGACCCAGTCCGAACTCGCCTGGAAGCGCACCGTCTTTCGAAGGTCGCGGTAGAGCCCGCGCGCTTCGCGGTCTGCCGGAAGGCTGACACAAGCACTGAGCGCGGCCGATAGAAGAAGGAGCAGAAGAGGTATTCGCATAAAGAAACGGGCGCACCTGAAGATACGCCCGCCAACCTTCGAGCGAGCGCCGGAGTTTTTCAAGGGTAAAGGTCTCGGCCGATCAAGTCGTCCGAAGGCCCGGTTCAGAAAGGTATTGGTTTCCCACGCGAAGCCTTTGCGAACTTCACCCAAAAACGGCTTGGCCGCGCCAAGGCTAGCCCTGAAGAAAAGCCCATCGCTTCGCGACGGGCTTGACGACTAGTTTAACTGTCGGACTGAGAAGAGGTAGCTCACTTCGAAATAGTCGCGGCTGAATCGCTGGAAGCGAGCGGTGCTCTTTTAACGAGCCTCGGAAAGCTCTGTGATTTCAAGGGCTGCGCTATGGCGCCCCGAATC
>JAHDCI010000257.1 GCA_020629955.1 Myxococcota bacterium | reverse complement strand
ATCGCGGCGTAGTCACCACACCGCTGTGGAAAGACAGACGCGCGCCGCGTCGGACGTCGGGAACTTCTCCGCAAAATCGGGGAATAAGCGGAGCGCTGACGTGGGCACAGGCCGTGCATTTCATCCTGGTATGAAACACGCCGCGCTCCTTTTCGTCTGCTCTGCGATCCTTTTCACTTCGCTGGCTTCGGCACAGACCTCCTCCGATCGGGCCATCGCCCTTGCGAGGCAGGCTTGGTCCGAACGCGAAGATCCGGCCCGCGCGGACGAGGCGATTCGCATTCTCGTCGAAGCGCAACGTGCGGCTCCAACCGACGCACACATCGGTGGCGAGCTCGGCTGGATGCTGCTCCATCTCGGTCAGGTCGATGCCGCCGTCGAGGAGCTTCGGGATGCGCTCGCCGACGCCACGGAGCTTCGCACCCGAACGCGCATTCATCACTCTCTCGGCGCGGCGCTCGAAGCGCAGGGCGAGCCAGTCCTTGCGATGGAGCAATATATGTTGGCGGACGAAGGAAATCCGAATCGAGAGACCCGCCGGCGCGCTCACGCGCTACACGTTCGCAATCGAGAACGCGCTCGTCCGCTCGGATCTGACTTGGTCACGAATCTCTACGGCGGAGAGTGGCAAAGCAGCGCGCCCTGCCCAACAGAAGAAGGAAGTGAAGGAAGTGCAGGTAACGAGCAGTACTGCGCCGAGTACCAAAGGCAGCCCGTCGGACGATTTGAGCTCATTCGCATCAGCCGCGCGTTCGACCTTGGCCAGGAGTCGGACGAGTTCTGGCTCTCGGACGGCGAGCGTTATCGAAAGCTCTTTGAGCGTGCTCGATACGCGCTTCCGGGCGGGTTGATGACCGAGCGCTTTGTCGAGGATCTACGCATCGAAGATGGTCGCCTGCACCTTCGCCTTCACGCCCGTCATGTCGACTACGACTTTGAGTCTTCCGTACGTTTCGACGACTTCTTCGACGTCGCCTGCCGGCTCGAGGACGGCCGCTGCGTTGCGATCAACCTCGGCATGCGCTCGATGGAGGGGCCGGGAAGCTGCGAACTGAACGCGAGCTGCTCCGATAGTGCGAGCGCGCACATCGACAGCGCGCGGATTGAAGGCGCACGCGTTGAAGCGTACCGGAGCTCGCAGTGGGTTCGCGGAAGACTTGTACTTCGCGGCCGCGGGATCCCTCCTCAGTTTCGCGAAGCGTTGAGCTTCGACCGCCTGCTCGAGTGGGCGGGTGAGCCAGGCGATGTCGGTGCTCCAAGCATTCTCGTCACGCCCGGATGCTGATGCTTCAAGCGGACGGAACTTGAAGCTCGCGGATCTGCGCATTGAGGCGCGCCGCGAGCTCGACCCGGGAACGAACGCCGAGCTTCTTGTAGGTGCGCTTTAAATACGTGTTCACCGTCATTGGCGTCAGCCCAAGCTCTTCGGCGATCTCGCCCGTCGCACGTCCGATCGCGATCTTGCTCGCGACCTCGCGCTCGCGCGGCGTCAGGTTCGTCCCGCGAAGCCATTCATCGAGACCGCGTGCGTTTTCCATCACTGGACGGAGCTCAAAGCGTGCGCAATGGTCGAGCCCGCGCGAGAAGAGCCGGCTCGCCCACTTCAACATTCGGCGCTCGTCGCGGCTTGGGGTGAACTCGCAGAAGAGCTTCATCCGGTAGACGCTCTGCGCCGTACGAAGCGAAAACTCGATGCAGTGATCGTCCGGATGCGGCTTGCCTTCCGACCAGCGCATGCCCTCTCGTGTGAGCATAAAGGCACGCGCATCGATCGCGCTCGCGAGTTCTCTGGCGCCGCGAAGGGGATAGCCGCGGATCGGATCGAGCTCGGTGAGCCGATCGGAGATCCGCATGGCCTCCTGCAGCTGATGAAGCTCGCGGCTCATCGCGTGAGGGTCACCTTAAAATGCACGCAGAGTCTGTTTAGAAGGACTTCGCAGCGTCCGGCGAGACCAGAAGATGTTTCGCGGCGACTGTCTCGGCATTGTCGATGCCGCCGATGGCCTTCACGAGGGAGGGCGGAACCTCGGCCCAAGCCTCATCCGTGAGCGCAGACCAAGCACGTGCCGTCGCTCGCTCAAAGGTCGCAAAGTGACCGATCATCTCGGCGAAGTCCTCGAGGCCAAGCCGGCTGACGAGCTCTTCTCGGCGCTCCAGAAATGTCGGGATTTGCTCTTCTAAGATCGCTTCGATCTTATCCGCAAGCTTGGTCGCATTGGTCTCAATGATCCCGATATCGCCTTCCGCAAGCTCTTCGATCCCGTCATCGAGACCAAGCACTTCACTGGAGAGCGCCGCAAGAGAGCCCTTCATCGCTTGAAGCTGCTCAAGCGATGAACCGCTACTCTCCGCACCCGAAGATTCTTCGCCCTCGTCGTTCTTCGAGGTCGCTGAGCGCGCGAGAAAGCCACCTGCGAGCATGAGCACAAAGCCAACTCCGAATGGAGCGCCGGCGACATTGCCCCAGGCGCTGATTCGGTCCCCAGCGGTCGCCTGCGGTTCGCCTTCGGCGTCCACTCCGGAGAGTTCGGTCGGCTCGACCACGCGCGAGGCGTACCAAGATGCAACGGTCAAACCGGCGAGGAAGAGAACAAAGCCTGCAAGGTATTTCGTATTCATGGCCCTATCCCTTCGCGAGCTGAATAAGTGTGAGGGTGAGGCTGGTGAGCGCTTCGCCAACGATGAAGCCTGCACCGACGGGCACGATAACGTCACCGTAGAAGCGGCGGCCCTTCGTCTTGGTCAGCATCATCGAAGCAACGCAGCCGATGCCGTAGCCAAGCGTGATATCAAAGGGAAGGTACATCGCGAGTCCGATCAGTACGCCGAGCCCAGCGATCGGGAAGAGCGCCAGCGAGCCGCCGATGACCGCACCCGCGAGGTACTTATCGACCGGCGCATTCCCGCTGACAACGCCCTGGACCATGCCCTGAAGCGCGCCCGCCTGGGGAGCGGAAAGGCACTCGGGGAGCCCCTGCGTGCAAGCCGCCGATTCTGGACCAAAGCCGCCCGTACCACCGGGGCCGGACTGCCAAAGAAGTAGCACGGTACCGACCGCAATCGCGGGACCCACCCAGGCGACGCCGAACTGAACGAGCTGCTGCTTGCGCGGAATCGACCCGACAAGATGCCCTGTCTTCAGGTCGCTCATCATATCCGCGCACTGGTTCGTCGCGACACAGACAGCGACGCCGATCGTGATGGCGAGCACGACATTGTTCGCGGTGATGGCGAGCATGATCGTGACGGCGATCAGCGCGAGCCCCGAGAGTGGGGAAATGTCCGTAGCGCCGGTCGCCTGAGCAACGATAAGTCCGGCCAGGCCAAGCCAGACCGTGCCGGCCACCGCGACGCTGATCGACGTGCCGACCGCACCTTCGGAACCGAGGAACGCCACCGAGAAGAGAAGAACGAACGAACCTGCGAGGCCAAAGACAAGCACCTTCGGATTGAGCTCATCGGCGTCGTGTCCTGCCTTCGCAAGCTTCGCCGCGGCCTGAAGGCTCTTGATCGCGCCCTTGAGCGCCGGATAGCTCATGACCACACCCGCGAGCGCACCACCGATGAGAACGCCGATACCGACCGGGCGGAGCATCGTGCCGTAGACCGCGCCCCAGAGGTCACCGCCGGCGACTTCGGGCGCCCAGCCTTGACCGACCACGAAAGGAGCGATGACCCACCAAGCGAGCACGCCGCCGAGCGCGAAGGGAAGACCGCCCTTCCCGGAGAGCAAGCCGGCGCCAAAGTTCGCCATCGAAAGCGAGATCGACGTACCGAGCGCAAGAATGCCGCCGGCGCCCGTCGCGGCCGCGAGGTCTCCATAAAACCATTCGCCCACGGGGAGCGCTTCGGGGAGCACTTCGTATTTGCCGAGCAAGGTAATCGCGACCGAGATCGCAAAACCAAAGCCGAGCTTGACCGCCTTTTCAGCGCCCGCCCCAGGTGATTTCAGGATCGTTGCGACAGCGATCCCCGATGGGAAGCGCAGCCGCTCGATCTCGATCATCTGTTTCCGCAGCGGGATAATGATGACGATCCCCATAAAGGAGCCGGCCACCGCCGCGAGAATGATCGTCCACGGGTTAAAATCCTCGCCGAGCAGCAAGAGCGCCGGGAAGGTAAAGACCACGCCGGCCGAGGCCGTGTTGATGCCGGAGGCGATCGTCTGGTTGATATTGTTTTCAACGATCGACCCCGCGCCTTTCACGCCGATCGTCCGCCCCACACCCCGAAGGAGCGCAAAGCCAAGAATCGCGGCGACGGTCGAGCCTGGAAGCCCGAACCCGAGCTTGAGGCCGATATACGTAAAGGCGGCGGTCATCACCGAGCCCTGAAGGACTCCCAAGATGACAGCGCCGGCCGTTACTTCACGGTAGGTAGCGGTGGCCATAGCGCTTCCGGTTACTTGTTTTACCAATCGCATGCAAGCCCGCGCGAGGAGGCGAGAGCAAAACTCGCGTTAGTTGCGTTCGCGCAACTTTCGCACGAGCTCACTGCGAAAACTGGCGCTGAGGCGATACCGACCGTTTCGTTCCACCATATGTCCGGCATCAAGACGATCGCTCAACCAATCCGTGATGAACTTCGGAGCGTAACCTTGGGTAGTGACTTCACCGTCTCCGAATGCGAGGAGTGATTCGTAGATGCGGAGAAACGACTCCGGACTTTCGATTTCCCCAGCTTGCGACGCGAGGTCAAAGAGCAGGTCATAGACCAGGTGGGATCGTTTGTCCCCGTGCAGCGCGAAGTATCCTTTCTCGAGCAAGATCTCTTGCAGAAGGCCGCGAAAGGCGCCTTCAACCCATCCGGGATCTTCCGATTCTTGAAGAGCCTCGCGAATCGCGGAAGAGAGGGCGCCGGTCTTAAGAATAGAGAGCTTTCGTTCGAGTTCTGCCTGAAGCTCCTCTTCGGAGGGTTCGAAGTAGCTCGGGGGGACAAGACCGCGCACGAACGTCTCGAAGTCCGGCGCCAATGGCGTCACGCGATAGTCATCTTCCTGGTCGACATGAACCACGGAGGGCTCTCCATGCGGGCCGCACTCCCGGTAGTCCAGCATGATCATGTCGTGCCCCGCCGAGGGGCAGTTGCAGATGCAGATGCCGAACGTGGGATACCCCCACTCCTCTTGCATGAAGCGACTCCCAGACTGCCCGAGCAGCGAATAAGTCTTTGAGCGACCGATAGAGAGAAACCCAGTGATCGCGACGTGGTCTTCCGCCCAGCTTGTTGCCGCATCCGTCGGAAAACACGTCGATTCGGTAAAGCCTCCGTTCTGGACCCGCATCAACATCAAGTACGCCGCTGGCAACGAAAACCCCAGCCGCAATTCGATTTCCGCGACATCCGCGTCGGTTGGGCACGGCTCGACGTATTTCTCGCTCGCGTATTCGTTGTGGGACCAAAACGACTCGAGGTCGAAGTTCTCAAACATTGGGTTCTCCCGGCAGTACCGCGTGAGAGATTCACCGCAAGGAGCGACGTATCGAAGCGGATGGGGATCACTACCAATATACGTTCGATTAAAGCGCCGCGGACCGAGCTTCCTGCCCCCAATTTACAAACAATCACAAGAACATGCACTTCTCTTCTTGACAGCTGATTCGCTCGCGTTATTGTCGCGGTCCTGCCCAGATAGCTCAGTTGGTAGAGCAGTGGATTGAAAATCCGCGTGTCCCTGGTTCAAGTCCTGGTCTGGGCACCAACAAAACCCCGAAGCGAAAGCGTCGGGGTTTTTTCGTTCT
>JAHDCI010000043.1 GCA_020629955.1 Myxococcota bacterium | reverse complement strand
ATTCAGCCTTTGCGCACGAACGACCAAGTGCGCTTCGAATGCACTCGCCGCTCGTGAGCATTACGGAAGAACGGTTTCGCGAGCTAAGCGGGCCGCTGCGGAAGATTCCAGGCGAGGCACTACGCCGCTACGCAGGCAAGGCCATGACCACCTGGGGCGACACAGCGACCTATCGCTACTTTCTGCCTAGGATCATCGAAACCGATCAGGACCTATGGGTGGTCGCGCGGAAGCTTCTCTACGGAAATTGGCGCAGCTGGGATACGCGACAGGTAGAGGCGCTCGAAACCTATTTCCGGCATGTGCTAGAAGGATCGACGGCAGAGGGCCGCTACGATGACGAAGCACTCGACGCATGCTTCGAGCTCGGAATGAACGTTCGCCCGGCGTTCGAGCGCCTGGTGCCCACCGAGGATTCTTGGCGACCTGCCCTTGATTTGGTTCAAGAATTCTTAAGCGGCAGGCGATATTCGGGAGGCGGCGATGGGTGGCAAGCCTTGCTTCAGGAATGGCTTCTCTCGCCGCGCATCCGCAGGGTTCTGTGGCGTAGCGTGAATCTCGATCTCGATGCCGAGACGGCGCTCTACCGCGACCAGGCGATCGATCTCCTCGACCTCCTGCGCCCCCTCTAAGTAGCTCGCACGAGCTCACACTCTTTCCGCTGATGGCATAAGCCGGGGCTCCACGGTTGACGCCGGGCACATTTGGGCTAGACCGCGCCGCGAGCGGGTCGGGTAACGATCCGCGTTCCTATTTCACGGAGCTTAAGCCCAGCCGGGAGAGCCGGACGAGGCACAACGAGGAATAACTCATGATTGAGCAGCTCATTTACATTGCACCAGCGGCCGGCGTACTGGCCCTCCTCTACGCGTTTGCACGCGCGTCGTGGATCAAGAAACAAGACCCAGGCGACGAGAATATGGTCGAAATCGCCGACCAGATTCAGACGGGCGCGATGGCGTTCCTTCGCGCTGAATACAAGGTCCTCTCGATCTTCGTCGTCGTTGTGGCCGGCCTTCTCGCCGTCGCCAACATGGGCGAAGGCCGAAGCCCGCTGATCGCGGTCTCCTTCGTTCTCGGTGCGTTCGCCTCCGCCATCGCTGGCTGGGCCGGCATGAAGGTCGCAACGGACGCGAACGTCCGAACGACCGCTGCGGCACGCTCGGGCCTCCCGGCCGCACTCGACGTCGCCTTCAAGGGCGGCGCCGTCATGGGCATGACCGTTGTTGGTCTTGCCATCATCGGCCTTTCGGGTCTCTACCTCGCGTACACCCAGGGCGTCTTTGCGGACGCGACGGGCTCCGACTTTGGAAACCTCTCCCTCGCCATCACCGTCCTCACCGGCTTCTCGATGGGCGCCAGCTCGATCGCGCTCTTCGCGCGCGTCGGCGGCGGAATCTACACGAAGGCCGCGGACGTCGGCGCCGACCTCGTCGGTAAGGTCGAAGCGGGCCTCCCGGAAGATGACCCACGGAACCCCGCCGTTATCGCGGACAACGTGGGCGACAACGTGGGTGACGTCGCCGGTATGGGCGCGGACCTTTTCGAATCCTACGTCGGCGCCATCATCGGTGCGATGGTCCTCGGCCTCGGCTTTAATGTCGTGAGCGCCACGGGCGAGAGCCACAGCATCGCGCCCGTCGTGATGCCGCTCGTCATCGCTGGCGCCGGCATCATCTGCTCCGTCGCCGGTACGTTCTTCGTCCGCGTCAAGGAAGGCGGAAACCCGCAGGTCGCGCTCGACGTCGGTGCCTTTGGTGCCGCGGGCGTCATGGCCGTTCTTACCTTCGTGATCGCGAACCAGATGTGGCCGGAAGAGGGCACGCTCATCGCCGGTAGCGACGACCCCGTCACGGCCATGGAAGTCGGAATCGCAACGGTGGTCGGCCTTGGCGTCGGCGTGCTCGTCGGCCTCATCACGTCCTACTACTGCTCCATGGAGAAGGCCCCGGTCGACTCCATCGCGGAACAGTCGAAGACGGGTACCGCCACGAACATCATCGCCGGTCTCGGCGTCGGCATGCGCTCCACGGCGCTCCCGATCATCGTCATCGCCATCGGCATCATCGCCGCCTCGGCCGTCGCCGGTCTCTACGGCGTCGCCATCGCCGCACTCGGCATGCTCTCCACGACGGGCATCCAGCTCGCCGTTGACGCCTACGGCCCGATCGCGGACAACGCCGGCGGCATCGCCGAGATGTCCGAGCAGGACCCCGTCGTCCGCGAGCGTACCGACAAGCTTGACGCCGTCGGTAACACGACCGCCGCCATCGGTAAGGGTTTCGCGATCGGTTCGGCCGCGATGACCGCCCTCGCGCTCTTCGCCGCATTCGCCCAGACCGCGAACATCCAGACGATCGACATTCAGCAGCCGATGGTCATGGCCTCGCTCTTCCTTGGCGGCATGCTTCCCTTCCTCTTCTCCGCGATGGCGATGAGCGCCGTTGGCGACGCCGCCATGGAGATGATCGAAGAGGTTCGTCGTCAGTTCCGAGAGATCGAAGGTCTCCTCGAGGGCAAGGCGAAGCCGGATACCGCTCGCTGCGTCGAGATCTCCACGCGCGCTTCCATCAAGCGCATGATGGCGCCCGGCGCCCTCGCGATCATCACCCCCGTTCTCGTCGGCTTCGGCGCGAATATGGTCGGTGACGGAATGGGCGCGCAGGCGCTCGGTGGACTCCTCGCCGGCGTGACGGTGACGGGTGTTCTCATGGCCATCTTCATGTCCAACGCCGGTGGCGCGTGGGACAACGCCAAGAAGTCCTTCGAAGGCGGCGGCTACAAGATGAGCGACGGCACGGTTCACCCGAAGGGTTCCGAAGCACACAAGGCCTCTGTTGTTGGTGACACCGTCGGCGACCCCTTCAAGGACACCGCGGGCCCGTCCCTCAACATCCTCGTGAAGCTGATGAGCGTTGTCTCGCTCGTTATCGCTCCCCTCATCGCGTCCGGTCAGGGCCTCGATGATCTCGCGACCAACACCGTGGGTGCCGCCGCTGGCGCCGCCGCCGGTGCGGTCGAAGCTGCTGGCGACGTCGCCGGTGACGCCGTTGAAGCGGCAGGCGACGCAGCGGATGCCGTCGGCGAAGCGGCGGGCAACGCTGCTGGCGCCGTGGGCGATGCCGCTGGCGCCGCTGCCGACGCCGTGGGCGATGCGGTGGACCAGGCCGGTGCGTTTGTCCGCGGCTACGACCTTCGTCTCGACCGCGTGGTTGCCGAAGACGGCACCGCCTCCCTCAAGGCGCTCGGCGACGTCCCGGACGAAGCCACCCGCGCGCGCATCGAGGAACTCGGCAACCAGCACTTCGCCAGCGTCGACGTCAGCGAGCTCAGCATCAGTGATGCGCTCGAGTTCCCGGCCGACCTCGACCTCTGCCTCAGCAAGGGTATCCAGGGTCTCTCGCAGCTCACACGCGGCCGTATCGACTTCGACGACGCGAAGATCTCCGTGACGGGCGAAGCCGCTGGTGAAAACCTCGAAGCGGTCCGCGCGCTCTTCTCCGAGCTTCCGGAAGGCTTCGAGTTCGAGCCGCACTTCGTGGACTCGGCGAACGCCGACGCCTGCGACGCTGCGCTCGCTGAAATCCTTCAGACCCAGGTTCAGTTCGAAACCGGCAGCGCCAACATTGACGCCGCCTCCAGCGAGCTCCTCGACCAGCTTAAGGCTGCAGCCGACGAGTGCCCGACCTCGATTCACCTCCGCATCGACGGCCACACCGACAACACCGGTGACGCCGAGCGCAACCACGAGCTCAGCCAGCAGCGCGCCGACGCCGTCAAGGCCGCGCTTATCGAGCGTGGCATGAATGCGGAACGTCTCGACGCCGTCGGCTTCGGACAGGAGAACCCGGTCGCCGACAACGACACCGAAGAAGGCCGCGCGCAGAACCGCCGCATTGAGATTCATCTCGACCGCCTTTGATCGGAACCTCCCTGCAAAGGGAAAACGAATGGGCCGCTTCTCAGGAAGCGGCCCTTTTTCGTTGAAGCGGAGTCATTTCTAAAACGACGTGCCCAAGTCGGACCTGGTACGCTTTCCGTATGGTCGTACGGCTGATCGCCCTCATGAGCTCGCTCGTTCTCTTCGGATGCTCAACGGATCCAGTTTTGAGGGTCGACATCGTCACAGACTTCATCGCGGGCGAAGAATTCGACGAGGTCTTTGCTATCATTGAAGGGGAGGCCCGCGTGCTCTCCGGAACCCCGAACGAGGATTGGCTTGGGGGACTGAGAGCGTTTGCGGAAGAGGTCCCGCGAGGGACGCTGGAGGGCTCCGTAGGCCTGCGACTTCGCGGAGAAGATGTCCTGACTCGCCCCATCCAAATCAGGGTCGATACAGATACCCTCTCCACGTTCTACCTCCTCCGCAGCTGCCTGGGAGTACTCTGCCCAGCCGCGGGCGATAGTCCAAGCGCGCTCGCATGTCTCGGTGGAGAATGCGTGCCGCCCGAGTGTAGTGAAGACGGAGACACTTGCGCACCACTTCAATGCGAAGGTCCAGCTGACTGTGAGAGTAGCGTCGGATGTCTAAGCGTGAGCTGCGATCAAGGACTATGTCTCTTCTCAAATGGCTGTTCAGCGGCCTCGGCGTGCAATGTTGAACTCGATGAATGTGTGCCGCTTTCTGGCAGCGAGTCGGACGGGGGAGTGAACGATGGGGGAGATGCGAGCATCGACGGCTCCACCGATGGGTCGATGCCGGAGGGTTGGGCGGATCAAATCCTCATCAAAGCCAACTTCCCAGATGAAGGCGATGAGTTTGGTTACGACGTTGCGATGAATGATGCCGGGGATCTGCTCGCCATCGGCGCTCCCCAGGAGAGCGGACTAAGTGGCGAGGACGACAACGAGAGTTCGGGGCGCGGAGCCGTCTTCATCTATCGACGCGACGGGGACACGAACACGTGGCGGTTTATGAACTATCTCAAACCTTCGGTAGTTGCGCGCGAGCATTTCGGACGGCATGTGGCTCTCAGCGGCGACGGAAATGTCCTTCTCGTGAGCGCCCCGCGCGCAAGCAGCTCGGGGGGTGGAGTTCAGGGAGGGGCCGTCTACATCTTTGAGAGTGATGGTGAATCATGGATCGATCGAGGCCGTTACCAACCGGGGAACAACGATCCGAACGACCAGTTTGGCAACAGCATCGCTGCGAACGGCGATGGGAGCGTCATCGTCATCGGAGCCGCGATGGAATCGAGCAGCGTGCCGGGCGTTCATTCTGCGAGTACTCCGATGGGTGATGACAATTCCAGTCCTTTCTCAGGAGCCGTCCACGTCTACCGTCGCTTGGGAGACATGTGGGAGGAAGAAGCATTTCTGAAGAGCCTGGCACCAGACGATTTCGATAGCTTTGGCGCTTCTGTCGACATCAACGAAGCGGGTACGCTGATCGCTGTCGGCGTCCCGAGCGAGAGCAGCGCCAACCCGGAAGACGTTACGGATAACTCATCGGTCTCATCCGGGGCGGTCTTTCTATACGCGTTTGACGGAGCCTCATGGAACGTTCGCGAGTATTTGAAGAGTGAAGAGATTGGAGATCGTCTTCGTTTCGGTTCCGATCTCTCATTCAATGCGGCTGGGACTCGACTCGCGGTTGGCGCCGTCGGAAGCGGTTCAACCTATGAAGGGGTTGCCCACATCTTCGAAGAACTTGATGGTAGATGGGCTGCGGGGCCCCAGATTCGTCCATCGATCGGTGAAGATTCGGATCGCTTCACGAGTGCGCTCGAGCTTTCCTCCGATGGGCAGGTCCTCTTTGTCGCGGCGTTTGATGATGACAGCGAAGTCGCGGGAGAGTTCGATAACCGCCTCCAAAACTCTGGAATCGTCTACGCGTTTGTTCGAACGGCCACGGGTGAATGGCTCGAGACCGATTGGTTAAAGCAAAACGCACCACGCGTGGGAGCCCAGTTCGGGACCTCTATCGCCACAAGCAACGCAGCGAACTGGGTTGTCGTGGGAACACGACTCGATTCCACCTCTGGTGCCGGAGTGGCCCCTGAGTTGCTTGTAGGCGAGCGGTTGCACTCAGGCGCCGCAAATGTGTTTCGTCGCGAGTAGTGCCGCTCAAAAGTACTCGCCTTGGGAAATTGCCAGCATCATCCAGGCGTACATCCAAATCACGACCATCAGACCGAGCTGAACTGCCAAGAGCATGCTTCGAAAGAAGATTGTCCAGAGGGCATCGCCGGAGCGGAGCGGGACCACCCAGGCCCAGCCCAAACCCCAAATGCCCGCCGCCAATCCATAGGCGAAGGGAAACGGCAGCGCGTCGACGATCTCGCCGTGCATCGTAATGAGGGTGACAATCGCAAACGCAGCCCAGGCGCAAAGCGCGCGCAGAGACATCGACGGCCTCCGCGTCTGGACGCTCGCAATGCCCCGTTTCTCAAGCTCAATCCGCATCGATCAATAGCACCATGGCGCAATCGAAGCGTGGGCGATCACTCCAAGCATCATCCCGCCCTGGACAGAAACTGCGAAGCGAAGCCTGGGGCGATGCCATGCAGCGAAATACGCGGCCGCAGTGCTCAGCCCCCAAACAACAAACCAAACTCCAGGCCACCTCGAACTCGACCACGGAAGATCGCGAAACTCGAAAACGGAAACGGCAACCCACGCCAAAGAGAGAAGGCCGAACACGACCGGAGATGGGATCATCTTGCGAGGCGAGCCAGGTTCCACCTTGAAGGAACCAATGTCTGCCCCGAGCCCATTCCGAAGGAAAGCCTCACGGGGTCGGTTCCCAACAGCCGACTAGCAGGCTCGTATGTCTCGCGTTTGCTGCTAGCCCTCCCCGTCGTCGGCGCTGCCTTCGCCCTTTTCCGATTCGACCATCTCCGGCGCGATGCGTGGGCTGTCCGGAAGCGAACGCTCCCCTTTGGGGCCGTACCCCTCGACCGCCCAGCGAAGCTCGTCGCGCGTTGGAGACCGCCCCGGAACGACGTCGTCTCGCTTCACATACAGGGTCTGGCTTGGGAAGGCGAAACCGACACCGATATCCTGAGCGAAGCGCATGATCTCAAGGTAGATATTCTGACGCGCCTTGAGCTCCTCGGTCCACGTTTCCACGTTAAAGAAGAAGTAGACCATGATCTCGAGCGCGCTATCTCCGAAGCCCTGGAAAGAGACCTCAACGCGCTCTTGTTCCACCGCTTCGCTCGCCGCGAGAATTGCGCGTACGCCTTCGACGAATGCCTGAATCTGATCGGGCGTTGCATCGTAGGTCAGCCCAAACGTGGCCTTGCAGCGGCGGTGACGCCGCTTGCCGAAGTTGTCGACGGCGCCGCCCGCGACGATCGAGTTTGGGATCGTGACGACGGAATCGTAGAACGTACGCACCCGCGTCGAGCGCATCCCAACCTCTTCGACCACGCCTTCGTGGCCGTCGACCTTGATCCAATCGCCGATCTGAAAAGGCTGGTCCGCGAAGATGCTCACGCTGCCAAATAAGTTTGCAACCGTATCTTTCGCAGCGAGGGTAAACGCGAGTCCGCCGAGGGAGACACCTGCGAGCAACGAGCCGACATCGATGTCGAGATTCTGCAGCACAAAGATGAAGCCGACGATGACGACAAAGACCTTCACGGTCTTACGCAGCATCGGCACGATCTGGTCGTCGAGCTTCGTCTCGGTCCGCTCGGCGCGGCGCGCGAAAACATCCGCCGCAAGGTCGACGAGGCGATACACCAGGAGCACGGCGGCGATCGCGGCCATCACGCGGAGCGCGAGCGTTCCGATCTGATTTACTCGGACGCCGAATCGGAAAAGCGGAAAAGCCCACCAGAGCCAAGCGGCCATCATAAGCGTGCCCACCGGATTCGCAGAACTCTGCGCGATCTTCGGATCCACTTCGCCCCGAGCCTTCTCAATGAGCTTGCTTCCCCACCGCGAGACCGATCGAGCGACGATAATACGAAGTACGAATCCGAGAAGGATTGCGAGCAAGAGGCCGAGGATCTGCCAGACCGCGATATTCGGAAGCAGCTCCGCCTTCGACCAGTCCGGAAAGGACTCCACGTAGGATTCGACGTCGAACGCGAACGTCTCCGCGTAAAGGCTCGGGATCGAAGCAATGCTGATGGAGGAGACCAGCCACTCTTCGCCGACACGCTCAAGAAAAAGTTCGGGAAGCCGAGTCGTGATCACGAGCCGGCCCCCTTGGAGGTCTTCGTCTGGGACGTCCATCACATCCGGAAGCGCTTCCGGGTCGAGCAACAAACCGCGCTGATCGAGAACCGCCTTCAGCTTCCGAGTCCGGCCCTCCCGGCTCCCGTCGCGGGAAATATGGGCTCGCTCCCAATCAAAGCAGCGAGAAGCCAAATGCGGGCGAAAATTGTCTTCCTGCAGGTTATCGAGCCATGTTTCCACGGCCCTGCGGGGCGTCGAACAATCGGGGGGAGTCTGCGCGCCTGCGACGCTGACGTACATCGCTACGGAAAGCCAAAGGGCGCACCAAAAGACACACGATTGAAGCTGTTTTCTGGCCATCGCGGGGACTATACCCTCCTCGCGTTCGGGAAGTGCAATCTCGAGCAACTACGCAGCGTCGCCTGGCATATCCGCTTTGTGCTCGCTGGAACATCGACACATCGAAAACGCCATCCCAGGCTTCTTCTGACTCCCCGATCTCGGAATCGAATCGCCGGACATTTTTCTTTCACCTACTGCAGGCCGTTGATTTCTTTCGAATCCCGATTCGCGGCATTTTCACCCCTCCAACGCCATCCCACTTTCGACACGTATGTACAATACTCGGCTTCAGATCGGACGCATCTGCGCCCGCAAAGCCGCCACGATTCGGAATGGAAATAAATCAACGGCCTGCTAGAGACTCCCCATGAATCAGCCGCTTCTGAAACAAAGTGATGGAATCGCCCGCACCCTGGCCGCGCTCGACGCGATCCGCCGCGGAGAACTCGTGATCTTGACGGATGACGAAGACCGCGAAAACGAGGGTGACCTCGTGATGGCCTCCGAGCTGTGCACGCCCGAAGCGATCAACTTTATGGCGACGCATGCCCGCGGCCTGATCTGTCTTTCCCTGACCGAGAAGCGCACACGTGAGCTCGGGCTGAATCTAATGGTCGAGAAGAACAGCTCGAATCGATCGACGGCCTTCACGGTGAGCATCGAAGCGCGCGAAGGCGTAACGACCGGCATTAGCGCCGCGGACCGAAGCCACACCGTGGTCACCGCAGTCGATGCCGCAAAGAGCGCCGAAGATATCGTCAGCCCTGGCCATATCTTCCCGATTCAGGCGAAACCCGGAGGGGTACTTCAGCGCACGGGACACACGGAAGGCAGCGTCGATCTCGCTCGCCTGGCCGGGCTTACCCCGTCGGGCGTGATCTGTGAGATCATGAACGAAGACGGCACGATGGCGCGCTACGACGACCTCGTTGAGTTCGCGGAGAAGCACTCGCTCTGCCTTTTGAGCATCGCCGACCTGATCGAGTATCGCCTCTCGCGCGAGCGTCTCGTCGAGCTCGTTCGTGAGACACCGCTCTCTCTCGGGAGCGGAAAGGAGTGGACTGCCAAGGTCTATCGCGTGGCAACGGATGCGCGCGAACTCCTCCTGCTTCAGCATGGCGAAGTCAGCCAAGATCCCACGCTCGTTCGCGTGCATACGGGGAGCGTGCTCGGCGATATGGTCGGCCTCACCCATCCCGCTCGCGTTCCAATGCAGAGCGCGATCGAAGCGATCGAAGCCGAAGGCTCGGGCGTTATTCTGGTCCTGCCCTCGGCCACCTCGTTGCAGAACGATCTCGCGTTCTTCTCCGGCGAGCCCAGCGAACGTCCCCGACCCGAGCAAGGCGAAGTTCTTCGGGAGTACGGGCTTGGAGCGCAAGTCCTCGCGGACGTCGGCCTCGGAAAGATTCGTCTGCTAACAAAGCGTCCCCGGCGCATCCCGAGCCTTGAGGGATACGGCCTTGAGGTGGTGGAACAGTCTCAGATCGATGGCTGATTGATTTACGATCTTTTTCAGCCATACAAGAGCATGCCTCAGTTTGCCGGAACCCTAAGTGCTCCCAGCGGCTCTCGCGTCGCCATCATCGCCTCCCGCTTTAACGAGCTTATCGTGGAGCGTCTTATCGATGGAGCCCGCGATACGCTGGTGCGCCACGGTGTCGCCGAGAGCGATATTGACCTCATCTGGGTGCCGGGCGCGTGGGAGCTCCCGCTCATCGTTCAGCGCGTTGCGAACGCGAAGAAGCACGGCTCCATCGTGGCGCTTGGATGCGTTATCCGCGGCGCGACGCCTCATTTCGACCACGTCGCTGGCCAAGCCAATTCCGGGCTCCTCCGGGCAATGCTTGAGTCCGGTCTCCCGATTGTAAACGGGGTGCTCACCACCGATTCGATCGAGCAAGCGATCGAACGCGCGGGAACCAAAGCAGGCAATAAGGGACGAGAAGCAGCAGAAGCTGCCATCGAGCTGATGAGCCTCGAAGCGAAGCTCGGCGAAGCCGGGATCGAATGAGCAAGCGACGCAAAGCGCGGGAAGCCGCGCTTCAGATTCTCTACGGGATCGACCTCACGGACACGCGCCCGGGAGCCGCGGTGGCGGCGTTCGAACGCTACCTGAGCGAGCACGATCCAGAGCCGTTCACCAAGACGCTCGTTCTTGGCGTATGCGAGAACAAGGGCGAACTCGATGAAGTGATTCGAGGCGCGAGTCATCGCTGGCGTCTCGAGCGTATGCCGCGCGTCGACCGGAATATTCTTCGCCTCGGAACCTTCGAGCTGAAACACCTGGAAGACGTTCCGCGGCGGGTCACGATCAACGAGATGATCGAGCTCGCAAAACGCTTTGGCGGAGAGCAGAGCTCGGGTTTCGTGAATGGCGTACTCGACAAGATCGCGCAGGAGCTCCAAAAGGGCTGAGTTGCGAGCGTGGAAATCTCGTTCGCAGCCCCTGATCTTCGTCGCCTGGACGAACTAAACGTCGATTCTGTGGTGGTTCCGCTCGCCACGGACGACCGACCACCCCGTGGTGTGTGTGGCCTCCTCGACTGGCGCCTGCGCGGGGATATCTCAAACCTCATCGCTCGTGGCGCCATCACTGGAGAACTCGGCGAGGTCACCCTCATCGCAACCGAGGGGCGCTTACCGATGGAGCGAGCGTTTGTGCTGGGGATGGGGCCGCGCTCACGGCTCAACGGTGAACGTGCAGAAGCTCTCCTTCAGCAAGCGCTTCCAAACCTTTTGCGAGCCGGCGTTCGGAGCCTCGCCGTCGCCTTGCCCGGCCGAGCGAGGCGTCATCTCCCCGCGGAAGAAGCTGGGCTCGCCTGGCTGCGGGCTGTCGAGCAAGCTTTCGGGGAACGTGAGCTGCGCCGCGGCGGCGCGATCGGAAACGTGGTGCTCCTCGACGATGTGGAAGCCCAGCGCACGATGAGCCAAGTGATCGAGAACGAGGAAAGGCGCCTTCGGGCGAAATACTCCATGCGTCTCGAAGACGACATCTTGCCCGAGTAGACGTGTGAACGAGCTCCGTTTCAGCCATCACTGAAAATCCGTCGACGACCGACACGAGAGAGCCGGAAAAAAGACACAAGCGAGAGAGTTCTCGCTACTCCTTTCGTTCGCTTCGGGTAGGCTTCGCATATGAGCAAATCCACGATCGGCGCCGAGCTCCGGCAGAGCGAAGTCATCTCCCAGGCCTTCGAGACGATTCTGAACGAAATCGACGCGAAGACCGCGAACATCACAGAAGTCCGCGGGCCCCAAGAGGGTCTCAAGGTTGAATATGAGGCGCTCGTCGACGCCGCCGGACAGGTTCGCGGAAGGCCGCTGCTCTATCGCTTTCTTGGAAGTGGCGCAGGGCGCGGCCCTCTCGTTGAACTCGCCGACGGGTCCGTCAAGTACGACCTCGTGGGCGGCATCGGCGTACACTTCCTCGGTCATAATAACCCCGTCGTCACCCGCGCCCAGCTCGAGGCGGCGATTGAAGATACGACCAAGCACGGAAACCTGCAGTCGGGCACCGACCACTACGAGTTCTCGAAGCGCCTCGTGAAGCACGCGTCCAAGGGCTCGAAGCTGCGCCACGCCTTCTGCACTGTCGCCGGCACGATGGCGAATGAGTTCGCGCTGAAGGTATGTATGCAAAAGCGCGCCCCCGCGACGCGCGTTCTCGCCTTCGAGCACTGCTTCATGGGCCGCAGTCTGACGATGACGTCCATCGGGGACAGCGCTGCCGCGCGTGACGGTGTTCCGATCACGGTGCCCGTTGACTACATGCCCTTCTGGAATGCGGAGCTTGCGGAGAAGGCAGGTGGACAGACGGCCTATATCGATGAATGCGTCGCGAAGCTGGAAGATCATATTCACCGCTACCCCGACCAGCACGCGTGTTTTGTCATGGAACTCATCCAGGGCGAAGGTGGCTTTAACGTTCCGCCCAAAGCCTTCCTCGAAGAGCTCATGAAGACCTGCAAGCGCCACGGCATCCCCGTTTGGGACGATGAAATCCAAGCGTTTGGACGTACAACCGAGATGTTCGCCTACGACCATTTCGGTCTCGGTGAATACGTCGACGTCTTCTGCGTTGGCAAGATGACCCAGGCCTGCGCCGCGATGTGGACCGAAGAGATGAACCCGCGTCCAGGTCTGCTCAGCGGAACCTTCACCGGAAGCACCGCGGACTTTAAGGTCGGCAACGCAATCCTCGATTGGCTCGACTCCAACGATTGCTACGGGGAAAGCGGCCTCTTTGCGCAGCACCACAAGGCGTTCAGCGAGCAGGCGAACGCTCTTATCGCGCGCCACCCAGACTGGTTCCCGAAGGTCCCAACATCGCCCGATATCGTCGGCGGCGTTGGCGGTATGATGCGTCTCTCGCCTTTCGGTGGCGTGAAGGAGAAGATCGTCGCGGCGTGCAAGGCGATGTATGATGAGGGCGCGATTACCTTCTGGTGTGGACACGGTCCCTATCACCTTCGCCTCCTCCCGCCGATGCCTGCGATGTCCCTCGACGAATGGCCAAAGGCGTTCGAAGTGATCGAGCGAGGGCTCGCCCGAGCTGCAGGCTAACGAAGGACGCGTGCGCTACGACGACCTCGACGAGAACGAAAAGAGCGCCCTCGCGGCGCTCGTTCGCGTTGTCGTTCGCGCGGATGGCGAGTTCTCCGTAGCGGAGGTCCAGGCGCTTACCGTTCTCGCGCGCGAACTCGAAACCGCGTGTTTTTGGGAGCGGGTCAACTCTGCGCATCAGCTCTCGATCGACGAGCTCGCGGCAATGGTCGAGTCCGTCCGCGCGCGTACCCGGGTGTGGATGTACGGCGTCCTCCTCGGACTTGCCGCCGTGGACGGGGTTTCGGAAGAGGAAGGCGATATTCTCGATTGGCTCGCGGCGACCTGGGAGTTGCACTCCTAACCTGCCCGCGAGGGCGCGCCTCAACGACACAAAGCGTCGCTTGAACTCTCCTTTTGGATGGGGCGTTTGGGTTTGTGGGGCGCGATTCAATTCCGAATCGAAGAGGCGGCTTTGCACTTCACTTCGTTTGCGCCGATCACCGTCGAGCCGCGTTGGAGGGCATGAACGCTCCGCCTTCCCGCTCGACATTTCTGTTCGCATCCCTCCTTCTCGCTTCGCTACCCCATGGAGCATGCCAGCCCGCCGGCCCGGTTCCCTCGCACGCTTCGGCAGCTCCAGGAGCTCCTCCAGGACCGCTTTGGTTCACGGCGACGAATACACAGCGCGCGCACTCTGTGCGTACATCCGGCATGGTTCGCGGCTGGGTCTTTGTGACAAACGCTTCCGATGAGGTCTCAGAACAAAGTACGGTGGACTGCCGAGTCGGAGCCTTTCGATTTCATTGGGCCCCAGGCCGCATCGGCCCTGGCGAACGACGACGGCTCACGATGGAGACGGACCACGGAAACTTCCTGGGGATCGGGACACACCTTATGGAATGTCAGATGGCGGGTTCGCTCGGCGTCTCCTCGGGAACCCATGCTTTTCATTTTCCCGGGAAGCCCATCATCCCGACGTTCGCGGAAGCCGAGCCTGCTCGAATATACGACTGTGAAACTGAAGGGCCGCCCATCGCTCACCGCGATACATGTGCGTGGCTACACATCCGCCTGCAGAGCTACGTGGACGAATCTCTCGCGGAGCAAAGGGTCCGTGGCGAATGCCACGCAGGCGAAATAGGTCGACGATTCGAGCGACAAGTCTCCGAGTTTCTCCCCAATACGAGCGGTCTACGGATCGACTTGGGCAGGCTCCCTCCGGGCGAGACGCGCCTCTCATGCGCACTTCATACCGACGTTCACCAACTTGGAACGTCACGGGCAAGCGAGCCCTTCGAGACGTCGCACGATTTTGTCGTATTCGCGACGCCGCCCAGAGTCGATCTCGCGATCACCATCGACGGGGTCGTATGGGCAAATAATGCAAACGCTCCACAAGGCTCGACACCTCGCCAGCCGATAAATGAACTCCGCTTGTCCTACCGAATCGCGAATCGAAGTCCGGTCAATGCGGGCAGAATGAGGGTTCACTGCCAGCTCGCTGGCGACGAGGCCGAGTACATCCTCGGTGAGCCGCGCGACGGCTATCCGCCACAGGGGCTTCTCCCCGGAGAAGTGCGCCGAGGCGCCATTCGCTTTCCGGTACAAGGAGAGCCACCTCATGACGCGAACGCGCATTGCGAAGTGGAAAGTCTTGAGCTGCCGGAGCGCATACTTCAGGACAACCGCGTCGAAGAGCGAGTATCGATCTGGTGAAAGCCGTCCGCACGTAGCCGGGTTGCCAACCGAAACCGGCGGCTGCTAAGCCGTCGCGATGTTCTTCTCCGACTCCCACTTAGGTTCTCGCATTCTCTTTCTGGCCTGCTCGCTCGCGCTAAGCGCCTGTGGAGGAGACGACGATGCGCTCATGGACGCAGGCGCAGACGTGGATATCGTCGAGGACGGCGCAATGAACGATGCCGGGGACGAAGACGCGGGTGAAGTCGATGCGAGCGAGCCCGATGCCATGATCGAATGTGAGCCTGGCGCGATCGTGCCTCCACGAGGAGAACATGCACTCGCATACGACGCAGCGCACAACCGTCTCCTGATGCACGGCGGCAATATCGTCGCCCCGATGGAGTGCCGTCCTGCCTACGAGTACACGGACGAACTGTGGGCCTTCGACCTGACGTGCAAGACCTGGTCAGCCGTAGAGACCACCGGAGAGGGTCCGGGAACCATCGGCCGACACAACCTGATCATCGACGCAGAACGAGGCCGCGCACTAACATTTGGAGGCCGGCGCACCCTCGCCTCCGGACAGCACCTCACCTTCGAGCAGGTCTGGTCGCTCGACCTCGAGACCTTCGCGTGGACCGAGCTGAGCACGAGCGGAGAAGGGCCGTCGGGGCGATACAATTCGTCGGCCGTCCTCGACGCGGAGAACGGTCGCGTGATTGTCTTTGGAGGCAACGACGCGCAGGGGCTCAGTTCTTCGCCTCTCGGCGATATGTTCGCTCTCGACCTCGCGAGCGGTGCGTGGACCGAACTCAACACCGCGGACGGCCCCACAGCGCGCTACTACCACGGCGTCGCCACCCACGGCCGCTCGATGTATGTCTTCGCGGGACAGCCAAGTTACTTCGGCCCGTACTTCAACGACGTGTGGGAGTTCAACATGGATTCCAATACGTGGACCGCTCACCCGGCGTCCTCACCGATCCGTCCGGGAACACGCTTTGGGGCAGGCGTTTTTGCGACCGACGGGGCGATTTATGCATTCGCCGGTCATGACGAAACAGACCTCGGAAACTCAAACGATGTTTGGCGTTTCGACCTTTCGACCAATACGTGGACCCGCGCTGTCTTCGGTGATGAACTGAACGGCAGCGCGATCGGCCCGTGCATGTTCCCGCCGGATTTCACAATCCCGGATACCGAAGCGCCGGAACGCCGTCACGGTTTCGGCATCGCTCAGGGTGAAGGCCGTGGCTACATCGCGTTTGGGAAGACCGATTGCGGCAATATCAACGATGTGTGGTCTCTCGAACTTGAGAGCGGCACCTGGTCGCTCGAAGGCATGGCCGCCACCGCCGGGGAGGCTTGCAATCGTAGCGGTATCGAGACCTGCTCCAACCTCTGCAACTGAGGAACACATCGATTAAGTGGCCTCGCCACATTCGGGAGGCCACACTCGGAGCGTGTTGAGATGGGCCGGCTTCGGATTGCTCTTTGCGCTGCTCATGGCGGGCGACGCAAAGGCGCAATTTGCACGGCTCCGCACCAACGATTTTCAGCTCGACGCGATCACGACCCCGGTGCTTGGAAGCGCGCGAACGATCGGTCTCGGCGGCGCCCATACGGCGCTCGCAGAAGGTACGGGCGGCGTGCCGTTCAACTCTGCCGCCTATGCCGCCCGCTCACCATGGGAGTTTCGCTGGTACAGCTTCGACCTCGTCTTCGGCATTACCCTGCCCTGGTTCCCGCTGACAACCAACGACTACTTTAACAACGGGCGCGGCGAAGGCTATGGCGTCGATTCCTATCGCTTCGTCGATATCGGCGGCCGCGTTCAATTCGGGGATATCGGCGCGGGCATGCTCATCAATAGTGAGCGCTACACGATCAACACCGATGAGGGCGCCGTCGCGACACGGCTGATCCACATTCATTTCGGTGGGGGCTACTCCCTCTTCGATGGTCAACTGGTTGTCGGATTTGGACCTCGCGTTCTGCAGTTCTCGATGCTTCGTGAGGAGATCCTCATCGATCCACTCGGCATTCAACGCGACACTCCCTTGCTGGAATCGATCGGAGTGGGATTTGAGGCCGGAGTCATCGCGCGACCGGAGAACATCCCGATCCGGATCGGACTCTCTCTCAGCACGGGCGTAAACACTCCTGTGACAGACCGCGGCGGCACCGAAGCGGCCGGCGGCCTCGTGCTTCCCTACAGTGTTCGGATTCCCTGGGAGGTTCGCATGGGCGTAGCCTGGCAGCTTGGGAGGCGGCCGTTTAATGCACGCTATATGCAGCTCAAGGATGTGCGCGGAGAGCTCTCCATCGCCAATCGCCGGAACCGATGCGAGCGAGAACGCGCCCAGATCGGTGTGGAACGCGGCGCGCGTTTCGCCGAGAGTCTTCGCTGCCCGGATCTCGAAGTTCACGCACGCGATCCAGAGTGGCGTCGTGCGGAGGCGATTCGGCGAGAACGAGAGGAACGCGACCTGGAGCTTGAGGCGAGCGCAGCGGAAGATGCGATGTACACGCTATGGGGCGATGTGTACCGCGCGCAGCCTCGCCGCTACCTCTTGCTCACAATGGACTTGGTCCTCCAGGGAGCGACCGAAAACGGAATCGGGGTAGACGGCTTCCTCCGTCAAGAGGTCTCGCCGCGCGGTCGTGGACTCTCGTTCGGTCTCCACTTCGGAGTGGAAGGCGAGCCCTGGCGAAACCGTTTGAAGATTCGCGCCGGCAGCTACCTCGAGCCCCATCGGGTTGAGGAAACCTCCCGCCGCTTGCACGGAACGTTCGGCTTCGACCTCCGAGTCTTGCGGCTTTTCGGTGATGACTGGTTCCTTGGCTTTGTCTTCGATGGTGCGCGTGATTTTGTCAGCTGGGGCTTTACAATTGGTGTTTGGCACTAGCAGAAGTTCTCACTCATTTGGGTTACGCCAAGCACATTTCAAACGTAAGTTATTTAATCGTAAGTACAAATTGCTTTGTCGACTCACATAACGAGATGCATCGCACCGAAAAAAGGGAGCAACGAGAACCCGTTAAACCAATGGATTCATTCCGCAAAGCATAAACGATTTCGTTCGATTTCTCGTTCCGAGCCGCCTCACCGGAAACTTCTACGACTGAATGTCGAATTATTGCCCCTCTCTCAAGACAGTGGGAACCGGAACGGATACAGTCCTATAGTGCTCTCGCTGTGGGAGAGTTTCGAAGAGAGAACGCCGAGGGGTCGACGTGACAAAAAGAGAACTGGATAACGAAGCAAGGCTATCGTCCTTTCGGGGGTTGCTCCTCTCGAACGAACCGGACGAAATCTTACAAAGCATTGTCCGCGAGTGCGCCGAATCGGCCGGGGCACCGATCGCTCTCGTCTCCCTCGTCATGGGCAGCACGCAGTTCTTTCGCGCACAGCACGGTCTACCTCCGAATCTGGAAGTCGCGCAGGCCACGTCGAGGTGCGATTCGTTCTGCCAGTTTGTTGTCCAAAACGACGCGCCGCTCGAAGTGGAAGATGCAGAGCTTCGTTCCGACTTACCGCAACGATTGGTTCAAGAGTTTTCGGTTCGCGCGTATCTCGGCGTGCCTCTTCGAGTCGGCGGCGAAGTCTTGGGAAGCCTCTGTATTCTGGACGGCGCACCTCGGACGTTCTCTGAAACAGATCGGGAAGGACTGCAGAGCCGCGCGTCCGCAGTGGTAAAACGTCTGCTCGAGCTGCGCGACGCCGAGATTCAGGACGCGACAGCGGAGCCCCTGAACATGGCGAGTGAACTCGCGGTGATCGACCGCGCTCTCTTCGAGCTGGGACCAATCTTCCGTGTCGCTGAATCGGTCGTCGCAAAGAACCTCAGTCCAGAGGAAGCGATTCAGGCATTGGGCGTCCTTTCGGAACTCGGCCTGCTCCTACCGGACCTTCAGACCCGTGTTCGCCGCCTTCGGATCGCTGCAGAGAGTGAAGCCGAAAAGTGAAAGGCCGCGCGCATACGATGCTGGTGAACTTCCGGCGGGAACTTGGTATGCGAGAACGCTTCGGGATGGCGCGGCTCATCCTGAAGCTCGGGATCATCCCCGAGGACATCACCGAAGAGACCGACGATCCTGCTCTCGAAGCGAAGCTTCAAGCGACCATCAAAGAACTCTTAAACCGGTAACCGATGACGGTTCGCGTGTGATCACCAAAGGTTGATCCATGCGCGCTGCCTCATTCATGTCCTATCGAGCGTGGCCTGCTCTTGGATTCGAGTCGATTGCTCGTAGTTCCTGTGCGGACGCTTCTCGTTCGGCATATGCGAAGGTTCTGTTTCAAGAGGGTCCACGGAGGCCGCCGGTACGTCCATCACGAAGCACCGAGGCGATTTGACGCAATCGGAATCTCATCGTAGACGCGCTTTGGCGATACGTTCAGGCAACGTTCTCGCGGCCGTATCTCGTTCTGCATTTGGAACACATGCCGGGAACGCATGACAAAACCATCAAGCAGAGAGGATTGCCGATATGAAGCTCGCTATTCGTTTCGGGGTGAAGGTTTTTGATTCAAAAAACCACGAAAAATCAGTCCATTCGATCATGAACCTCTTAAAGAATCACCACCTGTGGTTGAGCGGTCTAAGACATGAGGAAAACGAGGCACAACCAGAGGACGTCTACGAATCGTTGAAGTCGAATCACTGCATAGAATTTGAAACGAGCTCAGAGGAGAGATTTCTCAGAGCTTATTTTCTAGATTCAATACTCACCGTAAAGGTCCGGTACAACGACGCTGACATCGCAACACCGACAGCATTTATATCGAACGTGACTTCATTCTTTGAAGAACTTCTCGAATCGAATGACTGTGACTATGAGCTACTCGATTGCTGTGGTCTAGAGAATGAATCACTGAATTTTCCAAGACTGAAGCCGCCGAAGGAAACCGGTGCCTTTTTCTGCGACTACGCGATCAACGTCTTTACGCCGAAGAACATCAATCTTCACTTCATGGAACGGGAGACTGCTTTTCGCAGAATTTGTGAAAGCCCACTGCCGAATGATGCGGCTGTCGAAAGAACTGTAGAGATAGACAAGTATCTCATCGTGATATGGGTTAAAGAACTCCTGAGCAAAGAAGCCTGGCGGAAGGCGTCAGAGACGCACCGTCGATGGATCAATCGCATTATCGAACCTCCGATTTTAGACGGTTATAATAAACTCGGAGATGAGCGTATCTTTCTGCATGATGCCGAGAAAGGCCGCGACGTTACCTTCTATTCCGCATCTACCCACGCGGCGTATCAAACATTTTTAGATTTCGACGGACACCTCAGTGACACCAAGAAATGGAACAAGCTGAAACAGTGGAAAGCGGAGGGATTTCTGCCCAAAGGTCTTCCACTCGAAAAAGTCTATCTCATCACCTCGTCCCGGGAGAAGGCTATCGGCATGAAGAATGCGGCCGATGAGGCGGGGTTCGATTCTGTCTATTATCCGGACAATGAAGGGAGCTTTTGGGACCCATTCCCATCGGGAAGCTGGATTGAAAATCCGTAGCTCTATCCGAGCCAGCCTCGTGCGCGGAGGAACCCTCTCGTTGCTGCAGCGACCGCGGGCTCTGGACAGCAAAATCGAAGTGACGTGAGCGAATCTGTCGATGAGCAGCGTTCGAGTGCCCCGACAATCGCCTCAGCAGATTCCTCGACCCGAAGCCCACCATGACCGGCTCCGAGGAGTGGAGTCGCGAGGTCGAAGGAATCGAGGCGATGTTCGCGCCTCAGGTAGGAAACTTCTTCCAAGACGGCGCCAAAGCACGCGCGAACCCTCGCTGCACTCGACGCCCTTCCCGTCCTGGGATCTGGAAACTTGTAGTCTACCGCAGCGACATGAAGTACCCAGCGCGCACCTGGAAAATCGCCCGCACTCGTGGACAGGCAGTCTTGGTCCGTAAGCGGCTCCCCAAACTCATCTTCAAGCGCTTCGCGCACGAGCTTCTGAAAGCGCAATCCCCCGCACGCCCGAGCGATCGCCCCGCTCACCCCAGAGCCGAGACCAAGATGAGGGTTTCCGGCGTTGACGAGTCCGTCGACCCAAACAGGCAATCCGGCGATGCTCGCCTCGCTCACCGAGACGCGTAACGTGCCTTCCCCCATCGATGCCGCGGCGTCAGTAGCAGACGCGGTTTCGACCCTCACGCTTCGCAGCGTAGAGGCGCTCATCCGCGTGCTTGATGAAGTTCGCGACTTCCCAGCCGTCCGCGAGTTGAGCAACGCCGAGCGAAACGGAAACGTGGATTTGTTCGCCTTCAAATCGGAACGGGTGATCGGCGACAAGCGCGCGCATCTGTTCTGCGATATGAGCACCGCCGCGGAGGTCGGTCTCGGGGAGAACGACTGCAAACTCCTCGCCGCCATAACGCCCAAGAACGTCTGCGTCCGAGCGGAGGCGGCTCTTGATGAGCTGCGCCATCTCTTTGAGAACGTAGTCCCCAGCGAGATGACCGAAGGTATCGTTGATCTGCTTGAAGTGATCGATATCAAACATGACCAGCGAGAGCGGCCGTTCATGACGCCGTGCTCGCGGGATCTCTCGTTCGAGCGCTTCGATCAAGAAGCGTTTGTTGTTCACCCCGGTAAGACCATCGACAATCGTCATCCGATAGATGGTCTCGTGATACTGCGCTTCCATATCGGAACCACTGAGGAACTTAAAGATGGTGTCACCCACCTTCACTTGGTCACCCCGGCGAAGCTGATAGTCGTCGACGGGTTCGTCGTTGACGTAGGTACCGTTGGTCGAGTTCAGATCGCTGACGTAGTAGCCGCCGCGCCGTTTTTCGATTTTGCAATGGCTCCGCGAGATCGTGTCGTTCTCAAGAACGATCGTATTCTCGCTTCCGCGCCCCAACAGCACCGGGTCCGGGCCGAGGATGTAGCGTTTCCCAAGTTCTCGCGCGTCTGACGAATAGATCACGACCATGCAGTCAAGCCCCGCTTTTCGCGGGAGCTTGAGCTCTTCAAGGGGGGTGACCCGTGTTTTGATATCTGAATCCAACGAGAGCTTCCTGGGAGAAATCTCTTCTCTCCCCAAGGGTAGGGAATTTTCTCTATGAACGTCAACCGTCTCGCATGAACAAAATCGAAACCCGCGACTCTCAAGGTTGAAACATCTCGCCCATTTAGGTGAATTTCCCGACGATCGCGACGAATTCGAAGAGATGCCTCCATGGGATCCGTTTTTCGCAAAACATCACGCAGGGCGGATCGTTGGCGCTTGGATTTAGCGTTCCGCGCTTCGCGTCGCCCGCATTCCGACAAGACCGGGATTGGAACGAGACGCAGAACCGGCATCCGGATCATAGCCCATGAGAAAATGTAGGTTCTCGTGGTTGATGACCACGTGCGCAACGACCGGTGCGAGAAGCTCCCCGGTCACGAGATAGAGCGCACCAAAACCAGCACCGACAACGAGGGCGGAGAGAGTCCAAGGGATAAGCGAGCGACTGGGCGGTACGTGCGCGATTCCAAAGAAGATCGTCGTGAGGGCCCAGCCAAGGCTCCCCTGCATCGCGCCGCGGAAGAGGAGTTCCTCGGCAACGCCGCTCGCAATCGCGAGACCTGCGATCGCGGCGCCGTTCAAAGGATAGAGTAACTCCCGAAATGTTCGGTGTAGCCGAAGTGCCCAGCGCGAGCGCTTCACCAAGAGACGCGTGATGCGAACGATTAGAAACGCATACGCCAGGCCGAGCGCCACCGCACACGCCAAAGAGACGGGTCGAGGAAACGCCCAAAGGCCCGGCCGGCAAAGAAGGTCGACCTCCGCCCAAGCTCCCCAAACGAGGGCGACGCCTATCGTTAGGAGGTAGATCAATCCAGCTGTGGCTCCTCGGTTCACGCGCGGATTCTCCCGCTGAGCCTGCCCGAACGCTCGCCGCCAAGCGACGCGAGAAGCAACCCCTGAGAAAAATTCACCACGCCGGAAAGGTACTGCAATCTCGCCGCAGGGGCCCAACGAAGTGTGTACCGACAGGGCGAAAAATCTCGACATCGGGCGACACGCGAAGCAGGGCATCGTTTTGTTCCGCACCTCTCCCTCGTATGGGCAGCAGGCGAAGGCATCCCCCGAAGGCAGCGCGGAGAGCCTCGTCAAGCAGTCTCCGTTGGGCCGCTAAGAGCGCTTGTATTCGATCTCAGGATCAGGTTCCATCAAGGGTAGATGGCCGCATGTTCTTCAGGAAATCCTTGGTCCATGGGGTTGACAGCCGCAGCGATTCAAATCACCTGATATCGCTCACGGGACGCGACCGAACGCGCGTCTCGCCCTCACGATGAACTCCTTCTATTTCCAACAGATCGACGCACCCAAGGGGCCCATGATGGCGTCCCAGAAACATACGTGCCCGAGGTGGCGCTGAGATGGACACGGACGCGCCGCGAATCCTCGTCGCCGATGATGAGCAGTTGATCCGAGAGGTCCTCGCGGACTTCCTCTCGATGGAGGGGTTTCACGTTCGAACGGCGGCCGACGGCCGAGAGGCGATTGGAGAGCTCTCTCGCGCTCCCTACGACCTCGTTCTGAGCGACCTGAAAATGCCGAATATGGGTGGCCTCGAACTGCTCGGCGCGATCCAGGAGAATACCCCCAACGTCGTGACCGTGATCATGACGGGATTCGGCACCGTCGAGACGGCAATCCATGCGATGAAGCAAGGCGCCTACGATTACATCCTGAAGCCATTCAAGATGGAAGAGGTCGTTCAGACGATCCGCCGCGCCCTGGAGCAGCAGAGGTTAAAGTCGGAGAACCTCCGCCTCAAAGAGGCGCTATCGCTCTACAAAGTTAGCGAAGCGATCGCGACGAGCCTCTCGCTCGACCAAGTAATGGACACGGTCATCGACGCGGCGCACGACGAGATTCTTGCCGACCAGGTCGCGATTTATCTGAAGGATGGAGAGGGCGGTTTCTACGAACGCCTGAACTCCACGCGGGAGAGCGAAAGCGAGCGAGTCGCTCCGCGTCTTCGCGAGGTCCGCATTGAGGCGCTCGCGGAGAACTTTCCGGAAGAGGAAAAGTTGATCACGCACGATGGCGAATGCGAAGCGTGGCTCACGCAGGCAGATCGCCCTTCCCCAGCCTCTTTGATGGCGACGCAGATGCGGGTTCGCGGGGAAGTATCGGGGTACCTCGTCGCAGTCTCATATGCGGATGGTCGACGCTTCACCGAAGGGCAGCGAAAGCTCCTGTCGATGGTCGGCAATCGCGGCTCCGCGGCGATCGAAAACGCGAAGCTTTACGAGAATCTGCAAGCAACATTTCGGCAGACCATTCGTGGACTCGCCAGCGCCATCGACAAGATGGATCGCTATACGGCAGGTCATAGCGAACGAGTCGCAAACTACGCGGCGATGATCGCCCGAAAACTGGATATGGACGAGCCTCAGGTGGAGATCGTCCGACAAGCCGCACTGATGCACGATATCGGCAAGATCGGTTGCGTCATGAATCTGAACAAGCCCGGCAAGCTCTCCGAATCAGAGTACGACGAGTTCAAACACCATCCGGGCTACGGGAAAGATATCCTCGAACCGATCGCGTTCCTGCACCCGATCATTCCGGGCGTGCATTTCCACCACGAGCGCTGGGACGGTCACGGATACCCGCTCGGACTTGAAGCCCAGGAGATCCCGATCATCGCCCGAATCATCTCGGTCGCGGATACCTACGACGCGATGACTTCGGATCGAGCGTATCGCCGGGCGCTTCCGCACGAGGTCGCGACAGGAGAAATCGAGCGCTGCTGCGGCTCGCAGTTCGATCCCGACATCGCGCACCCTTTCCTCGAGCGCATCGAGGAACATCGAGAAGAGCTTCGCTCGAATCCCCCCGCGGCCAGCAGCGACGCTGACGAAACCTGATTTCGCGACGACGATGAGCCGCGCTGCGCTGCCTCAGAGAGACTTCTGGCTCTTCGCGGCGCTTGGCGCGGTCGCAATGCTGATTCTTCGGCACACGTACGATTACACAGTGGACGACGCCTGGATCACGGCGCGGCTCGCGTCCCGTCTGGCACAGGGGAAAGGGCTCACGTATTTCGATGGGGGAGCGACGATCGATGCCGTGACGGGCCCGCTCTGGCTACTGCCCGGCGTCCTCGGAGAATGGACCTCCGGCGAACCCAGCGGTGCGCTCATCGCGCAAAAGTGGCTCGGCGCCGCGTGCATGGTGGGCGCAGTCGTTCTCGCCATTCGTCGATTGCATGAGCGCGCTCGACCGTTCGCCGCAGCGCTATGTGCCGTGCATCTCGGAATGTATGCGTGGTCATTCGCGGGCCTCGAAACCGGCCTTGCGGCCTTGCTCATCGTCGGTCTCGTTCCAAAAACCGACGGGACCGGAGGTCGCGGGGCAGCCCTCTGCGCTTTTCTGATCCCCTGGGTGCGCCCCGAACTTTCGATCGCCGCCGGCGTCTTTCTTCTCGTTTCGAAAGAAAAGCGCTCCCTGGTCTCTCTCGCAGCGGGCGGCGCGCTTCTGATGATCGCTCGATTGACGATCTTCGGCGACGTTGTCCCCCTCGCATGGCATGCAAAAGGCGGAGGCGGTCTCGGCTCAGGCGTTCAATACGTCGGCTTCGTTTTCCTGCTCGAACTCGTTGCGATCGGAATTGTACTCCACCGCGGCCTCACGCGAGAGAACACATCGGCGCTCCTCTTGGTCGGCTCGCAGTTGTTCGTCGTCCTGTTTCTCGGGGGCGATTGGATGCCCGCCAATCGGCTTTTCGTACCGATCTTTTTGCCTTGGATTGGGCTCGTTGCGGAAACCCTGACCGCGCCAAGCAGAGAAGGGAAGGAGGCGCATTCGCACAAACGCGCCTTCGCGCTGTGCGGGCTGGCCATGATTCTGCCGGCGCTCGAAATCGCCGCTCAGTGGGAATTCGTGGGTGCCGATCCACCCGAAGCCATGGGCGCGCTGGCTCACGAACTCGCGCGACACGAGTCGATCGCACTCTTCGATGCGGGGCAGCTCGCATTTCACGCAGAGGGCGTGGTGACCGATCTCGGCGGACTCGTCGATCCTGAAATCGCGATGCTGCCTGGAGGTCACGGCGAAAAGGAAGTTCCCATCGCACTGCTGCACGAGCGCGCTCCCGATCGAATCGTGCTGCACTCGGTACTTCCCGTGGAGACGATCGCTTCAGACGAGGGAAGACAACTGAGACGCGGTTCTCTTGCGGGTTTTCCAGTGGAGCAGCGCATCGCAGCCTCGCCGTGGCTCCGCGAACACTATGAGGTCGAACGCGTCGTGACCCTGCACGCGAACTATCACTACGTCGTCTTCAAAAGGAGCGTCGACCGCCGCAGCTCCGCGCCGCACCAAACTCAGTAGCGCAGCCGCATCCACAAGCGAGCACCTCGACCTGCTCCATTGATCGAACTGCCGTGTACGCGGTACGCGGCGTCACCAAGGTTCTCGACGATCAGCCCGGCGGAGAAGAGCGAAGAGAGGCGAAGCATGGCGCGTAGATCGACCACCGCGAACCCAGGTGTTCCTCCGGTCGGGATCCGGGGGTCGCTCCCGTCACTGATCGCGAGACGTTCCTGTGGAGCAGACCATCGAAGTGCGGCGGAGAAGGAGAGCCCTGTCCACGCCGGGAGACGATAGCGAAGCTCCGCACTTCCCTGGAGCGGCGGGACTCTCGAGAGTGGCACGCGCTCTTCGCCTCCGGTCGGGTTGTCGCCAAGGCTCGGCCCATCGCCCCACGCGAACGATACGGTCGTACGAAAGAGGAGCGACCGATGGGGCTGGATACGAAGGCGTAGATCGAAGCCGTAGAGGCGTGAGCGTTCATCGGCGTTCACCAGCTGAAAAGGGGTCCGAGAGGCTCGACATTCAGGGTTGCCTCCCGGGCAGTCGTCGACGTTTCGGACAACGCGCGAGATCGCAGAGCTGAGACGCGTCGCGTAACCGGCGGCGTCAAGACTCAACCCCTCTGTGCGGAGCCGAATACCCGCCTCGCCCCCGTAGGAAATCTCCGGGGCGAGCTCCGGATTTTCAAACTGAAAGCCGGGGCCAACCGTTTGGCGACCGACGAGATCATCCAGGTTTGGAGCGCGGAACCCTTGATCAAAGCGGGCAAAAACGGAAAGCGAATCGGTCAGTAAGACTCGCGCGCCGGCGTGAGAGCCGGGAGCAAAGAAACGCCGGTGATCGGCGGCCATGCCATCTCCACCTGGAAGCCCAGCTCGCACGAAACCGGCGCGCAAACCGGCATCGAACACAACCCGCTGACCGAGCTGCGCGCGAAGATTTACGAACGCTCCGGTGTTGAGGTAGTTCGCTCCCGGCAAGTACTGAGCGCGCTCGAGTGGGCGAAGAACGGAGATGTCCGTGAAGAGACGTTCCGCCGAGGATTCGGTGATCTGATCTCCGTAGAGATCGACACCGCCGAGCAGCTGCAAGGTATGCCGCCCCATTCGGAGAGGCTTCGTGCCGAGTTGCATCGCGACCCCGAGCGTATCCACGACATCTCGCCATCGAAACTGAAGGAAAGAGCGAGGTCGTTCTCGGCGGCGCTCCTCAACGTGTCGCTGATAGGAGAAAACCAAACGGTGAACGAAATCCCCTTGGGTTCGTTCGAGGGCGACGTAGGCGAGCGATCGATCCTGACGATCGAAGCGAAGGCATTCATCGAGAGGCGCTTCGGCCGAGGGGCATTGATCCGTGCGCGGAAGGTCGCGTTGGCGAAAGCCGTAGGTCGCGACGCTCAATCGATAACGCTCGAGCGCGTGATCGATACGCAGATCGAAGGTGGTCTCCCGGAAACCCGTTCCGAGTTGGGTAAACCACTCGCTGGGCTGCCCCGGAGCGTCCGCTTCTTCGACGAAACGCGGAACCCACGGCGCGATATCACCTCGCGTGGGGCCTTCCCGGTCTCCAACGACCCCGCCCGAACGGAGCAATCCTGCGCGCCGAAACCCCACCCCAATACGACCCGTCGTTTTCGGTCCGAGCCAGAAATCGAGTGAGCCGCGCAGGCCAAAAGAATCGTCCGCGGAACCGTAGCGAAGCGTAAGCTCGGATCGAATCGAAGGCCTTGCGCGCGCGAGTGTCGGGTCAAGAAAACTCGGGTTGGCGAGAAGGGCTCCACCGATCGCATCCGAACCGAATCGGACCGAGGCAGCGCCCCGTATCACCTCGATCGAGTCGAGTGATTGCTGGTCCACCGTGACGAAATATTGATTTGGTCCTTGTCGGTAGATTCCGGTGTTTAAGCGGATGCCATCAAAAAGATGAACCACCTGCTGCCCCGTGCGACCGCGAAGATACGGAGACGCTTGTCCGTGGGCGGTCTCCTGGACGGCGACGCCTGCTTCATACCGAAGCGCATCGGGCGTTGAACGCGGCTGGCGCTCGTCCATCTCCACGCGGGTCACTTCCGAGAAGGAGCGTTCCTCGTGCTCAAAGCCAGGCTCACTTGGTTCGGCCGGAACCACCGTGGCCCCCGCTCCAAATCCCCCATCTTCGATCGCCTCGGTATCCGCGAGTCCCTCGTCCGCAGGTTCCGCTCTGGCTGCATCTTCGCGGTCTCGTTCAACACGCACTTCGGCCTCCTGCGCAGCGAGCGGAAGCGCGATGCAGCACAAAAGAGCAATGATCGTCGAGCGAACGAGCACCGACACGTTCTACATGACGCGCCACGAAATCAAAACTATCGATCGCCGACTTGCCGATCTTCACGGGAGGCGTCCGCACGACGAGAAGAGCGAAGTTCACGCATTCGGCGAGGCTCCACGAAAAGGGCGTGAGCCCGCTCATCAAAATCACGAAATGGCGGCGGTTTTGCCTTGATGTAATTGAAAATCTGTTTCAACTTCAGTTCATCGCTTCGGCGATGCCTCGAAATGAAGAGTGACTTCTACGACCTGAACGCAGCCCCCGCCGTCGACGCGACGGTTCGCGATCCAGGGCGTGGCTTCACTTGGCCTCTCTCGACGCTACACACCTGCGCAGCGATTTCGCTTCTCGCGCACGCCGTCGTCGCGTTTGCAGCGCCTAGCGATTTCGAGCCGCCGCCTCGGCCTGAAGCCGAGGAGCTCGCCTGGGTTGAGCTCGCAGCGATGCCCGAACCGGAAGCGCCCCTTGAAGAAGAGGCGCCGGTCGAAGAAGTCGAGCCCGAGCCGGTCGTTGAGCCGGAGCCGGTGATTCGTGAAGTGCGAGAACGTCTTCCAGAACCAGAACCAGAACCCGAGCCGGAAACGGCGGCTCCACAACTGCCGGAACCAGCGGTGCCCGCCCCGGTCAATAACGCAAACCCGCTCTTGGCCGATTCGGGTGCACCGAGCGAGTCTGGCTTCGCCGCAGGAGGCAACGGAGAAGGTCCGATTTCTGCGACAGGTCGCCCGGGTGATATCGACGCGGAAGCACCGCGCGCAGTGCGCCCGGAACCCGCCGCGCCGACCCTGACAAGAGAAGAACGTCGTCGCTCGAGCCGGGATTATGTTCGAGCGGTCGCAGCCGCCATCGGGCGCCCGAGGTACACGCGCGCGCTCCTGCGAGATCAACTCGAGGGTTCGGTGATGGTAGGCATCCGCATCGATCCGAATGGACGCGTCCTCGGAGTTCGCGTACGGCGGTCGAGCGGGATTCCGCTCATTGACGAATCTGCGCTGGAGCACCTGCAAAGCTTCGACGAAGTCCCGGTTCCGCCCGCAGCGCTGAACTGGCAGACGCGCGAGATCGGCTTTCCGATCCGCTACGTTCTCCAGCATCAGCGGTGAGTTGCTCGATGCGGGTCGTTCACGACCTCGCTCTTCGCCAGCAGATGGATTCGGCGACGCACGCGTTGATTCACATGCGTGGTTCAGGATCGCCTTTCGCGCGCCATTCCGCCCGACGAAGAATTTCGCGAGCGCCCTCGGTAACCTCTTCCAGTGCTGGTAGACTCCGGGGATGCTTCGCGCTCTCTGCATCGCTCTGGCCTCCGTGTTCCTGGTCCCTGCGCTCTCGTCCGCTCAGAACCCGCTCATCGCAGAAGGCGAAACGATGGTCGACGAGCTCCGTTACGAAGAGGCGCTCCAGACCCTCTCCGCGGCGCTCATACGCTCGGGCAATTCGGAGCAGGAGCGCGCTCGGATCTATCAGCTACTCGCTCGCACATACCTGACGCTAAACCGCAGCGAGGAAGCCACCGGAGCGTACCGAAGCCTGCTTGTCCTGCTACCGGACCATGTTCCAAGCTCCGACCTCTCACCGCGTTTCCGTGACTTCTTTACCGGCGTGCGCGCGCAGTGGGAATCCGAGGGGCGTCCTGGTGTTGCTACCGCTCCCCCCGCGCCAGTTTCGATTCGACACGCGTCCCCGGCCCAAACCGATCCCGAGATCGCGGTGCTCCTCACCGCCGAACTCGACGATCCCGACCGGCGCGTCGCCTCCCTCGTGCTGGCCTATCGCCGCGGCACGAGCGATGTTTTTCAACGAGTCGACTGTGCCCCCACGGAGAGCGGATACGAAGCGACCATCCCCGCGGAAGATGTCGGCGCCCCCTTGGTCGAATACTACTTTGAAGCCATTGGCGCGGACGGTCTGCCCATCGCAGGCCGCGGCGATGTCGCCGCACCACTTCGGATCGATGTTGAAGAGGAAGGCTCGATCGCGAGCAAGTGGTGGTTTTGGACGATCATCGGAGCGGTCGTCGTCGGAACGGCCGTCGGAGTTGGCGTCGCGGTCTCGGGCGATGGAAACTCCCAGGGCACGCTGGTCGTCAACGTCGAATAACGCCTATTCCGGAAAGAGCGCGGGATCGATTTCGCGTAAGACGGAGGGTTCCGGCAGCCGACCGAGCGCGAACGAAATCGCCTGACCGTTCAGAATATAGAGACGCTCTTCCGCCGTAATCGCCGCGGTCCAGCCACCGCTATTCGGAATCGTATCGGCGAGCGCGAACTCCCACGAGGCATCGTCAGGACGGAGGCGGGTGAGCTGCTCCGGGAAAACGACGTAGGCGTCGCCCCCCAAGAGCGCGAGCCCGTCGGCCCCATGCAATGGGTTCGCGACGGAGAATGTTCCTCCAAGGCGTACGCGCGTGACGCGCTCATCCAAGCCTACGCGAACGATTCGAGGTGGGGTGTAGACCGCTACGAGAAGACCACCATCGACCGCCTCGATCGCGTTCTGGCCTGCGAGCCCGCCCATGAGAAGGTCGTCGGAGACAAAGAGCTCAGCCCCGTCCTCTTCGTTTACACGATAGATATTCGGGTGCTCCCGATCGCACACATAGGCCTGGCCATCCACGACGACGAGATCCGTACAAGTGGCTCGCGGAAACGCTTCTGAAAGGGAATGCGACGCGGTCCGCTCTCCGGTCTCGAGGTCGAAGACCCACACGTATCCAAGGTAGGGAGGGCTCTCTTCGGTGGTTTCCCGCTGGTCATCCATCGCGCAAACGAAGAGTCGGCGTGCTTCCGGATCGACGTCCATGCCAAGTGTCCACCAAACTCCATCGGCACTCTCGGTGAACAGCAAGGTTTCTTCGCCCGTGTCACCATTCACGCGCCGAACGCTTCCGTCCGCAAGGCTCCCTACGTAGAAATCACGATCGATCGGATCGAACGCCCCACCCTCTGGAAAGCGAACCGGGAAGGTGTATTCGCTTCGGAGCGGCTCCGGAGGGGAAGTGTCGAGGGCAACGTCGAGCGCCACATCCCGCGCCACGTCAGACATCGCGTCCTCCAGGGAATCGGTTGCCGCATCTTGAACGTCCGCATCCCGAAGATCGCCGTCGACCGCCGAGTCCGCTGCGGATGCATCCACCGGGGACGAGTCATCACCGCACGCGAGAGCAAGGGAGAAACCAAGAGAAAGAACGAGGTGCCAGCGCATGGCTTCATCATGAAATGCTTGGCTGGTGGGTCAACGCCCAAGATTCCCGAAATTCGAAAACCGGATTCTCGAATTTCGAAACTCAGTCGCGGCGACGCAATTTCGCGATGAGCTCCACGTGGGGTGTTTGAGGGAGCGTATCGAAGGCATCGAGCGACTCAAGTTCGTAGCTCGAAGTGAGTCGGTCGAGATCGCGGCGCAGCCCCTTTGGACCACAGCTCATGATGTGCACTCGCTTCGGGAGCAGGTTCAGGATGCCTTCGCATACCTCCTCGCCGAGCCCCGCGCGCGGCGGATTCGCAATAAGCGTGCAGGAAGAGTCGGTGTCGACCGTTTTCAAAAAGCTCGCAGCATCGGCTGCCTGAACGCCACGTGCTTGAGCGGCTTCAGAGGGTTGAAGTTCGCACGCCAGTACCGTTTCAAAACGTTCTCGAAGTCGCGACGTAAAGAGCCCTGCGCCCGCATAGAGTTCCACCGCGGAGCTTCCGCCGGCGGATGGCAAGAGGTGCTCGTATAGATCGCGAGCGACCGCCGGATTCGGCTGCAGGAAATCGAGCGGCCCCACCTCATGAAGCGAATCTCCAATCGGAACCTTGAGCGTCGCCGGACCGAGAAGGTGAACAAACGATTTGGGTCGCATGGTGTTGCCTTCGCTCGGGGGAAGTACGCCAGCGAAGAGACCACCTGCGAGAAACGGGGCCGCTTTCACATCCGGCGAAGCGCTCTCGTGGACGAGGTCCTCGAGGAGCGCTTCGTTCGGCTCCGAGAGAACAAGCAAGGTCTGCACGCGTTCACCGTCGGTCTTGAACCAAACGAAACGAAGCAAACCATCGTCGCTTCGAGGGTCGTACGCCGGAACCCCAAGCGCGCTGAGAAAATCTTCGAGCGCGGCGCTCGCTTTCGCAATGGCGGGGTGGTCGACCGCGCAGTCGTTCATCGAGGCCAGACGGTGACTTCGCTTCACATAGCTGCCGAGGGAGACTCGCTCGCCTCGTTCAAAAGCGACGCGCTTGGCGCTGAAACGATACCCAAACTCGGACGGCGCTCGCCGCACCTCATCGACCGGGAGGCCAAGCTCGACCAGCGCCTTCATTTTCCGTTCGAGCTGCGCCTCGATTCCGAGGGTCATCAGCGGGCAGCCTGTACAGCGGCCGCCGCCAAACCAGTGCTCGGCACAGATTGGATCACGTCGAGCTGGGTGCCGGGTCTCAACTTCTTCGGTCACCGCGAAAACTCTGCCGCGCTTTCCGACGAACGTGACCCGCGCGAGAACGGATTCCCCTTCGTATGCCCCTTCTACCCGAAAGCGGTCGAGTGGAGATTCGCCCACCCCAACACCATCGACGCTAGAGGCGGTGATTTGAACATCGACGCGATCGCCATCATGAACTCGAAGGGTCATGCGGAGCCATAGCAGCCTGCTGATTTATTCCAAATCCCGCTCCTGGCATTTCATCGACCTGAAAGCCTCCACTCTTGGCCTCACCGATGTGTCTGCGCGTTCACGTTGTCTGGTGCGAAGGATGAGCTCACGGAAATTGAAAACGGCGAGCCGTGAAGCTCGCCGCTTTTCAGGGTCATGCCCGATCCGCACTAGTGCGGGAATCGCATCGATGGAAGGGAAGATCTTTCGTCAGGGGCGCCGAGG
>JAHDCI010000256.1 GCA_020629955.1 Myxococcota bacterium | reverse complement strand
CCGGTGATGATGAAGTTGCGGAGCATTCCCTGCGCGCCTTCGCGGAGCACCATGCCGCGGGTATCCGGGGTGCCGATGAAGGTCGCGTTAAAGATCGTCGGGTTGGCGCGTGGCGTCGCGGCTTCGTTCGAACCGAGGTTATCGCCCTCGATGCCGTTGTCCCCGATGCCCGCGAACTGGTGCACGACCAGGAACTGCACGTTGCCGCGCCAGCCTTCGTCGAAGTCGAGGGAATCGTCCGAAGCGCCGGAGATGATCACGTGGTCCATGCCAACCGTTCCGCCGAAGAACTCAATGCCGTCGTCCTTGCCGCGATGGACCTGCACGTAGCTCAACGTGGTGTCCGAACCGCAGCCGCCGAGAGTAAGGCCGTTGAGCTCCTTATCGGGAGCGAGCTCTGCACCCGCGAACTCGATGCGGACGTACTCGAGGTGGCCACAATCGCTGGTGTCGTCGTCGCCGCCGTAGACGCCGCGGGCGTCGGTGACATCAATACCTTCGAGGTTCCCCTGCAAGCTTCCTTCATTGTCGGAGCCGTCGTTGATGGTGGCGGAACCAAGCAGTGCGACGCCGGCCCAGTCGCCGGTCGCCCGGTCGCCTTCCGCGTTGGCGGAAGTGAAAACGATCGGCTCCGACGCCGTACCGACGGCTTCGAGGCGACCATCACGCGCGGCGATCAGTGCCGAGAACGGCGTGCCGGAATCGCCAAAAATCTGGGTACCGGCGTCGATGGTCAGCGTGGCGCCATTCGTGATGAAGATGGTGCCCTGAAGAAGGTAGGAATCACAGGACCAGGTCGTGTCCGTGGTGATGTCTTCGGTGATCTCGACGTCGCCAGAGGAAGGACACTGGTCGCCGGTCGAGGAATCGCCCGTCGTGCCAGAATCACTTGTTCCTGCATCTTCGTTCATCGTGCCGTCGTCGTCACCACAGCCGAAGAGGCCAAGAGCGAGCGAGCACAGAAGCGTGCAACGGAGCAATAGAGAGGACTTTGCAAACATACTTACTTCACAGTCTTTTGATAGCGGCTAGTTCAGCCTAGTAAGAAACCTGGACACCGAGTTGAAAGGAAGTGCCCGGGGAAACTTCGGATTCGACAAAATCAGACATCGTGAATCGCTGCGTCTGATTCAGAATATTTCGAAACTTGAGAGAGAACTGGAGCTCTTCGATCGGCTCGTATCGGAGAACCAAGTCGAGCGAGTGGAAAGGTGCGCGTTCGATATTGGGAAGAAGCGTGCCGCCCGCGAGAACACCAACGTCGGTGATCCGCGGCCCGACGACGTTGTAAACCAGCGCCCCGGAAACGCCCGCAACATCGTTGTCATATCGAAGTGACAGGTTAAGAACATATGGCGCCTGACCGGGGATTCGGATCTGATCCGCGACCGCCCCCGAGAGCTCCTCAGGCAGGTTCAGAAGCGAGCCGGCAAGGCTAAAGTTCCCGTAGAAGGAGAAGTCCGAAAGCGCTTCGTGAATGCGGCCAAGGCTGATTGCCGCTTCGATTTCACCGCCTACAATCCAGCCATCATCGGCATTGATTACCTGCGTCGCATAGGAAGATGGATTGCGGATTTGAGGATAAATATATCCGTTTAATGCCTTGTAATAGACCGATGCCGTCAGACGCTCCGATCCGGATAAGAACCACTCCCAACGAAGGTCGAGATGATGTCCGCGCATCCGGCGAAGCTCGGGGTTGCCGACCATATTTCGGTCGCGCTGGAAGTCGTAATATTGATAGGGCGCGAGCTGGCGAATCTGTGGCCGAACGACGGTGCTCGAATACGCGAGACGCAGGTTCATATCGTCGTTTAAGCCTTGCTTCAGGCTCAGCGCCGGCATGACATCGACGTCAACGCGGTCCGTGCCGACCTGCTCGCCTTCAAGGTCGAAGGGGTCGAAGCTCGAGACGCTCTGGTCGAAGATTTCAAGACGCGCACCCGCGACGGCCGAGAGACGGCCAACGATGGGGCTCTCTACGTTCACAAACGCGGAGTACAAGGTCTGCGCGGCTTCGTAAGAATCGGTGACGCCCGTGAACTCGCGAAGGCGCGTCAGCGTGCCGATGCTGCCATCCGAAAAGAGCTCTTCGGGACCCGCCGCATAAACGCTCTGGTCGGGGGGAGGCGGCTGCTCTTGGAGCATTCGGAAGCGGCGGTTGAGGAGCGAACGCTCCATTCGCCGGACGCCTCCGCCCACGGTCGCGCTCGCTTCACCCGCGGGGAGAGACCAGAGCGGGAAACGAAGGTTCGCATCGACGCCATAGTCGAGCTGGTTGAGCCCGGAGTAGAAGCGCTCTCCCGAGCTCGCCTTCTCAAGCCAGCGGAAAGCGCCGCCCTGGGGGCCGTAGATAATCGTGCGGCGGTCGGGTTCATCGCGTGTTCCGGTTCCTACGAACGCGGTCCATTGAAGGCGCAGCTCATCGTTCGGGCCGAGCTGGCGATGGTCGCCGCGGAGCTGCGTAAAGAAGAGCGATCGCGCGATATAGCGGAACTGCCAGCGTTCCGTGAGCTCACCGGCAGCGAGCTCGGCGTTCGTTCCAAGAAGACGCTCGACCTCATCGCTCGTGCTGCGGTTGTAGAGCGAGAGCAGCGAGATGGAGCTGTTTTGCGTGATATCCCAGGAAGCCGTTCCGAGCGCCGTGAGCGTCACTTCGTCGACGCCGCGCTCCGCTTCCATATCGTTAAAGACCCGAAGGGAGCCATCGCTCGAAAGCGTCGGCCGGGAACGGTTCACGCCGACCTCGCGCCGCTGCGTATTGTCGTAACCGACGGTCATCAGGTAGCCGAACTTTCGGCCTTCCCCGAGCGTATGGGCGTTGCCAAGCGTCGCGCTCAGGCCGAAGTTCGGGAGCGCGGTCTCGCGTTGATATTGCCAGACGTTGCTAAACTCTCGGCCGAGAACATCGAGGTCGTCACCGGTTCGGTCCCCGCCGCGGGTCAGCTGAAGACGCTCGTTCGGAATCGCATCTGGGAGCGCGCGCGCATTGTCGAACCCGAGGGCATCCAGGCTGCCGCCCTGGTATTCGAGCTGGTCTTGAAACGTCGAAAGATGGTTGCCGCCGAGGTCGAGACCAATCTCGAGCGTGAACTCGCTCGGGAACTGCACCGTGCGCACGTCCACGATGCCGCCGGCCCAAGCGGCAGGCATGTCGGCCGTGAGCGTTTTGAGAACGGCAAGGTTTTGAATGAAACTCGTCGGAAAGAGATCGAGGTCGACGCCCGGGGAATCAGGATCGACGCTGGGGACCGGCGTGCCGTTGAGGAGCACCGCGACGTACTGACCTTGAAGGCCGCGAATGATCGGCTGATCCCCATCGACCAAGACGCCGGCGATCTGACGCGCGCCATCGCTCGCATTGCTCGCGCCCGATTCCGAGAGCGCTTCGGCGCTGGTCATATCCTGCATGCCCGCGGCTTCGCGCTGAAGGGCCTGCGTCGCCGCTTCGCCCGAAGCATCGGCGCGGTAGGTGACTTCCACTTCGTCGACGGCGACGTCCGTTTCCTCGTCGATCGGATCGAGCACCAGATCCCGAGAGAGCCAGCGACCGCGTCGTACCCGAACGCCAGCGATACGCGCACCGTGGTAGAGGTCGTAATAGGAGCGAAGCGTGTAGCGCCCGGCGGGAAGACGAAGTTCGAACGACCCGTCTTCGTCGGCGATCGCCGTCTCGGTACCCGATTCGGACTGCGCAAAGACGGGCGCTTGAGGCACGCCCTGCCCGGTCGCGGAGTCGAGCACGCGGCCGCGAACGCCGGAGTCGACCGTCGCTTCGGGAGTTTCGGCGGGCTCCGTCGATTCCTCTTCGGCTTCGTCTTCCGATGCGACCGCTTCGCTCACATCCGCGGCGTTCGCTTCGCTCGTATCACCTGTCTCACCTGTCTCACCTGTCTCTGGGGCAGGCTCTTCTGCACTCGGTCCGCCCTCTTCAGACGTGACAAGTTCGGGCGTAGCGACATCTTCTTCGCTGCTGTCTTCTTCTGCCGGGGCTTCCTGTGTGGCTTCATCTGGCGACGTTTCGGGTTCGCTCGGCGTCCCTACTTCGTCGCTCGACGTCGCGGCAGAATCCCCCGGCTCCTGCTCCGCCGGCTCGTCTACAGACCTGTCTTCCTGGCCGTCCGCCGCGCCGTTTTCCGCATCACTTTCGGCCGCCGAATCTTCGCCCGGCGTAGGCTGAGCCACCCCGCGCAGCGATATCGCCAACAGGGAGAGAACCAGGAGGGATTGCTTCACTGAATGCGCTCCGTCGTCACCGCGACATGCGCGGCGCCGGCCCCTCGGGCCATGTCCATGACCTGCATGGCTCGCTCAAAAGGAACATCGTCCGCAGCGTCAAAGTAGACTTTGCGGGTATCTCGCGCGACCAGCATGCGATGCAGACGCTCGGCGAAGACATCGTCCGGATAGACGTCGCGGTTGATTTGAATATGCCCCTGGGCGTTCACCGTGACCGTCAACGGCTGAAGCGCCGAGGGGTCCGGTGGCGGGGCGACTTCGGTCGCGTCGGCCTGCGGAGGAATATGCAGCCAGAACTTCGCGTGCATCATTGGCACGACGACCATGAAGATGATCAGAAGCACGAGAACGACGTCGACGAGCGGCGTCACGTTCATCTCAGGATGGGCTGCGCCGCGCTTTCCGCCGGCCGCACCTACGTTCATACCCATGTGGAATCTCGACTAGCTAGTTGTGCGCCTGCTCGGCGCCTTCTGGGTTTCGCGGGTTCACCCGAAGCGAGACGCCGGGAAAGCCGACCTGCCTGCAGGTGTGCATGAGCGAACGGACGCTCGCGTATCGAACGTTCGAATCGGCGCGGAGAACGACCTTGCGATTCGGCTGCGCGGCGTGACGATCGCGCAAGTAGGCTTCGAGCCCATCTTCGGCGACCACCGAGGTATCGAAGTAAAACGTGCCGTTCGCCGCGATGCTGAGGAGGAAGGGCTCCATGCCGTCGTCGGCGACTTCGTCCGCGTTGTCGATGGAGGGTACGTCGATCGTGACGCCCTCTTCCATCGCCGGCAGGACCACCATGAAGATGATCAGAAGCACGAGAACGACGTCGACGAGCGGCGTGACGTTCATCGCTGGCGCGGGGCGCGACTTCTTTCCGTTTCGACCGAGGCCCATGATGATCCCTGAAGTTCGCTTGGCCTAGGCCGCGGTCATCTTCGGCACGACGACCGAGTCGCCCGCCTTTTCGGTGGCGCTTTCGGCAGCATCTGCGGTGGCCTCTGCGCGGGCAAAGCTGTCGGCTTCGAGCGAATCGACAAGCTCAGAAGCTGCGTTTCCAAGGCCGCTTTCGTACTTCGCGATCTTGCCCGAGAGATAGTTAAAGAGCAGCACCGAGGGGATGGCGACCATGAGGCCGTAGCCGGTGACGATAAGCGCTTCGCCGATGGCCGCGCCGATCGTCCCGATGCCGCCGCCGCCCTCATCCGAGATGAGCTTAAATGCGTTCAGGATCCCAAGGACGGTTCCGAGCAGGCCAACAAAGGGCGCGGTCGAGCCGGTGCTCGCGAGAATATTCATGCCGCGATGCAGGCTCTCGGAGAGCTGCTCGCCGCGACGCTCGAGTGCGCGGCGGGTATGCTCGGCGGCTTTCTCGCGTCCCATGCCTTCGTGGGTGCGGTCGAGGAAAGTCTTGAGGCCTGTCTCGATCATGCTGGCGAGCGGGTTGCCTTCATATTCTTTGGCGAGCTTTACGGCGCCCTCGAGATCGTTCTTCGAGAGATGCTTGCCGGCACCCTTCGCAAAGGCCTTCGCCTTTCGGCCGCTCGAGAAGAGAAGGATCAAGCGGTCGACCACCACCATCAAGCAGAGGAGCGCCTGAATGGTCAGGACAATCACGACGCCTCGGACGAGGCCATTCATGCTTTCCCAGAGATGTACGATATCGAGTTCCATGGTTCTTTTCTTTCGCTTGC
>JAHDCI010000255.1 GCA_020629955.1 Myxococcota bacterium | reverse complement strand
ACATGCGCTTGCTCTCGCGGTTCATCTCGCGAATCGCCTTGTCGAGCTTCTTGAGTCCCTCTTCGAGGTCTTCTTGCTGGCCCTTCAGGTGCTCGTAACGCGCAGAGTTCTCTTCATACTCTTCGATCGCCGTTAGGTTCACGGCACCCATGCGCTCGAGCAGACGCCGAAGTTCGACGAGACGCTGACGCATCTCCTCATCGGGCATCGCACGTGCGTGATAGTCGTAGACCACATCGCGCACATCGACGCGATGGCGCTCTTCCACCTGCTCCATGAGATGGGTCATTTCCATCTCGAGTTCACGGTCGCGAAGCGTGAGTTCGCCAAGCTGCGAGGAGACCATATCGAGTTCCTGTCGAACTCGCTTCAGCGCCGCTTCGGATTCACCAAGCGCATTGCGGGCCGCTTCCGATTGCTCGCGGAGCGAACCGAGGTGAGCATGCGCTTCCATCGCGGTGGTGACCGCGGTCGAGAGCTTGTCGCGCTCGAGCATGATGGCCGCGGCCGTCGCGCCCTGTCCGTGCGCACAGCGCATAATCTCTTCGTCGAGGCGCTTTTCACGGGCGTCGAGTTCCGCCGTCGAACGGGAGAGACGCTCAAGTGCATTTCGGTCCGATTGGGCACGCTCCTGCGCCTTCGCCGCGCGGACGCGGACCTCGGTGACCACAGCAAGTTGCTCATCGAACGAAGCTTTGCGCTCTGTGAAGATCGCTTCGGCAACTTCCAGTTCGCTCTGCGCCGCCGCACGCGTTTCTTTCGCGTCTTCGATCTCGCTGCGCGCTTCGCGCTCTTCGTCGCCAGCCATCGCACTCGCATGCGTCAGCTCTTCGTGCTCGCTGGCGAGTCGCTGCTCTCGCTCCTGACTCTGCTGAAGTTCTTGCTCGAGTCGGCGGATATCCTTCTCGGCCTTCACGGTCGCGATCTCCGCGCCATGCGCTTCATCGCGCGCCGAATCAATCGCGGCTTGGCGCTCCGCGATTCCGCGGCGAAGCTCACCGTGACGGGCGACTGCCTGTTCGAGGCGCGTCTCCAAGTCCGAGACGACTTCTGTCAGCTCGCTGCTCTCTCGCTTCATTTCGAGGAGGTGCGCCGTCGGGTCTTCACCCGAGCCACCGCTGAGCGCGCCTGCCGGCGTGATTCGTTCACCCTGGAGCGTGACGATCGTCGCCTTCACGCCGCTCTCGTGAAGGTGGCGGGCGTCGGAGAGGGTGCGAACGACAAGCACATTCTGCAGGAGTGCTTCGACCACACGCGCGTCCGCCTCTTCGCGAGGAGACACGTGGTCGAGGAGGCGCCCGACAACACCTTCCTGCGTCAGCGCGGTATCAAAGAGTGTTGGAGCAACGCTCTGACCCGCGCGCGAGATCATCGTCGCTCGCCCCGCTTCGCTCTCCATTAGGAAGGAGATCGCATCAACGCCCGCGCTGAGGTCTTCCACGACGACGTGCTGGAGTGCTTCACCGAGCGCGCCCGAGAGCGCGTTGGTCATCTCCGGCGGGCAAACAATCCGGTCGAGAACAAGACCGAGCGTGCCTTTCGCCTCCGCGTCCGAGCGCGTCATGAGCGCGCGTGTTCCCGCACCCACGCCTTCGAAACGCTGCTGCAGTTCCTGGAGCGAACGGAGACGAGAACGCTTCTGCGCCACTTCCTCGCGCAGGCGGTTCACGTTCTGATCGCTATCCTTGATCTCGGCGCGGAAGGCACGGAGCTCTTCCTCGATTTCGGTTCGGCGCGCCGCCGTCTGCTGGCTACCGGATCGAAGTCCGCGGAGTCGCGCTTCGACGGTCTCGTGCTCCTGGCGAAGCTCAACCTGCCGGGACTTCAAGCTATCGATGTCCTGAGCGAGTCGCTCAATGCGCTGACGGGCTTCTTCCCGCCGACGCGCAAATCCGCCGAGAACAGCCTCGGCCCGAGCAATGCGCTTGTCGCAATCCCCGACACGTGCGCGCGCATTGACCACCGCTCGCTCGGCCTCCGCGATCGCATGCCGGCGACGCTCAAGCTCGCTCTGTTCGGTCTCCAGCGCGCCAGAAGCTTCTGCTTCGGCCTTCTCGAGATCTTCAAGCGCGACGATCAGGGCGTCTCGCTCCTTGGTGAGCTCATCGCGCTGTCCGCGAAGCTCCTGCAGCTCACGTTCCGCGCGGGCCTCGTTCGCGTGCAAGGTGGCGAGTCGGTCCGAAAGCGATTGAGCGTTCGCCTCAAGAAGGCGTACTTCGTTGTCACGCTCGTACGCGATATTTGTCGCACCATCGACCTCGGAAGAGAGACGCTGCGCATCGAGCCGCTCGGCTTCAAGCTCCGCTTCTCGCATTCGCAGGCCTGCGCGCGCTCCGGCGTCGGAAGCCTCGGCCGCGTCGCGATCACGCTTGACCACGCGAATGGTGTGGAAGAGTTCGAGGTACCGGTGCGAAGCGTCATGAAGCTCAAGCTCCCGAAGTTCGTCACGATACTTCCGATACCGCTCGGCCTTCTGTGCCTGTCGCTTGAGAGAAGCCAGGCTGCGCTCAAGCTCGCGAACAATATCCCCAACGCGAAGCAAGTTCTGCCGGGTCTGATCCATTTTGCGCTCTGCCGCGCGCTTCCGGACCTTAAATTTCGTGATGCCCGCTGCCTCTTCGATCATGGAGCGGCGGTCGGCGGCCTTCGAGGAGACGATAAAGCCAACGCGGCCCTGCTCGATAATCGAGTAGGCGCGGCGACCGACACCCGTTCCGAGGAAGAGGTTCGTCACGTCCATCAAACGGACCGGAGTCTTGTTGATGCGGTAATCGCTTCGTCCGCTTCGATCGAGCGCACGAGTGACGGTGATCTCGGCGTAATCGCGGTAATCGGGTGGCGCGAGACCTGCTGTATTGTCGAAGGTCAGTGAAACTTCGGCGAAGCTATGGGGACCGCGATTTTCGCTGCCGTTAAAGATAACGTCGTCCATCGCTTTACCGCGAAGGCGGGAAGGCGACTGCTCACCCATGACCCACTTAATCGCGTCGACGACATTCGATTTTCCGCAGCCGTTGGGGCCGACGATGCCCGTCACGTCGTGATCGAAGTTGACCACGGTCCGATCGACGAACGACTTAAAACCGACAATTTCTAGCTTTTTGATCTTCAAGGGATCGCTCCAGCACGCAGCGAGATGCCGCGCGAATCAGAAGTCTGGAGTAACGGCTATGGATCAAGCTTGCAACATCGAACGCGATACCCAGTAGGGGCCACGCCGTGACCACCACAATATGTAGTGGTCGTTTCGTTTCTGATCCCTATTGGTGGGAAGCGTGAAGCGATCGCCACACGTTGGGCAGATCCGCCGGCGCGAAGGGGCAGATCCGCACAGGATCGGATCGCAGCTTCCTTCCGGACAGAGTGACCCATGGTTCTCAAATCCGAAAGGGATTCGATCCAGCGTCCGAAAATGTTTCGAAATTGGGTATGCTCGACCGATGCAAAGCTCGATTGCAAACGGCCCTCTGTGGCGGACGCGTTGGCTCGCTCTACTCCTCGGTAGCGCGCTCCTCGCCGGCTGTCCGGGTAGCCTCGAGAACCCGGAGCGTTTCCCTGAGCTGCCTCTCGTGGAGTGCACCCTCTCGATCGACGTCGAACAGGATCTCTTCCCCATGTACTGCTCGGGCGAAGGCTGCCACGCCGGCGAAGACCCAGCCGCGGGTCTTCGTCTCTTCGAGACCGACGCCTTCGCCAATATGGTTGGCCGATCTTCCGAGAGCTGCGGCCCGGCCTTCCAGCTGATCAATCCAGACGACGTGCTCGAGTCCTTCCTTCTCAAAAAGATCACGAATACCCACCCGAACGGATGCGGTGACCAGATGCCGCTCGCGAGCCGTCTCGATACGCAGCAGATCGCCTGCATTACCCGATGGATTCAGGAAGGCCTCGGCGAGAGCCCGAGCGATGGTGGTGTCCGCGACGCGGGAACCGATGTCGGAACCGATAGTGGCGGGGAAGATTCTGGGACCGAAGATAGCGGTGCAGCCGATGCGGAGAGTGGCAGCATCTGCGGAGCGATTTCGAGCGCCGATGGGGTTGTCGTTTGCGTCGATACCGAGACAAGCTGCCAAGCCTGGTTCGGCAATAGCACCGGCTGCAATACCCTCTGCGAAAGCGCCGGCCTGAGCTGCGATGAAGCGTGGCCGCTCCGCGGCGAATGCGGTGCCAATCGCGATGGCGACCCGCTCGGATGTGACACGGATTCCGAGACCGCGTACTGCGAGTGTGTGCCGTGAAGCGCTGCGCGACTCCTCTTTTCGCCGCAGCCCTCGCCTTCGGTCTGCTGCTCTCAAACGCCGCCGAAGCACAACTCGGAACCATCGCAATCGGCGATTTCTCAGGTCCGCGCTCCGGCACGCTGCGGAGTTCCATCGCGCGCGTGTTGAGCGGCGACGGGTACGAGATTGTCTCCAGCAGCAGCAACGACCCCGAAGAGATCGCCAGCGAGACGAACGCGGGCGCGATCATCATCGGCAGCATGCGGCGCCGGAGCGGCCGTTGGCGCGCGAACGTTCAGATCTTCGACGCGGCGGGGAACTCGGTCGGACGCGTCTCCGGGCGCGCGCGCCGGATCGGCTCTCTTGGCTCCCAGCTCAGTCGCCGGATTCAACGCTCCTTGCCCGAGATGGACGGAAGCAGCCCCGGACCCAGCCGACGGGACGAAGAGGAAGAGGAAGACGAGCCAGTCGAACTCGACGGCGAACGCCGCGTTGTGGTGCGCGCGTTTGAAGGCCGCGGCTCTTCGCGCATCCGCTCTCGCTTTGTTCGTGCCCTTTCACGTCAGCGCAATATCGAACTTGTTCCTCGGCGCCGTTACGATCGCGCTGCGAATGGCTCTGGCCGCGCCGCCGTGCGCGCTGGTGCCCGGGAGGTGGGCGCGCACGCCGTCGTGGATGGGGAAGTAGAACGGGGACGTGGAAGATGGACCCTCACCCTCCGAGTGTACGAAGGAGCGAGCGGGCAGGAGATCTCGACGATCGAGCTTCGGGAGCGCAACCGGCGCCGTCTCGAACGGGCGCTCCCCCGCGGCGTACAGCAGCTTCTCGGACCTCTCTCGGATGCGAACGCTCCGGAAGTCGAGGAGCGCGATGATGATGATGACGAGTACGACGACGACGACGAGCACGACGACGACGACGAATACGAGGATGACGATGAGCATGACGAAGATTCCTCGGACGGTGACGCCGACGAAGAACGTCTCTTTGTCGCGCTCGACTTGATGATCGCGGCCAAGCCCTTCGGACGAATCCTTCGTTATAACGACGACCTCTACGATCTACTCCGCGAGTACACGCTGGTCTTCGGACCCGCGGTATTGCTCGGCGGACGTTGGTATCCCGGCGCTCACTTCAGCAACGGTTTCATCGCGCATATCGGCCTTGAAGCGACGTGGGAGCAGGCGTTCGGCATCACCTCCACCCGCTCGGATGGAACCCGTTTCCCGACGCGCAGCAATTCATTCTATCTCGGGCTTCGGGGCCGCTATCCGATGGATGGCCACGAGTTCTCACTCGGCGTCGGCTATGGTGGCCACTCGTTCGAGATCGAACCCTCGGGCATCGCGGGCGTTCAAGGAAGAAGCAATATCCCGCGTGTTCCGGGCGTCGGGTACCGCTATATCAAGACCGAGCTCGAGGCGCGCCTTCGCGTACTCGGCGGCTTCCGCTTCACCGCCCGCGGCGGCTGGCTCTTTATGCTCGACGCCGGCGGCATCGGCGAAGACGTGTGGTTCCCGCGCCAAAGCGTTGGCGGCGTAACCGTCGGCCTCGAACTTGGCTACGAGCTCGATATGGGCCTCGAGATCCGCCTCGGCTGGGACCTCCGCCGGTACTTCTTCTCGATGAACCCCGAGCCCGGCGATCCCTTCATCGTCGGCGGCGCGCTCGACCAATACTTCGGCTACACCCTCGGAATCGCCTACCGGCT
>JAHDCI010000042.1:24313-34052 GCA_020629955.1 Myxococcota bacterium | reverse complement strand
ATGACCTCGTCACGCGAGATTCGCTCGTCTTTCCTTCGCTTTTTCGAGTCCAAAGGCCACACCGCAGTGCCTAGCGCGGCGGTCGTCACGCAGAACGACCCGACCCTGATGTTCACCAACGCCGGCATGGTCCCGTTTAAGGACGTGTTCACCGGCAAAGAGAATCGCGACTACACGCGAGCGACGAGCGCTCAGAAGTGCATCCGTATGAGCGGTAAGCACAATGACCTCGAGAATGTAGGCCGAACCGCACGCCACCACACATTTTTCGAAATGCTCGGCAACTTCTCGTTTGGCGACTATTTCAAACGCGATGCGATCGCGTTCGCTTGGGAGTTCTTCCAGGATCACCTAAAGCTCGACCCGGAGCGGATCGTCTTTACGGTTTTTGAAGGTGAAGACGGCTACTGCGAAGAGGACACCGAGTCGGCCAAGCTCTGGCAGGACATCACCGGCTGCGAACCCGAGCGAGTGATCCGCTGCAACGCCAAGGAGAACTTCTGGCAAATGGGCGCGACCGGTCCGTGCGGTCCGTGCACTGAGATTCACTACTACCTCGGCGACGGGAAGCCCGACCCGCGCACCTTCGGCGAAGAGCCTTCTCCGGACGGTCGCGGCTGGTTCGAGCTGTGGAACCTCGTGTTCATGCAGTTCAATCGTGAAAAAGAGAACGGTCCGCTCCTCCCGCTTCCGGCGCCGAGCGTCGACACGGGCATGGGCCTTGAGCGCATCGCGGTCGTCCAGCAGGGCGTTCTCAGCAACTACGATATCGATCTTCTGAGCCCCATCGTTCAACGCGCCGCGGAGATCTCCGGCAAAACGTACGGCGGCACGATGCAGGAGGATGACGTCTCCATGCGCGTCATCGCCGATCATGCGCGCCTTGCCTCGATTTTGATCAGCGAGGGTGTCTTCCCGGGGAACTCGAAGCGTGAGTACGAGCTTCGCCGCGTCGCCCGCCGCGCAATCCGTCACGGCTACCGCCTCGGCATCGAAGAGCCCTTCTTCCACCTGTGCTGCGACAAGGTCATCGACCTGATGGGGGACGCCTACCCTCAGCTCGAAGAGCGTCGCGCACTGATCGCCGACATCGCGCAGGACGAAGAGGTTCGTTTCCGCCGCACCTTGAAGGGGGGTCTCGACCGGCTCCGCAAAAACACGGAGTGGAACAAAGAGGGCGAAACGAAAGAGCTTCCGGGCGATATCGCGTTCGACCTCTACGAGACTTACGGTTTCCCGCTCGACCTCACTGAGGTGATTGCCGAAGAAGAGGGCTTCACCGTCGACCGGCCCGGTTTTGACGAAGCGCTCGCGAAAGCAAAGCAAGCCTCTGCCGGCTCGAAACTCAACGACGCGACCGAGACGGAGCGTGTCTACTACGCGCTAAAGGAAGAGCACGGCGAGACGCGTTTCCTCGGATACGACGCGGAAGAAAGCGACGCGAAGGTACTTGGTCTGATCGTCGATGGCGCCGCAGTCGATTCACTCGGCGCGAATGCGGAAGGCTGGGCCGTTCTGGACCAGACACCTTTCTACGGAGAAAAAGGCGGCCAGACTGGCGATCGCGGCGTGCTTCGGACAGGCGGCGCGCGTATCGAAGTGCTCGATACGCAGCTCCCTGTGGAAGGTCTCATTGCCCACCAAATCCGGGTCTCCGAAGGAACCCTGAAGGCCGGGGCCACACTCAACGCGAGCCTCGATCACGGCTGGCGCTCGGCGATCCGCCGCAACCACAGCGCGACTCACCTCTTGCATTGGGCGCTTCGCGAAGTTGTCGGTGCAACCGTCGCGCAGAAGGGTTCGCTCGTCAGCGGCGACCGGCTTCGCTTCGACTATAGCGCGACCAAGCCGCTCACCGCAGAGCAGCTCAAGGCCGTCGAAGACAAGGTGAACGAAGCGGTGCTGAAGAACACCGCCATCTCGACCGAAGAGCAAAGCATGGACGCGGCCAAAGCGCGCGGCGCCATCGGCATCTTCGAGGAAAAGTATGGCGACGAAGTTCGCGTGCTGGAGATTGGCGAGAGCCTTGAGCTTTGCGGCGGAACCCACGCGCATCGCACCGGTGATATCGGACTCTTCACGATTCTTTCGGAGAGCGGCCTCGCGGCGGGCGTAAGGCGTATTGAAGCCGCGACGGGCCTCGACGCGCTCTCGCATCTTCGCGAAGTCCGAGGAGAACTCGAAAAGGCCGCGGCCACACTCAAATCCGCGCCCAACGAGGTAAACCTTCGCATCGAAAAAGCACTGCAGGCGCAGCGTGATCTCAGCAAGGAAATCGAGCGGCTCCAAAAGGAGATGCTCTCGGGCGGAGACGCAAGCGATCCGAGCGAAGCCGCAAAGGACTTCGGAGGCGTAAAGGTGCTCGGCGCCGTTCTCCCCGGAGTCGATACGAAAGTTCTCCGCGAGCGAGCCGATCAGCTCCGAGACAAGCTCGCTCCGGCCGTCATTCTCCTCGGCGCGCCGAGCCGCGATGGGAAAAAGGCGCTGCTCGTATGCTCGGTGAGCAAAGAGGCAACGAAACGGTTCCGGGCAGGCGATATCGTCAAACGCGCGGCGGGCATCGTGGGCGGTGGCGGTGGCGGAAGGCCCGACTTCGCGCAAGCTGGCGGCTCGGATCCTTCGAAGCTCGATGACGCGATTCAAGATGTCTACGCCTACGCCGAAGCGCAGGGGTGAAGGCCTCGCTGATCGAGGCGTACCTAAAACGCCAAGGGAGTTTTACCCGGGGAATGGCGCGACTATCTCGTCGCGTCCGTTCCGCGGCGCCGAAGCTGACCTACTTTCATCAGACTGACGCCCCCCACTCACACCTGATGGTGCAGGGGCTGCGCAGGCTCCTCCAGCGTTTCCCCAACATCGAGCTCGAGTGTGTCGTGGTGCCGCAACCGGCCGCGGACGCGAACCCGGAGCCCGAAGCGCGAGAGGCCTACGCGATTCGAGACGCGCGCGAACTCGCGAAGCTGCGCGGACTTCGATTCTCCGGACAGGCACCTCCCTCCGAAGACCGCCTACGCCGGGTCAACGCAGTGCTCCTCGCGGAACGCCCATCCGCCGAATGGCTGGCACTCGCCGAGGCTTTGGGCGAAGCCCTCTGGAGCGAAAACGCGGAAGACGTCGCGGCACTGGTGCGCCAACACGGCACCGTCAGCGGCTCAAAGTTGCGACCGCAGCTCGAAACCAACTACGCAATGCTCCGCGACCGAGGCTTCTATCGCGGGAGTTCCGTGGAACTCGACGGAGAGTGGTTTTGGAGCGTCGAACGACTCGCATTCTTGGCTGCGAGGTTGAGCGAAGAGCTGCCTGACCAAGCAGGAGAGGCGCCACGTCCTCTTTTCTCGCAGGCGCCTTCGCCGAGTTCTCTCGACGCGAGTGAACTTGAGATCTTTATCAGTTTTCGAAGCCCGTATTCTTACCTCGCGCTCGCGCATCTCTCGCGGGTGACGATGCATCGCGCGCCGATGGTTCGTCCGGTGCTTCCGATGGTCACGCGCGGCCTCCCAGTGCCGGCGGACAAGAAACGCTACATCGTGCGCGACGCGGCCCGAATCGCCAAAGCGTCGAATATCCCGTTCGGAAAGATCATCGATCCGCTCGGCGAGGGCGTCGAGAATTGCATTGCGGTTTGTGACGCCACTCAGCGCCACTTCGGTTCGGACGCTGCGCTTCGCTTTGCCTTTATTGCCCTACGCGGGATTTGGTCGGCGGGCGTTCCGGTGGCCTCTCGGAGCGGCATCGAGCGAATCGCCAAAGCCGCTGGCGTTGAAAACGTCGTCGAATATGCGCTCGGCTCCGACAGCTGGAAGAGTCGCGCGTCGGACAATCGCGAGACCCTTCGAGAGAGCGGCCTCTGGGGAGTGCCTTCGTTTCGCATCGGCGAATGGACCACGTGGGGCCAAGACCGTCTCGAGTTGGTCTACCAGCGTCTCGCGAACCAAGGGCCCCCGGCGGGTTAGGCCCGCCTGTGCCTACATTCGGCGCCGCCTTAGCGCGGCCCGCCTTATGACATCGGAGCCCAGGAATCTACCGTGACAGATTCGTCTGAAATCGAGCGCTTGAATATCCACGACCGGCGCGAGCGATTTCAAAGACACGCCGGATTGAAAGGAATCGAAATCACTACGGGACATCTGGCGCGCTCAGACTAGAGTTAGTCCCATGCGAACTCTTCTTATCTCTTGTCTCTCGGCTCTCCTCTTTAGCGCGTGCGGTGGTGAATCTGCCGTCGAAGTGCAGTTTGCGGCACGCGCGGGTTCAAGTGCGTTCGCATGCGAAATGGAGATTGCGGGCGACGGGGCGACGATCAACGCAAACGACCTCCGGTTCTACGTTCACGACGTGCGAGCGCTGAACGCGGCCGGCGAAGAGGTTCAGCTCGTGCTCGATGACGATGGGCAGTGGCAGGATTCGGGCGTCGCGCTGCTCGATTTTGAAGCCGGCTGCTCCGAGATGGGTACGGCGGAGACCAACACTTCGCTCCGCGGTAGCCTGCCCGAGGGCGAATATTCTGAACTTCGTTTTCGCATCGGCGTTCCCGAAGGTTTGAACCACGCAAATGCCGCTACGGCGACGGCTCCACTGAACTTGACCTCCATGTGGTGGAACTGGTCTGGCGGCTATAAGTTCTTCCGCCTCGAGGGTGCGAGCAGCGCCTTTGCCGGCTGGCGTCTGCATCTCGGCTCGACCGACTGCAGTTCCGAAATGGATGGCACGGCGACGTGTGAGAATAAGAACGTGGTCGACGTGAGCGTGCCCTTCAGCGATTTCGAGAGCGGCACCGTCGTCATGGATCTCGAGGCACTGCTCTCGGGTTCGAACCTGGGCAATACGGAAGACACCGCTCCGGGCTGCATGTCGGGCATTGACGATCCGGATTGTGCGAGCCTCTTCTCCGCACTCGGCCTTGCGCACGACGGCGTCGCCGCGGGCACGCAGAGCGTCTTTTCCGCGGAGTAGTCCAATGTTAGGCCAGCGCGCCACGTTCTTCCTTATGGGACTGCTCTTCGTGATCGGCTGCGAAGAGCCCGCGTATGAGTTTGATCTTCCCGCGACCTTTCCGTCTCCCCGGGTCCCCGAAGACAATCCAATGAGCGACGCGCGCGTCGAGCTCGGCCGCCACCTCTTCTACGATTCACGCCTCTCCGGCAACGAAACACAGAGCTGCGCGACGTGTCACGTGCAAGCGCTGGCCTTCACCGATGGCCGCGCGCAGGGACTCGGCTCAACCGGTGATATGCATCCGCGGGGATCGATGAGTCTCGCGAACGTCGGCTACGCAGCAACCATGAACTGGTCCAATCCAGTCGTTCGTGATCTGGAATCCCAAGCCCTCACGCCCATGTTTGGCGAAGATCCCGTCGAGCTTGGACTCGCAGGAATGGAAGAGACGCTGCTGACGCGCATCGCAAGCGAGCCGGTCTATGCCAGCCTTTTCGCCGCGGCTTTCCCGGGCGAGGCAGAACCTATTCAGGTCGCCAATATCACGCGCGCCATCGCCGCATTCGAGCGAACCTTGATCAGCGGCAATAGCGCGTACGATCGCTTTCTCGCGGGTGAGAGCGAAGCGATCAGTGACTCCGCGCTCCGCGGGGCCGAACTCTTCTTTGGCGAGGAGCTGGAGTGTTTTCACTGCCACGGCGGTTTCCTCTTTTCGAGCGCCGTGGACCACGAAGGCAATGTCTTCGATCAGGCGAGCTTTCAGAACAATGGTCTCTACAATCTGGACGGTCGCGGGGCGTATCCAGCGAACAATCCGGGGCTCGCAGAGTTCACCGGTGACCCCGCGGACCAGGGAAGCTTTAAGCCCCCAACGCTTCGAAATATCGGAGTCACCGGGCCCTATATGCACGACGGTTCGATCGCTACACTCGAGGAGGTCGTGCGCATGTACGCGGCTGGCGGCAGGAATACGACCGAAGGCCCGAACTTTGGAGATGGCCGTACCAACCCCAATAAGAGCATCTTCGTGAACGGCTTTGAACTCGATGATCAGGGCATCGCCGATGTCGTGGCATTCCTCGAAAGCCTCACGGATGAAGCGTTTTTGAACGACCCGCGCCACGCCAATCCGTGGACCGAGCGTCCGCGGGAATGAAGCTCTCGATTGTCATCCGCGAGGTATTGATCGAGGCGCCTCGCGACCATGTCTGGAACTGCTTGGTCGATCTCCCGGGGCACCAAACGTGGAACCCGCTCCACGAGAGTCTCGAGGGCGAATTTCGCGAGGGTGCGGTATTTCGGTTTCGGACGAAATCGGGCAGACGCAGCATCCCCATCGAGTCACGCGTGGTTCGAGCAGACGGCCGCGAGCTCGCGTGGTACGGGTCGACGCCCTTGCTGGGGAACCTACTGCGCGGTCATCACTTCTTCCGACTTCGCGAGATCTCGGACCGAACCCTTTTGATTCACGGGGAGGCGCTGGAAGGTCCGATCCAAACGCTCTGGGGAGAAAGAATCGCAGCGCTTTTTGGGGAGCGCTTTGAGGTCTTTAACGAGGCGTTCAAACGCTACTGCGAGAGCCGTGTAGGTATTGGAGAAACGGAGCCCTCCCTTGCGGCGGACGGGCGGGAGTGACAAAAACGTCTCATGCATACCGTCCTCACCAGCATCGCGATCGACGCCCCGAAAGAACGCGTCTGGGCCGCCCTCACCGACTTCGCCGCCTACGATGATTGGAATCCAATCCTCTCCGAGCTGAAGGGGAAAGCCGCCGTTGGCGAGATCGTGAAGTTCAAACTTCAGAACGGGCCGGTAAAACTGCCGATCGACGCGAAGGTCGTGAAGGCCAACGGCGAGGAACTTTGCTGGCGCGGACCGGCCTCCGCAACGCTTGCAAAGGTCGTGTGCGGTCATCATTTCTTCCGGATCGAAGCGCGGGAAGAGGGCGTGCGATTTGTCCATGGGGAGACTTTCGCGGGTCTCGGCATCAAGCAACTCTGGCCGAAGCTCGAGCCTCAGCTTCGCGAGAGTTACGAGAAGTTCAACGTGGCGCTGAAGAAGCGCTGCGAACTCTAAGCGACCGATGCACGCAGACGACGCGGAGTTGTCTCGCCAGGTCTCGTACGCCCTGACATTCTCCTACCTTTCGAAGCGCCTTCCGGGCATCGATGTCTCGCGCGTGCGAGCCGCAACTGACGCACTTTTCTCCGCGGCCGATTCGGGAAGGCCGGATTTTCATCCGATCGAGCTTCGCTTTAATGACACTTCCCGCGCGAGCCTCGGACCGCTCCGCCTCGAACTCGAGCAGAGCGTGTTGAACCTTCGCGCACACGTGACCGCCGTCGCGCTCCAAGAGCCCAAACATCGCTCGGTCTACGTCATGGCGACGATGGAGCACTACTTTGACACCTACGACTTCTCGGAGATCTCCGCGACAAGCCTGAGCATCCAAGATATGGGGTATCAGGATCCGAGCTTCTTTGACGACCTACCAAAGGTGGCAAACTTCGCGGAGCTCGTGATTCTTGTTGCGTTCGGAAACGATATCGAGCGCTTCTCGGTGGATACCAGCCGGCTCACGAAGCTCCGCTCGGTCGATCTCTCCCAAAACCGGCTTCAAGCCTTTCCACGCGAACTACTGAACTGCCGCGCCTTAGAAGATTTATCCCTCCGGCAAAATCCAATTGCCGAGCTTCCCGGCGGGATCCGGCAGCTCTCCGCGCTCCGCTACCTCGACGTGACTGGAACCAACTTAAGTCCAGATCAAATCGCTCACCTTCGTCGAGAACTGCCCCAGTGCCACGTGGAGAGCGAGGGGCTTCTCTACACCGAGTTCGAGAAGCAGCTGAATCTCGTACTATCATCGACAGATTGGGTGATTCTCGGCAACGGAACCGTGACCTCGAAGGTCGAACGCTTGCCGCGGAATCAAGGCTTTCACCTACTCGCAGCCCTCGCGTATTTGCCCGAAGTCGGCGAAACGTGGATCGCAGCGAAGCTCGATTCTTCTACCGCGATCGCTCAGCTTTTCCACCGCGGAACCGATGGTCGATGGGTGGATGTCACCGCCACGGCGACCAACGTACGCGGCCGGTATCATCTCGAGTAGCCCCACCCATACGGGGGAGACAATCCGAAACATGCTGTATGTGCGAACGTGCATCGTCTCATTGGCGGCGACGGATCGCGTTTTCGGTTCCTGCATCCATTCTGCGAACCGTGCCCACTTGGCATTTTATGAATGAAAATGGGCCAATACGCGCATGAGTGACAGAAAGTCAAATTTCCGACTAGCCCTCCCCCACCCTCTCTGTTAAGCAAGGCCGGCTTGAGAAAGCTCCCTCATCCGAGGGATCAAAAAATATCCTACACGTAGCACTGTGTAGTACTCTGGGATCATCCCCGCCAACCCCCAAGAGTTCCATTCATGAATCGACCCCTCACCATCGCCGCTCTTTCCTCCTCATTGCTGCTCACCGGATGCAACGGTGCGCTCTGGGGAAATATGTTGGTGCTGATGGTGACGGTGGGAATCTTCTTTGGAACCCTTGGACTTGGTCGACCGGAAGCGGCGCAGTCGCGCGCGGACGCTTCGACGTCTTCGACTGGTCATAGCTGATGAACGCGGCTGTGGAGACGCAGCTGATGAATCGCACGCGCCTCACCGTGACGGCTGAACATGCGTGAGGAGTTCGACGCGCTTCGCGAGCCAACACTGGCTGAACTTGAGGGAATGCGTCTTCTTCTTCGAGGCGGCTCGGTCATCGATTGGCATCGCCTTAACTACAAGAGCGAAAAGGAAGTGCTCACCTTCCTGCGCGCGCAGGAGCTCCGCCTCGACGACGCGAGCGACCTTGCTCGTACCGAAGCGGTCAAGCAAGCGGCGATGTCCTTCCTTCGCCGGAAGTTCGATTTTCCGATTCCGAAGCCAGTCGCCGAAGCCAGCCTCGCAGAGCTAATCCTGATCGCCTCCGGCCGCGGCCACCGGCAGCTCTGCGCGTGCACCATCCTGAAGGTGATGCACATCATTCATCATATCGAGGCACGAGAGCTTTCGTTCATGCTCCCGACCTCCGACGAGGAAGTTTTTCACCTTGTCGAACAAAAGCTCTACCGCGTGGTGGGAGCTGCCCTCGCGAAAGATTTTCCGATCGTCGAGTTCATCGGCGGACGTAAAAACCGTGACTCGCTCTACGTAAAGCTGCTCTCAAAGCAGGAAGTCAGCGCCGCGCAGATCTACGACAAGCTGCGATTTCGAATCGTGCTCGAAAGCGTCGAAGATCTCATTCCGATGCTGAACCACCTCACACGCGAGGTCTTTCCGTTTAACTACGTCATCCCATGCGAATCGACGAACTCGCTTGTTCACTTCACGCCCTTCTGTATGGAACGGCCGCATCTCGCCAAGCACCTGCCCGAGCTTCAGCTGAGCCTGCGCCTCGAAGACAAGGACGTCGAGCTGCTCGATAACCAGTTCTCCTCGCACAACTATCGCGTCGTTCACTTCGTCGCAGATATGCCGATTCGCTTGCCCGAGTCCATGCTTGCCGACGCTCCACCCGCCGCGTGGGCCCTTGGTCGTGTCATCTTTGTGCAGACTGAATTCCAGATCGTGGATGCGGCGACAGAAAAGACCAACGAACTCGGTGACGCGAGCCATGCGGCTTACAAAGAGCGCCAACACCGCGCCGTCATGCAACGTCTCAAAGTCGGACTCTCCGGCACGCGTGCGGAACCGGGGCCAGGGCAGCGACGCGACACGATGCTGGATCTGAGTCGCTATGTTCCCAGTGACGAGGACTAA
>JAHDCI010000042.1:6214-24213 GCA_020629955.1 Myxococcota bacterium | reverse complement strand
GCGACGCGACACGATGCTGGATCTGAGTCGCTATGTTCCCAGTGACGAGGACTAACAGGGTGGTGAAAAAGGGCCGAATCCGCTTCGCGGTATTTTCGCGCACTCAAACGCCATCCACTTCTCGCCACGTATGTAAATACGAGTCCAATAATCGGACGCGTGTGCGCACACCAAAATCCAACGAATCAAAATCGGTCCTTTGTCATCCCCCTGCTAAGAGCCCTCGTCGTGCGCGAATGCTTGCCGGATCGTCTGCTCCGCGAGCTTGCCCCGAGGAAAGAATCCACGTGGCCCTTCCTCGTTGGTGTTCACGTCTGAAAACCACTTCCAGATGAAGATACCGCGGAGCCACGACGCGCTCTGCACTTCGGCGAAGAACACTCGGAAAGCACGATCTTGGGCCTCTTCCGACACACTCGCCTCGGAACGCTCGGCCCACTCGAATGGACGCACGGCGCAATCACGGGTCGAGCGATACCCCATCTCGGTCATCACGATCGGTCGTTCAAACCGGTCGCTGAACACGCGGAGCTCTTCGAGTCGAGCGCGCAATCGCGATCGCATCTGCGGGATGGAGTCGCGCTCGCTTTCGGCGATCGGCGGGTAAAACTGAACGCCGATCCAATCAAGGTCGGACCAAAACGTCACGTCGGCATACGAATCCCAGTTCGCACTGTAGAGAACTTGGCCGCGGTAGATACCGCGGATCTCAGCGATCAACGCTCGCCATCGACCTGCTTCCGAGAGGCTCGAGCGGAGCTCCGTTCCGATGACCAGCGCCTCGACGTCGTGAGCCTCTGCCATCCGCGCGTATCGGAGGATCCACTCCCGATAAGAATCGAACCATGCTTCCCAGGAAGGAGGCTCAATCTCGGCCCGCCATGCCCCTCCAGCGATCCAAAGATGCGGCTTGAGCATGACCGCAAGCTCGCGTTCATGAGCTGCACCGATCTCGGCCACCATTCGCGCGTCCGTCTCTCCACCCGCGCGCTCGCCGACGTGATGCACTTCTCCGCTTCGCAAGCTCTCCATAAAGCCGAAGGGAGTGAGGCTCACCCAGTTGGCTCCGATACCGCGCAACTCTGAGAGGGACGACGCGCTGGCTTCCGTTCCGTAGCCGCGCGCTCCGTTCGCTTGCCAGTTATGAGCGACACAAAAGCCACGCATCATCTCGCTTGGCAACGATGTCGTTGCGAGCTCGGAAGTCGTCTGTTCGGGGGAAGCGCCACGCACCGATTCCACCCTTTGAGGATTCGCTCCGGACCTTCCGGCACAGTTGCAGGCGGCCGCGAGCGCGAGCACCCAGAGCAGCAACGCCCGAGGAAGCCAACGCGATTGGATGCGGCCCTTCACGCGACCTATCGGCGGAACCCGCCTTCGAGCTGCAGTTCAATCTCGACAACTCCTGGCTCGCACACGACCTGCGGGAACGCTTCCATCGCCGTCTGAGCGGACGGGAAGACCAACACATGCCATGAGGCTTCGCTCTCGTTCGGTCGCCCCATCAGGCTCGCGTCATACCCTCGAGCGATTTCTTCCGCGCGGGAGTGCTCTGCGCGAATAGCGAGATGTTCGGTCGGTCGGCTGGGCGTGTTCTGCCAATGCTCGCGATATCGATTCAGTTCTCGCCGGAGATTATCTGGGCGAGGGCTTTCTGTCAGAAGCTGGACTTCGTCGCAGGGGAGATCTTCGCTGACGGGCGCCATTTGGGCACTACCGCAGCCGAGGAGGAGAGCCCCCGCAAGGAGCAGCTTATTCTTCGCCATCGAAGCTCGGAAAATCGCTGGGCGAACCCACCGTAAAATCCGCTTCGCGCTCAGGACCGTAGAGCGCAGCCCGAAGAATTCGCACCGCGAGTTGTGACGGGCGAGTCCCCGTTTTGTCCCGAATCGAACGCGTGTGCCGCTGGTAGGTCGAGACCGCGATATTGGCGCGGTCCATCGCGACGTTGCGGTCCCCTCCTTCGAGGAAAGCTTTGACGATCTCACGCTCGGTCTCGTTGAGTTCGAATCGCTTCGCAAAATCTTGAAGCGCTCGCGTAACGTCCTCCGACCCGATGGCCGGCGCACCCATCACGCGAGCGTGAATTGCGGGGCGGCCCATCGCGGAGAGGAAACTATGCAACGCTTCGGGCGAGACAGGCTTCGGAACAAAGGCGGCGCCAAGCTTGGTCGCGCGCACCATCATCGAGGCCGATGGTGAGGCCGTACAAACGGCGACCGGGAGCGTCGAGCCGCACGCCCGAATCCACTCAAGCATCTCGAGCCCATCCTCTTTCTCGAGGTGAGCATCCAACAACAAGACGGAGACAGCGTGGCGAGCAAGAAGGATTCGCGCCTCTCGAAGAGTCTGCGCGGTGACCACCGTCCAACGGTCACTCAGCCCAGCTTCAATCGCTTTCGCGAAAGAGCGGCTATCGTCCACAACCAAAACAATCGGTTTCACGCGCGGACCTTAGCAGCCTGACGATCCAATTTGCAATGCGATCGAGGAAGAGTGAACGCACAATTCCCCCAAAAACGGGTGAATGTTTCAGTGGGAGCGGACAACCCACAGATGGGGGAGCATTTTTTACTTGCCATTCATCCGATATGGGAGAAAATGTTCTCATATGGGATTCCGATACACGCGTCGAAAGTTCTCCACATCTCCAGAGGTGCCTCGCTACCTCAATCCACGCCAAGTGCGTTCGGGTATCCTACATGTGCTCGAAACATCGCTTTCGTCGATGGATCCGGAGTACACGCTTGCCAGCGCGCTGGAAAAAGGTGGACTTTCAGGTCTCCCCCGTTCGAGGGAGGAAATGCTCACCTTCCTCGAGGGACCATTAAAAGAAACTATATTTTCTCTTGAAGCGAACGCGTGGATTCGGGGGGATGTGGCGATTCGAGTCGAGAGTATCGCTGCCCTTCTTCCGCCTGCGGCCAGTCAATCTGGGGTCAGAGCGGTGTGTCCGATCGTTTTTGTTCACGCGCCTCGGATTCTGGGCACGAAACTGGATGCGGCCGTCGGCTCCACCGCGTGTGTGATTGCGTTTCCGACGTTCGCCGAGATGCGTGAGCATGCGAGCCGTGTTCCCCCGGCGATCATCGTCGCCGAGACAAAGTACTCCGTGAACGAGAACTCGGATACGCTGCGAATGGAGCTTGGCGACGCCATCTCGGAATCGAATATCGATCTGGTCGCGGCGATGATTCGGGCGCGGCTTGGGTGCTGAGTGGATCACGAAACCCATCATTTGATATTTTATTCAAAAAGATCAGGCGTTTAACAAATAGAGCATGCGCGCGTCACTCCGGATAAGATTCGTCTCCGGACAAAGCTGAACATGGCCGCTTTGTAACAAAAACGTTGCCGAGCCGTCGCCCCGATCTCGCAACGGGTTCCCACACTGCGGGGCAAATGAACAAGTACGAACAAACGAGGGGCCGACTCCCCTCACCGGCGGGCGAATGAACACCCGCGTCGAAACCGCGCCAGCAGCCCCCTTATCTGGGCCCGCTTGGCTTCGCGAGGAACGTGGGTTCCTCTTCTTCTCAGCATGTGCCCTGGTTCTCATCGGGCTCGTCTACCCCCACGCCGCCATTGCGCGGTGGGTCGGATTCGCGATCGCTGCATACTCCGCAGTCGCCAACGATAGCGTGCAAACACTTGGGACCTTTCTCGGCTCCAATCGAGATCGCCCATGGTGGCACCAATGGCTCTGGATCGGCGGAATCTTCCTCTGCACTGTCGCGTATAGCTGGTACGCCCATGCCGGCGACGTGACCTTCGAGCGGCTCGCAAACAAAGGATTCGAGACCGCGCCCACACAGTTCACGTTCCTGCAAGTCGCGGCCCCTCTCGTCCTGCTCTTTCTGACTCGGCTCGGGATCCCGGTCTCGACCACCCTGCTGCTCTTAAGCTGTTTCGTCACGGAGCGAGTGGGGCTTGAGAAAGTATTGACGAAGAGCGTCGCAGGCTATGGCATCGCGTTTGTGGTCGCCATCTCGCTCTGGCTCGGCATCTCAAAGGTCACCGCAGCATGGCAAGAACGCGGAGCTCCAAGCCCCAAGTGGCGCACTCTCCAATGGCTAACGACCGGCGGGCTCTGGTGTGTCTGGCTGATGCAAGACCTGGCAAACGTCGCGGTATTTCTTCCCCGCTCGCTCTCCTTGCTCGAGTTCGGAGCATTTGCTGGCGCAATCTTCTTCGGCCTCGGAGTTCTCTTCTACAAGGGCGGAGACAAAGTCCAGGAGGTCGTGGAGAAGAAGTCGCGGGTCACCGATATCCGCGCGGCGACGATCATCGATCTCGCCTACGCGTTGGTTCTCTACGTCTTCAAGATTCACTCAAAGGTACCCATGAGCACCACCTGGGTCTTTGTTGGGCTCCTCGCCGGCCGCGAGTTTGCGATGAGTCTCCGCGGCGTGAGCGGAAAGACGCGAGCCGAAACGGCCCGGCTGATTTTCCGAGACCTCGGCTATGTCACGATTGGATTGCTGGTCTCCGTGGTGTTGGCCCTGCTCGCGAACGCAAGTCTCAACGGCTGAGCTCTACTTCGCGGAAACTGCGACACGGAGGAGCGGAGGTGAATAGGTTTGGACGTTCGAGCCTTGACCTTCTGGAGCGACTGCTCCACCTTCCGCGCATGCCACGCGTTAAGTTTTTGCCCAGCGGTTTTGAAACAGACATCCAGGTCGGAACAAGCCTCGTCGATCTCACGGACGAGTATCCGGAGGCGGAAGTTCCGTACTCCTGCCGTTCCGCGTCTTGCGGTACGTGCCGCGTGCAGGTGAAGGAGGGGAAAGAAGCCCTCTCTGCGATGGATGACGATGAGCAAGAAGTCATTGAGATCTTCGGTGACGACCGCGGGGACGTGCGACTTTGCTGTCAGATTCGACTTGAGAAGGACTGCGAAAAGCTCGTCCTCGAAGTCTGCGATCCCTAGTCGGGAACTGCGGCGCTACGCCGCATTCCGACCGCGTGTGTACGTCAGTTCGAACCCAAATCGGGCATCGGCAAGTCAGCACACGCTTATTTTTACGGATTCAATCCGCTCTGACCATCCTTCCGAAACTTTTCGGGGAGATTCGGTTGCATCGTCGCGGATTTGATCCTAGACCTCCGGACCCTGGCAGGTGAAATATCCAAAAGCCGGGTGAATAAGAAGAGAATAACATGGCTGTTCCGAAGCGAAGAATGTCCCGGATGAAGCGCGACCAGCGCCGGGCCAACCACGACAAGATTTCCGCGCCCACCCTCGTTGAGGTGCAGCACAACGGTCAAACGATCGTCGTGCCGCGTCGGATTGCGAAGGCGCTTCCATATCTTACCGATCGCGAGCTCGAGAAGCTCGGTATCGAACTCGGCTGAAGGGAAAGACAATGAAGGTCCTTAACTCCTTGAAGAGCGCGAAGCAGCGCCACCCCGATTGTCGCGTTGTCCGCCGCCGCGGACGCGTCTACGTCATCTGCAAGTCCAACCCACGCTTCAAGGCGCGTCAGGGTGGAGCCAGCAAGAAGAAGTAGTCGTCACTCGACGTACGAAGAAAGCCTCGCGAAAGCGGGGCTTTTTTGCGTTTCATGGATGCGACGACAACAGTGAACAAAAAGTTGTCATAAAGACGATTATACATCGCTTTTCTTTTCCTAAGTTCTACGCAGACTGTTCTGCGTGCCCCAAATGGAAAAAGAAGAGAGACCGCTTCCTCGAAAAGCTCGGTTCGGACTGGTCGCCTTGGGAATCGCGATCGGGCTCATCGTCGCCGAAGGGGCTGCCTCCCACTTTCGCGGCGGAGCCTTTCCCATGCTCTCGATTTACGAGGACGACCCGGCCCGCGGCGTTCGACTCATGGCAAACGCATCCGCGCGTCTTCGGACGCCCGGCGGCAATGTCTCCGAGATTCGAACGAACGAGCTTGGATTCCGAGGTTCTTTCGAACGCGAGCGGTGGTTCGGAAGCCAAGAGCGAGTGATGGTGGTCGGCGACTCGCAGGTCGTTGGCTTTCATTGCTCCGAGGAAGAAGCCTTTGGTAGTCGCCTTCGCAATGCAGATCGGCAGACTCTGCTCGCGGCAGCACCGACCTGGGGTCCCATCGAATATCTCGAGACCCTGCACCAGCTCGCAGATCTCCGGCCCACCCATATCCTCTACGTCGCCAATTTGGCGAACGACTGGAATGAGATCGACGCGCCCAACCGACTTCGAACGCGTGCAGATTACGGCTGGGCAAGACACGCGCAAAGCCCACCCCCAAGCTGGCTCGACGGGGCCCTCCGCCGTTCTCATGCCTACAATCTCTTCCGTCAGCTAAGCGGCCATCTTCAGGAACGTGGCGAGCAGCGAACAGACGCTATCGACCAACTTCGAATGCGCGCCTCGACTCCTTATCGTGGTCGATTTCAGTCTTCTCTCGGCGCGAACCTGCACGCCGCGAATGAGGTGAGCCGCGAGATCGGCGCTCAGCTCTCCCTCGTCATTTTGCCGCTCGATGTTCAGGTGCATCCGAGCGAGTGGCGCAAATACCGAAGCCGCCCTCGGCCGATGCAAGCAACCCACGCACTGATCGAGGCGCTCGAAAACGACGCCGAGGCTCTTCAGATCCCGCACCTCAATCTCGTGGAGTCCCTGCGCTCCGCAAGCCCCGGCGCCTTTCTGGAAGACGATTACCACCTCTCCCCGCGCGGTCATGCGGCCGTTGCGGAAGCGATCGAGACCGAGCTCTTCCACGTCATTCAAGCATCCCCTCCCCCCCTTTCCCTCACCGCCAGAACTGCCGCCCGATGAACGAACTGACTCTAAAACCCAACCCCCTTCCTCTTCGGCACCTCCCCCGCCCGCGCGCATCTCGTCACGTGATCTCCCCCTTTCGCTGGCTCAAAATCGGTCTCGTACGCTTGCGATGGCGCAACGCCAGATTGATCGCGGAACACTTGCTCGGCTTCGCGTTGACCGAGGAGGGTTCGGCACTCGATATGCTTCGTGCCGCTGAGCGAGAAAGCGATCCGAAACGCAAGCGTCTCTTTTTCCGTCACTCCGTCGACGAAGCACGACACGCGAAGATGTTCGCGCTGGCGGCGAGAGCCATCGATCGCACGGCCAAGGCTGCGCCCTACGCCTCGGAGCACGCAAAGCCTCAACGCCTCTTTGAATCCATGCCACTCGACGAGTTCCTCGTCTTTGTGCACGACGCGGAAAGCGAGGCCCTCGAAAAGTTCGACCTCCTCCTCGAGGTCTTTCCAAACCATCCAATCCTCAGCCCTCTGCTTCGCGCCATCGCACGGGACGAACGATTTCACGCGCGGTACAGCGCGCACCTATTGGAGAAGGTCCAGCTATCTCGCGGTGCCTCGGCAGTTCGAAACGCGCGGTTGCGGGTCAAAATGCGCGCCGCGTGGGCGACGTGGCGTCGCGCAGGTCGCCAGCTCGGCGACAGGCTCTCGAACCTCCTTCTAAGCACGTTCTACTTCTTCGCTCTCGTGCTCTTTCTTCCATTTCGGCGATCCGCTCTACCGAGCGCAGGCTGGAAGGCGGCATCACCGACGCCCAAAAGCCGAGCCGCCCTGAAAGAGCAGGCCTGAAATGATCGTCCTCGGCATTAGTGCGTACTTTCACGACTCCGCAGCCGCGCTGGTGAAAGACGGCGTAATCCTCGCGGCGGCGCAAGAGGAACGATTCTCGCGAGTAAAAGGCGATGCTTCATTTCCACACGAGGCGATCCGATTTTGTCTCTCAAAAGGAAGCGTTTCCCTTAGTGAAGTTGATCACATCGTATTCTACGAGAAGCCCCTCAAAAAGTTCGAACGAATCCTCAGCGGACATTTAAGCGCGTTTCCTCACGGAAGACTTCCATTTGTTCAATCGATGAAAAAGTGGCTTGGTGGACACCTCTTTCTTCGAACAAAGATTTCGAAAGAACTTGAAGTAGAGCCTACGCGCATCGAGTTCATCGAACACCACCTTTCTCACGCAGCATCTAGCTTTCTCGTTAGTCCTTTCAAAGAAAGCGCTATCCTGACTGTCGACGGTGTTGGCGAATGGTGCACCACGGGGATCTATCACGGTCGTAGCGACCACAGAGGCACGGAGATCAATGCCGTCGCGGAGCTTCAATATCCCAACTCCCTTGGACTCTTCTACTCCGCGTTGACGGCATATCTCGGCTTTCGAGTAAACCGAGGCGAGTACAAGGTCATGGGTTTGGCCTCTTTCGGAGAGCCACGCTTCGAGAACGAATTCGCAAGCCTCATCCGTCTCGATGAGGACGGTAGTTTTGAGCTAAACCCGAGATACTTTTGCTTCGATGCGAGTCTCGAACGCGGATACACGGAAGAACTACAAACGCTGCTCGGACCGTCGCGCGCTCCGGAGACACGTCTAGACAACTTTCGAGATCGCGAGACGAAACGCTTCGCCGATATCGCGGCAACCCTGCAACTTGTCACGGAACGCGCCATGCTTGGCCTCGCTCGCGCCGCCAAAAGGCAGACAGGCTCCGAAACCCTCTGCCTCGCCGGTGGAGTTGCTCTCAACTCCGTCGCGAATCGCGTCATCGCTGAGAGTGGTCTCTTCAAAAGCACGTTTGTTCAGCCCGCGGCGGGCGACGCCGGCGGGGCGCTCGGCGCTGCGCTCTATATCTCTCACGTGATCGAGGAGCTCCCCCGAGCGTTCGACGTTCCGGCTCTTACTTTACTTGGTGAAGAGGTCGACCCAGAGCAACTTGCCGCGACTCTAAATGCGCTCGAGATCCGTCCGACGAGCGAGCGACCGAGCAGGCCCGCTGCCGGGATTCGCGACGCGGCGTCTCTCCGAAAGTGCGAGCACTCAAGCCCTTCGGAAATGATCGACGATGTCGCGAAGCGACTCACCGCCGGGCAAGTCGGCGCGTGGGTACAGGGCCGATTCGAATGGGGCCCGCGAGCGCTTGGGAGCCGTTCGATTCTCGCCGATCCACGCCACGGGGAGACCGCGAAGCGAGTGAATGCTCGCGTCAAATACCGCGAACTCTTTCGGCCATTTGCACCCGCCGCTTTGAGCGACGAGGCGAACCACTATTTCGAACTCGGCGGGGACGAACACCTGGCTCGCTACATGCTCTCGGTCGCGCGAGTAACGCCCGCCGGAAAATCAGCGTTGCCAGCGACAACACATATCGATGGCACCGCGCGCGTGCAGCTCGTCGATGAGCATTCAAATCCGCGCTTTCAAGCATTGCTCAAGGCCTTCCGCGACCGAACCGGCGTCGGCGTACTCCTGAACACCTCGTTGAATCTCAAGGGCGAGCCGCTCTGCCGAAGCGCAGAAGATGCACTGAGTACCTTCATGCGATCTGACCTCGATTTTCTCGCCATCGAAAACGTCGTGATCTCAAAGCCGCAGATTCCTCATCTACAGGCCCAATCCAACCCTATCAGCGCGAAGCCCACCCAGTGATCAAGAACATCCAATCAAATTTATCTTCCATTGCCGAGCTTCTGTCTCTTTTTCGAAAAAGCGGCCGTTTTATCCTTATCCCTCTCTTTCTCATCATCGCGATAACCGGAGTCGCGCTACTCGCCATTCAAGCTTTTGAGTACGCCGCGCCTTTTGTTTACACGATGTTCTAAATCTCCACAAAACAACCCCAATTAAACGACCAACTCAATGATACACCAAAAGCGAAAACACGCATCACTCGCGCTCCTTCTCTTCGGGGCCCTGGCTTTCTCCGCTTGCTCGCAGAGCATGTCCCTGCCTTCTCACGCGAACCCGTCCGAAGAACGAATGGATGACGCGGGAACGTACGACGGCGGAGCAGACGCAAGCGCAGATGGAAGCCCGGACAGCGCTCTACCCGAAGAGACGGCCGAGTGCGCCGTGCTCAATGCAACCTGCGAGGTGGGAGGCTGCTGTGACGGCTGGTGCGCCGACACTGGCTTCGGCGAACTTCGGTGCAGTCCGAAGGTCAGCGATGGGGACTTTTGCGGCGAACACCGACACTGCGCATCCGGCTTCTGCGATGGCAGCGTCTGCCGCGTCTCCGCCTGCGCTTCCTCGGGCGGAGCCTGCAGCGATGATTCTCCTTGTTGCGAAGGTCTGTCTTGCAACTCGGGCACCTGTTTACCCGAAGGATCCTGCCGCGGACCCGAGGATTGCGATTCGGGTCATTGCGCCGATGGTGCGTGCATTCCAGCACCGGGAATGTGCGCAGAGATCGGGGCACGCTGCGGCGAGTTCGGACGCGCCGAAACCGAGTGCTGTGGAGAAGATACCTTCTGCGATATCAGCCAACCCTACGTCCGATCGGTTTGCCGGCGCCGCCTAAGCGCGGGGGAGGCATGTCTCTTTTCGGGTAACTCCTGTTTGAGTGGCGTATGTGGTGATGGGATCTGCCGAAGTGCAGAGTGCTCGGATGAACGAAACGCGTGTTTCTACGATACCGATTGCTGCTCAGGCTTCTGCCGCGGTGGAGGCGGGTACGTCCGTGGGGAATGCGCGGCGCCCGGCGACGCTGGGGAACCCTGCTTTGCCGCCCACCAGTGCGCGTCCCGCGCGTGCCACGAGGGCGCCTGCCGCTGAAGCGAAACACAACCCGCAATGAAACGCCTGTGACCTCGTCACGGGCGTTTCGCTTTCAGGCTGGAAAGTTCCCGCTCACATCCGCGGATTGGTATCCTCGGGATATGTCCGACGGCCGTCCCTCGATTACGCTCTCCCAACTTCTTCGCGTCATGATTCAGCGAGGAGCCTCTGACCTTCATGTCACGACCGGCACTCCACCGCAGCTTCGGATCGATGGTGACCTCGCACCGCTTCGAACCCCGGCGCTCACTCCCGTGGAGAGTAAGTACCTCTGCTACGAGGTAATGACCGAAGAACAAAAGATCCGTTTCGAGCGCGACAACGAAGTCGACTTCTCCTTCGGCGTCAAAGGGCTTTCCCGTTTCCGTGCGAACGTCTTCATGCAGCGCGGTGCTGTCTCCGGCGCTTTCCGGGCCATTCCGTTCAAGATTCGGGCACTCCACGAACTCGGGCTACCGCCGGTCATTCAAGATCTCTGCGGCCTTCCTCGCGGGCTCGTGCTTGTCACTGGACCAACTGGCTCCGGCAAGTCGACAACACTCGCGTCCATGATCGACCTGATCAACTCGACGACCCGAAACCACATCATGACCATCGAGGACCCGATCGAGTACATGCACTCCAGCAAGTCCTGCGTGGTGAACCAGCGGGAGGTTGGCGCGGATACGGATAGCTTCAAAGTCGCCCTCAAGTACGTACTTCGTCAGGACCCCGATGTCGTGCTTGTCGGTGAGATGCGCGACCTTGAGACGATCGAGGCTGCAATGACGATCGCGGAGACGGGTCACCTCGTCTTCGCGACGCTCCACACGAACAGCGCAGTCCAGACGATCAACCGCGTCATCGACGTTTTCCCCTCCCATCAGCAGTCACAGATTCGGGCGCAGATGAGCTTCGTGCTTCAGGCGGTTGTCACCCAGATGCTCCTCCCCCGCGCGGATGGTCCTGGTCGCTGCCTTGCCGCGGAGGTCATGATTCCGAACTACGCGATTCGGAACCTGATCCGAGAAAATAAGATTCACCAGATCTACGGTCTAATGCAGACCGGTCAGGGACAGTCCGGAATGCAGACCATGAACCAGGCGCTCTACAAGCTCGTGACCTCGCGGGTTCTCTCCTTCGAAGAAGCGATGCTGCGAAGCGCGGAACCCGCTGAACTGCGCTCGCTGATTCAAAACGAGGCGCAGGTCTCCTCGGGCGGGCGTCTGAAGCGCTAGTCACGCACTCAAACGCCATCCAATCTCGTCACGTATGTACAATACGAGTCCAACAATCGGACGCATCTGCGCACGCCAAAACCCAACGAATCACAATCGGCCCTTTTTCACCACCCTTCTAATGCGGGGATCAGACCGGTAGAAGGGATAGTCGTTCGTCAGGGGCGAGGCGAGCTTCGATCGACGAACGACATGCAGAGTATATCGAAGGAAGAGCGAAGCTCGGATCGGCGTTCCTGGCGGAAGAGGGCCCTTCTCGCGATTTGAATCGCGCACTAGGCTGCCCCCGACGTTAGTCTCCGCCTCCGCCGCCACCCTTCTTCTTTTTGAAGTAGGCGAGCATTCCGATAACGACCAGGAGAAGAATCCCAAGCGGGAGAATGGCGCTTCCGCTCTCTCCGCCGCCCTCACCGCGGGTTGAGGTTCCGCCTGTCGACGAGACGCCGACCGCCGCGACATCGCGCTGCGCTGCATCGCTATTCGCAGCACCACCTCCACCGGGGCCCCCTTCCTCCGATTCGGTTTCGCCCGCTTCGCCAACGGCGCCGCTCGTCTCTTCCGTATTGGTCACCCGTTCCCCAGGCGAGTCCATCTGAGCGCCCACACCATCATTCGCCTCATCCACCTTCTCTTGAAGAGAGTCGCCGAACGCGTTCCAGGAGAAGATCCCCAGAATGGCCACCAAAATGAGAATGATGATGTATTCGGTAGTCGAAAGGGCGCCTTCATCTCGATGAAGGGCACGTAGCCGAGTCAGGGTATACTCCGTCACAAGCGCTAGAATGCGACGACTCCACGCCGGCCGCAAGATTCGGCGCAGCGTTCATCGGGATTCGCTAAACGGATGGATCGAGCCGGAAAACATCGTGAGCGCTCGCTCACAGTCCGCTTGTGAGGAGAAACGAAAGGTGCGAGGGTTCGCATCTAAACTTTCGCCTTTCGAATCAGCAGACTACGAGAGGCCGAGCCGGCGCCGACTCACCAACGCGCCGGACAACCATCTAGGAAAAACGTATGCGCATTACGCTCTCGAACGACTCTCTGACCGACATCAACGCCGACCTCCTTGTGGTGGGCGTCTCTCAATCGACGCCGTCCAAAGATCGCGTCATCAAAGCGCTCAACAAAGCGTACGGAGGCGGCATCGACAAGCTGGCCGCGGCCGAGGGATTCGAGGGCAAGGCCTCCCAGACTTTGAAGTTCCCCAGCGCCGGCACCATCAAAGCGAAGTGGGTCGTGCTCGTGGGTACCAAGGACCTGAACGCCGTCGATGCGGCCCGAGCACTTGGGCACGCTGCGGCGAAGGCTTCCTCGCGGCAGACAACGGCAGCCATCGCGCTCGGCAAAGCGAATGGCGAAGCCGTCCGCGGTGCAACTGAGAGCTGCATCCTCGGAACCTACCGCTACGACGATTACAAGACGGGCGACCGCAAGGCGAAGGGTGGCCTGAAGCAGGCGAAACTCGTCATCGCGAAGACGGCCACGGAGCATCGCAACGCCGTGAAGGCGGGTAGCGCCATCGCTGAAGGCGTCGCGCTCGCACGTGACCTTGTCAACATGCCCCCGAACGACCTCAACCCGGTTTCCTTCGCGGATATCTCGAAGAAGGAAGCGGCAAAGCTCGGCATCAAGGCGACGATCTGGAACAAGAAGAAAATCCAGGCCGCGAAGATGAACCTCTTCCTCGCCGTCAACGCGGGTAGCGCCATCGAGCCACGTCTTATTCACCTTCACTACGCTCCGAAGGGCGCAAAGAAGAAGATTGCCTTCGTCGGCAAAGGCCTAACCTTCGACGCTGGCGGTCTCTGCATCAAGCCCGGCAAGTCGATGGCCGATATGAAGTGCGATATGGGCGGTGGTGCAACGACGCTCGGCATCATCGTGGCTGCCGCGAAGATGAAGCTCCCCATCGAGATTCACGCGCTCATCGGCTCGACCGAGAACCAACTCGGCGCCGCGGCCTACCGCCCGGGCGACGTCTACACATCGCACGATGGCAAGAAGGTTGAGATCATCAACACGGATGCCGAGGGCCGTCTCGTGCTTGCGGATGTCCTTGCATGGACCCGCGACAACGTGAAGCCGGACCTGATCGTCGATCACGCGACGCTCACGGGCGCTTGCATGGTCGCGCTTGGACCGCGTCGTGCGGCGATGTATTCCGACTATCAGGAGTACGCCGACGCCTATAAGAAGGCCGCGGATGCTTCCGGCGAGAAGTACTGGCAGCTGCCGCTCGATAAGGACCTTCGACCGATGCTGAACAGCCCCATCGCGGACCTAAAGCACATCGGCGGCTCCTACGGCGGCTCGATTACGGCGGCGCTCTTCCTTCAAGAGTTCGTCGGCGATACGCCCTGGATGCATTTCGATATCGCGGGTCCGGCCTACCTCGACGGCGCGCACAAACGTTCGCCGAAGGGCGGCACCGGCTTCGGCGTCGCCACGGCGGTACGCTTCCTAGAGAAGCTCTCCGCCAAGAAGTAGCGATTTCCATGAACGTAGTGGTCCCGCATCAGATAGCTCGGAAGAGTTGCCTAATCGGGGCCGCTTTTCTTTTCGGCGTTGCTCTCTTCCCGGCGCAAGGAAGGGCCCACCACGGTCAGCGCCATGAGGGCGTTCAGCGGATTGTGAAATTCGAGGCGGTCCCCGAGGGGCTTCGAGTCGTCGTCACACTCGAGCTCAGCAGACCGGAGACGCTGAATACGATGGGCGACGCCGATCGAAATCACGACGGCACACTCTCCCGCGATGAGGCGCGATTCTACGCGCAACAATGGGCACGGGAGCTCTCCGCGCAGTTTCGGACCGAAGGAGGTTCGCTTGGTTTCGAAGCCGCGCACCTTGGACCGACGGGCACGGTCCAGGGCGTCGAAGGGTTTCTCGAAGCAGGCGCCTTCATCCCCGCAAGCGGGAGCTCAACAGTGCGAGTAAGCGACCAAATGGATGCTTCACGATTTTCGCGAACGACGCTTCGATTTGGAGAACAACCTGGCGCCAGCATGACGAGCGTCCAGGTAGGTTCAGAAACGATCGATGGAACGAGCACCGTGGTCGTTCCTCCGCAGAGCCGCTTTGAGGATCTCGAACTCCGTTTTGTCGCCGCGACCTCTGAAGACAACCCGAACGAGCCCTATTGGATGATCGGGATTGGATTGGCGATCATTGTGGCCGTTGGAGTCGCACGAGGAAAGTATATGGCCCGAGAAGCGCTCTGAATCGTCTCTCTCATCTCAATGCGCCTACGCTCCCCTTCTGCTACCCAAGGGCATGAGCGCATCCGCCCCTCTTCTGGTCGCCCGCGGCATCCGCAAATCGTACGGGCCGAAGACCATCCTCAACGGCGTCGATATCAGCGTTCACGAAGGTGAACGCATCGGTCTTGTCGGTCCCAATGGGAGCGGCAAGTCCACCCTCGCCCGTATCCTCGCAGGCGAGATCGAATGCGAAGAAGGCGAGGTCACCTTACGCGGCGACCTCCGCGTCGGCGCGCTCGCCCAGGAACCTCGTTTTCCGAAAGAGCTACGGGCTGTCGATATCGTGCTTCAAGGGCTCGAGAGCTGGATGCAAGCCAGCGAGCATCACACGGCCATCAGTGAGAAGATCGCGACGGGGGACGGCGACCTCAACGCGCTAATGGAAGAGCAGGCAAAGGCCGCGGAGGCCATCGAGCGCATGGGCGGCTGGGGGCGAGAGCGCGAAGCGGACGCAATGCTCGACCTACTCAATATGCCGCGAAAAGAAGCGCCGGTCGGTGAACTCTCGGGTGGCGAGCGGCGACGCGTCGCACTTGCCAAACTGCTCGTTCAGAACCCTGAGCTACTCTTCCTCGACGAGCCGACAAACCATCTCGATGTCGAAACCATCGAGGGTCTCGAGCACTACTTTACGACCCGTTTCCGCGGCACGCTGGTCGTGGTCACCCATGACCGCGCCTTCCTCGACCGCGTCGTGACGCGGACCATCGAACTCGACCGCGGAGATCTCTTCTCCTACGACGGCGGCTGGAGCGACTACCTCGAAGCGAGCGCCGAACGCGAATCGCAGCAAGAGCGAGTGGAAGCCAATAGGCAGCGCTTCTTGAAGACCGAGCTCGAGTGGCTGCGCCGATCGCCGAAGGCGCGGACGACCAAACAGAAGGCGCGAATTCAGCGAGCCCACGAGGCGATGGACGCGGTGCCGGTCCGGCGTCAAGGACTGGCGAGTTTTCAGCTGACGACGCAGCGACTTGGCAAAGAGATCCTCGAGCTCAAAGATCTAAAGCTCGGAATCGCCGGCAGGACGCTCATCGATTCGCTCTCGCTCAACCTCCTGAGCGGACAGCGCATCGGCATCATCGGCCCGAACGGTGCGGGGAAGACCTCCCTTCTGAACGCCCTCCTCGGCAACCTGAAGCCCCTCGAAGGCAAGCTCAAGATTGGTAAGAACACGCGCTTTGCGTACCTCGATCAATCTCGCGGAACCCTCGATGATGGAAAGACGCTGCTCGCAAACGTCTCGGAAGATGGCAAGCACGTCACGATCGGCGGCGCGGACGGGCAGACCATCGACGCACGGGCCTACCTCGCGCGCTTTCTCTTTCCGCCCGATCGAATGCGCGAGCGAGTCGCCGTCTTCTCCGGGGGAGAGCGCGCGCGGGTAGCCCTGGCAAAGCTCCTCCTCGAACCAGCGAACGTGATCCTCCTCGACGAGCCGACCAACGACCTCGACGTGCAGACGCTCTCGTCGCTTGAGCAGATGATCCTCGAGGCGCAGGCGACGGCGATCGTCGTCAGCCATGACCGCTTTTTCCTCGATCGCATCGCGACGCATCTCCTGGTCTTCGATGGAGACGGAACCGTGACGCTGCACGCCGGCGGCTACAGCGACTACCGCGAACGCGTTCCCCGTAAGAGCGCGACCAAGGAGCCGAAGGCGCCCAAAGAAAAGCGCGTCAAAACACCGAAGCCCGGCCTCAGCTATCACGAGAAGAAGGAACTCTCGCAGATCGAGAAGAAGATCAGCACGCGAGAGGAGAAGCTCGAAGCGCTCGAAGCGCGGCTCGCAGATCCCGCGCTCTATACCGGTGATCCGGCCGAAGCGCAGAAAATCGCGGCGGAGCGCGAAAGCGTTTCCGCGGAGCTTGAGGCGATGATGTTGCGCTGGGAAGAGCTTGAAGAGAAAAAGGCGCAAGGGGAAAGCTAGGTCCTGCCCCTATATTTGGGGGCTGCCATAGCGAAGCCCTTGAAATCACGGAGCGTTCCGAGGCTCGTCGAAAGAGGGCCGCTCTTACTCCTCACTTCTAAACACTCTGTGAATCCAATCATCTACGCTCTGACAACCCCCAAAAATAGGTACAGGACCTGATGGAGCTCATCTATCACAACTACCAGGCCCAAAACCGGGAAGCCTGCCTCGCCGTCTTTGACTCAAATCGCCCGCTCTACTTCGCGGATGAAGAGCGGCCTATGTTCGCCGATTTTCTCGATCGCGTGCTTCAGAAAAGCACCCTTCGTTATCTCGTGATGGAGCTTGAAGGCGAAGTCGTCGGCTGTGGCGGCGTCGGTCTCGAAGAAGACCGAACGCTCGCGTCGCTCTGCTGGGGCATGATCCGCCGCGACAAACACCGCCGCGGAATTGGCCGGGTGCTCACGCAAGAGCGCATCGAGGCGGCCCAGGAGCTTGGCGCAACGCGTATCCGCTGCGCGACCTCGCAACTTACCGAAGCCTTCTACGCACGCTTTGGCTTCGAGACGGAAAAGAGAGAGGCCGAGGGTTTTGGCCCCGGCCTCGATCGCATCGATATGATGCTCACTCTTTAACAGTCCGTTGATTTATTCCGAATCCCGCTTCGCGGTATTTTCACATACTCAACCGCCGTCCAATTCTTGCCACGTATGTACAATACTTGGCTTCGAACCGGACGCATTTGCGCACGCAAAAAACCCACGATTCAGAATGGGAATAAATCAACGGCCTGTTAGCGAGACTACTTGCGGAAGCAGGTCACCTTGTTGAGCACGACGTCGGTGCGCGGCTTGTTGCCGCCGCCCGTCGGGACGCGCGCGATCTGGGAGATCAGCTCAAGGCCATCGATGACCTCCCCGAAGACCGCGTGACGGCCATCGAGATGCGGCGTGGGAACCTCCGTGATGAAGAACTGCGAGCCGTTCGTATTCGGTCCAGCGTTTGCCATCGAGAGAATCCCCGGCTTGTCGTGGCGCAGGCTCGGATCGATCTCGTCACCGAACTTATAACCTG
>JAHDCI010000042.1:0-6114 GCA_020629955.1 Myxococcota bacterium | reverse complement strand
CCCGGCTTGTCGTGGCGCAGGCTCGGATCGATCTCGTCACCGAACTTATAACCTGGTCCGCCCGTGCCGCGTCCCTGGGGGCAGCCGCACTGGATCATGAACTCCGGAATGACGCGATGGAAGATGATCCCGTCGTAGAAGGGCTTGCCGGAGACCGCGCCGGTCGCGAGGCCCACGAAGTTCGCCACGGTGCGGGGAACCTTCTCTTCATGAAGGCGAATGGTGATGTCGCCCATCGAGGTCGAGAGGGTCGCGAAGAGGGCACCGGTTCCGGGGACGCTTTCGGTCGCGGGAGGCGCGGGGGTATCGGGGGAAAGGCTCATGGATTCTCCAAATCATTTCGCGACGAAACTTCGCCGCCAAGTTCTGCCGAGCTTCTAACACATTCAGCGATCGGTGTTGAGTGGAGCCCTCACAGTCTTCCGGACAGCTGGGTTGGACGATCCTCAGCCCTTCCTGTAGGGAGAAGGCGATGACCTCTGGCCGTTCCGCGCGCAACTCGTTCCTCTCGCTCGTCCTTTTGAGCGCCTGCGGAAGCACTGTTCCCGCACCGGAGATCCCTCCGATCGATCCGCTCACGCAACAAAGTGAATGCGAAAGCCCACCATGCAACGAGGGTGGCGGCGGAACGCTCGTAGAGCCCGCGCGCGATAACCGCGCCCGTGAATCCCTCGGACTCGCGCAGCTCGTGAGCGTCCCCAGCGATGAAGCCCCCATTGTGCACATTGCATTCTTCGCGGGTCATGAAGAAGATCGCAACGGGCAGCGCGCGTGGAACCGTCCGCTACGCATGAATGAGCTCACCATGCTTCTGATGAGTCAAGCGGCTCAGCGGCCCGATTTTCATCCGAACGTCTTCATCTCTCCAGAGCTCAGCGTCTTCGCGTTTCAGCTGCAAGAGGGCGGAAACGAGGACGCATTCATCGCGGATATCGTGCGCACGCTTCGGCCAGGTTCGATCGAAACGGCGAATGTCGAACTGGGCGCTCTCGGAGCACGTGGCCTGAGCGAGAATCTCCGCCTTCTTCTCGCGAGCCCCTTTGACGAAACCGGGGGCGAGGCAAGGCGAGTCAACATAAGCGGCGAGCAGCTTCTCGAGCACGCGCAGCAGACTTTTTGTAGCGGCCGTTCGATCATCGGCGTCGCGGGTGGCGAAGGAAATTCGCTCGCGCGGCGTATCCGTGACGCGCTCCGAGAGAGCGACCACGGGAGCTGTCAGGGCCACCTTGAGCCACAGCGCCCGGAGACACGCGGCCGTATCTCCCGCGCAGCGATCCTCCCGAGCGGCCTGACTCAGGTCACGAGCATCAGCGCGGGTCAGCATATTGAGGTTAGTCGCGACCATCCAGACTACGTCGCCATGATGGTCTTCGCGGCACACCTCGGAACCAGCCGTCAAGCGGGAGTGCTCACGGAGGCTCTCCAGACGCAGCGCGGGCTTGCCGCTCAAGCTTTTGCGGAGGGAGAATTCGAGCAAAGCGTCGCCGCGGAGTTTGGGCTCTTACGGATGCCCTACGCCGCGACTCATCTGCCGCAGTTCGCAATGCATATCGCGGGCGTCGCACCCGAAAACGTCTCGTTTGTCGCTCACTTCAGCGCCTACATTCTGGCTCGAGAGCTCGAGCAGGGTCTCTCCAGTGAGGCCTTCGAAGCCGCGAAAGCACGGGTTCTCGCATCGCTCGCCGAGCGCACGTCATCTGCGAGCTACCGACTCGCGAACGCCGTAGAGGACCGATTCTACGATACGATCGACCCTTTCGAGGACACGGTGCGCGCCGGCCTCGAAGCGCTGGACGCGAACGCCGTGATCGAAGCGGCGCGCCGGCACCTCGCGCCCCGGGCGCTTCAGTTCGCTCTCCGGCATCCGGATCCATCGGCGCTTGCCCAAACGCTCACTGACGGTTCGATCCCCGACCTTCCCGTGTACTCGGACGAGCGCTCGCCGGAGGAAATTGCGGCTCGAAATGAAGAAGACTCGGCGGCGCGGGCGTTTCCGCTCCGGTTCGAGGGACGAGTGCAGATTCTTTCCGAATGAAGAGTGAAGAGTGAGAGCCGCCAGCGATTCACAGTCGCTTGAGCCGCCGCGCGTTCCCATTCTGAATCGTTGGAGCGTGGCGCGCGCATGCGTCCGATTTGAAGCGGCGCGCGAAAATGCCGCAGGCGCTCAGGGACGCTGACTCATTCGGAACCACTCGGGCGGCCGGATCCGCTGAAGCTGCTCGTGGGCCAAAAGCAGCATCACGAGGCTGCCAAAACCGAAAAAGAGAATCGACGAACCGATCAGGCCGATCTCCCAGTGGCCCCAAGCAAACCCAAACATGCCCGAAGCCATGAGCGGCGGACGAGCTCGTTCAGGAATGACAAAGAGTGGCTCTTCTTCCGCCTTCTTCGCGCGCTCTTCGAGGTCCGCGATCATCGCGAGCACCGCGGGGTCATCTTCAAGCTCCGGCGCGCCGAGGTGACGATCGAAGAGCGCAACGTTACAGCGGGGGCAGGTGTGCCCAATCGTAAAGCCATCTCCGCAGACGGGGCAGGCCAGCGGCGTTTTCGGTACCGGGCGGGGAGCCTCGAGAGACTCGGCATCCGCTTCGACATTCCGCATCCGTGCTAGCGCGCGGCGATATTGCCCAGTGAGGAGGCGAAAGCGTTCGGGTGCCCGAGCATCGAGTGGGTTGGCGTCAGGATGCATTCTGCGCGCGAGGTTTTTGTAGAGCCGGCGAATCTCGAGCTCGCATTTAAGTTCCGAGAAGGGATTTTCGATGTTGGAATCTTCGTTCGAAATCTCGGGCTCGGGCACAGGCATAGGGTCCCAGACATTCTAAAGCCGAAAAAGTTCCCAGGCAGCGCCAAAAAAATCGTCGGCGCCCGCTTCAAGCTTCAATTCTGTTCCCCGAGCGAGCAGGATCGAAGGATGGACGTGCACTCCACGAGGGCGCCTCGCGCCCCAAAGCCTTTCTACGAAAGCTGGTTTCTGCGAGGCAACCATCCGAATCGAAAGGAGGCTTTTTGGCTTCGATATACGCGCTACCGAGAGAGGGGTATGGAGGCGTGCGGAGAGCTCTGGGCGATGCTCTTTCGAAACGGAGAGGTGCACGCGCAGAAGGAACTCATTGCGGCGTCGGAATGTCATCTCGGGACAGGTCTCGACGTTCGACTCGGCGAGGCATCGCTTCAGCGAGGGAGCGCCCTCGGACAAGCGGGTACGATTCGGTGGGACTTATCGTTTTCGGAAAACGAGCCGCTCCTATTGCTGCCGCCGCGCCTCTACGAGGCGCCCTTTCCCAAAGCGAAGGTCTTGGTCGGAAGTCCCGGTGCGCGCTTCGGCGGGAGCCTCTGGTTTGAGAATGAGGAGATCTCCCTCGAAGGCTTTGTCGGCAGCCAGAATCACAATTGGGGAAGCGAGCATACAAGCGAATACGCGTGGGGGCAGGTCGCAGGTTTCGACGAAGCGCCGGATGCCTTTCTCGAAGTCTCGACGGCGCGGATTCAACTCGGGGCGCTTCAAACTCCATGGCTCACCCCGATTGTCTTCCGCGAGAACGGGCGCGAGTTGCGGCTCTCCGCGCTCTGGCGGGCCATCAAAAACCATGGCCGCTACGATCCGCTCACGCTTCGATGGAACTTCTCGGGAGAGTCTTCCGAAGGCAAGATTCGGGGAACGATCGAAGCGCCGCCCGAGGCCTTTTTGGCAATCCCCTACGAGAATCCTCCGGGGGGAACCAAACACTGTCTGAACTCCAAAATCGCGGACGCGGAGATTCATATCGAATGGCAGGGGAAGGTGCGCACGCTTCGTTCGCCGGGCGCTGCCTTCGAGATTCTGGGGGATGCTGGAATGAAACGAGAGCCTGGGATTCGTTTTATCGACCTCCCCTCCCCGCGGAGCTTCTTATGAAACGTTTCGACCTACGCTGCCTGATCTGTCTTGCCTTGCTCGTGGCCGCCTGCGGCGAGGATGAACACTCAACCGCTGCACAAGCCTCAGCGGAGCAAACGAGCGCGGTAACCCGAGAGGAAACGCGAGGGGAAACGACCGCTGCAACGACTCCGACGGAGCCGCAAGCGGCAGAGCAACAAGCAGCGGAGCAGCAAACCACGCCCAATGAGCCGCAGCGAACTCTGCCTCGTCAACGACGACAGGGGGCGCCGGCCCGATCGGATATTCGCCGGGCGCAGGAGATCGCTCGGCTTCGGCGAGAAGGAAGACGTCTTGGCCGAGCCGGAGATCATCTCGAGGCCCAGCTTCGCTTCGAATCCGCACTCGAGCTCGCCCCCAGTGATCCGACGCTGCTTTGCGAAGCCGGGTATCAAGCGCTGCAGAGCGAAATGGCCGACGAAGCGCTTCCCTATTTTCTTCGCGGCCTTCGCACCGCGCCGCCCCGCACGCGCGGCGCGTGCCTCTACAACGCGGGTCTTGCCCTTCATCAAATGGGCCGTCTCGCAGCCGCGATCGACTATCTCGAGCAGTCCATCGCGGTGCGTCCAAACCGAACTGCAAGCCGCCGACTTGAGCGAATCCGCGCAGAGCAGCGAGAGCTCGAATCTGAAGAAGAAGCCTTCGATGAAGGCGACTATTTCGACGACGAACTCGATATCGAACCTATGCTCGAAGCCGCCCCGCGAGCGAGCGTGAACGAGTTCTGCCTGCGTTTCGATTGCACCTTCGACAGCCGTGAGTGTGTCGAGCTTGGACCGCGCGGCACGCCAACCTTTCGCGCCGCGTGCCCCGTCTCGTTCACCGAAGGAAACAATATGCCGAGCTATCTCATCGTTCGCGGCGATGCGGGGTGGAAGCTCTTGGAGGAGCGAATCGCGGATTGCGATATTCGGGATATCTTTGGCGCAGTCGAAATCTGCGAGACGGTATCTCTCGCTCTCAACGGCGGCACGCTTCGGGTGCTGGTCTCCGGCGGACAAGACGAACACGAGGACGAATCGTCGGTCTATTTCGAGTGTGAATCGGAGCATCAGGATGACGATGACGCCGCAAATGATTGCTATATGGAGTGGCGCGACGCTCAGGGCGCGCTTCCCGAATGGGAGAATGAGTACGCGCGCTACGAGCAGCCTGACGAATTTCCAGACGTATTCGATCGCTAGTAAGTCCCGCAGATCCGCGAGCGAGACCCGCTTGCGAAAGTTGATTTCGTGCCAAGGGTGCAAACGTCGATAGACGAGCCCCGAAACACGCTGTGTTTTCTAGAGCGCGCCACTTGCCTCGAGCACCCGCGCGAAGCACATCTCGAAGGTGGAAATCCCGCGCTGGTACCGCCGCTGGTCGATTGGCTTTTTGGTCTACACGCTCTTCGTGATCGTGTGGGGTGCAGTTGTCCGCGCGACGCTTTCGGGGGACGGCTGCGGCGATCACTGGCCGCTCTGCAATGGCGAAGTCTTGCCTCCCGAGCCTGCGACCAAAACCATTGTCGAGCTCACTCATCGCGTCACCTCCGGTCTCGTCTGGATCGGCGCGCTCGCGCAGATCTTCATCGCCAAAAAAGTCTCTCCCAAAGGACATCCCGTTCGCCGGGCTGCAGGATGGCTCTTTTTCTGGATGACCATCGAAGCCCTCCTCGGCGCCGGGCTCGTGATCTTCCGAATGGTGGCCGAAAACCCCGATTCCGCACGCGGCTATTGGGCAGGCGCTCATCTCGCGAACACGTTTATCCTGCTGGCGATGTGCCTTCGGCATGTCTTTGCCGCGCACGATATTCGGCTGGTTCGCCCTGACCTCAAACGTGACGCGCTTCCGATCGCGCTCTCATTCGGCTTCATCCTGGTCGGCATCGCCGGCGCCATCGCCGCGCTCGGCGACACCCTCTTTCCCGTCGACTCGCTCGCCGAAGGCTTCGCGCAGGATTTCGATACCAGCTCGCACATCTTTCTCAGGCTTCGCACCTTTCACCCGATCCTCGCGATTGGCGTCACGGTCGGCTCCCTTTGGTATGCCGCCCAGCATCTCGGCGAAACGCTACGCCCCTACTCCGCCGCGCTCATTGGTCTGTTGATCGCGCAAGTCGCGATCGGCTTCCTCAACCTTTTGCTGCTCGCCCCCATCTGGCTTCAGCTCACCCACCTCGTCGTCGGTGATCTCACCTGGCTCGCGTTCCTATCGCT
>JAHDCI010000254.1 GCA_020629955.1 Myxococcota bacterium | reverse complement strand
TGGGGACCTCAACCTCGCAGGGCCAAGCGGCCTTCGACGCGCTGGTCGTTTGTTTCGCCTCTCAAGAAGCGGGTGCCTTCATTCGGGAAGATGTGCGGACAGGGCGACGCCCATCCTCTTGGCCCGTTCCTGAACGTATTCGGCCTTCGACGAGCTCAACATCTCGTTGCTGACCTCTTGGAAGAGCTGAAGCCAACGAACGAAATGTTCTCGGTCTAGCTCTGCGATCTGCTGATGAATGATCGGCGGGGGCCCTTCAGGTCGTGGTCGAAAACTTGGTTCCCCGCGAAGCACCGCTCGCCAGAAACCGACCATTCTCGCGAGATGCGGATCCCAGTCTTTGACACGCCTCGCGAAGATGGGCCCAAGCGACTCATCGTTCTCTACCCTCGCGTAAAACCCGCGCACCAAGCTCTCAATCTCTTCGACGGAGTAGAATTCTCGCCGGTTTCGATTTAAATGCGAATCCATGATTCCTATTTTGATGCCGAAGAACGTTCTCCGCAAGGCTCGGTCGTGAAGCTCCAACAGAGGACGGAGTATGCGCTCCGCGCGTTGATGCTCCTTGCCACCAATGACCGTCATGCCCGTGAGATCGCCGATCTCTTCGAGCTCTCGCCTTCGCATCTCTCTAAGGTCATGCAGACGCTGACTCGTCACGGCTGGGTGAATGCGTCACGTGGTCGCGGGAAAAAGGCCACACTCGCGCGGCCTGCGAAGAGCATCACGGTGGGTGAAGTCGTTCGGGCGCTCGAGCCTCTCGACCTCGCCGATTGTTACCGGGGCATCTCTTGCCGTCTCGAGGGGGATTGCGCTCTTGAGCAGGCGCTAGCGCGTGCGTGGGAGGCGTTCGCTTGCGAGCTCGACGATGTCGCGCTCTCGGAACTCATACATTCGCCTACGTTGATTTCACTGACCCGGGCGAACGAAATGCTCGAATGAGTCGTCGGCTATTGGGATTTCTCCGCCAATCCGAAAAGACGCTGAACGTTCCGATCGACCGCGGCGCTGAGCTCGCGTTCTCCGATGTTGCGGAGCTTCGCGACCTCCCGTCGAACGTCGAGTAGGCGCGACGCGTGCTCCGGAACCTCCGCGTCCGTTTCGAGGAGGAGGCGTTCGAGGGGACATTCCATCGCGATGATCCGCGCCTTCTTGTGACGGGGATCAAGAACCGACGGGCCCACGCTGAGAGAAAGGCCCCTCGCGAGATATTGTTCAGCGAGCTCAGAGCTCCCTTGAAAATCGTGAACCATGCCGGCCCGCGCCCGCGTTCCGAGGAGCTCGAGAACGCGCCCGTGACGTCTGACAACATGCAGCACAATGGGAAGCTGAAAGGCCTCGGAAAGCTCCAGCTGCACTTCGAACGCTTCCTCTTGTCGCTCCCGGGAGTGACGAGCTTCGAGGATTCGGTCGAGACCGAACTCTCCTATTGCCGCGAAGGATCCACTCTCGAGCTTCTCCCGAAGAGAGCGCTTAAGGTTCTCCTTTGAGATATCGCTCGCGTGCATTGGATGCAGCCCGGCACAGCGCCAGATGGATCCCTCGAAGCCCGAGCCAGCTTCGTTCGAAAGAAAGACGTCCGGGATGACCGCGCCTGTGGCGGTCATCTCGGACGTTAGCGCCGAAGCGTGAATATGAGCGTCGATCACGCGCTAGCGGGAGCGCCTTTTGCGTCGGCCTTGGCTTCACTCGCCTCCGGCTCCTCGTCAAAAATCGCCTCGAGCTCTTTGTGAATCGCCCGAAGGAGTTGCTGCTTCTCATGGAAGGGGAGGAACGCAGCTTTAAACCCGTTCGTAACAACCTTGCGGATATCGCTCGGGCTAAGACCGACCTGCGCGTGCGTGAGCCAAAGCTCGCGGGAGACGGTCGTATCCGTTACGAGGCGGTTGTCCGTGTTCACGGTGACGCGCAAGCCGAGCGAGTGGTAAAGACGGAGCGGGTGGCTGGCGAGGTCCCGCACCGCGCCGGTCTGTACGTTCGACGAGGGGCAACACTCGAGCGCGATGCGGTGGTCGTTCACGTAGTGAAGGAGATCGCCATCCTCGCGGAGGCGACAGCCATGTCCGATCCGGTGAGCGCCGCAGACGTGAATTGCCTGATGGATCGACTCGGGTCCATACGCCTCGCCGGCGTGGATCGTGACGGAGATATTGTTGTCGCGAACGAGCTGGAACGCCTCGAGGTGGTGTTTCGCCGGGTGATCGTACTCGGCGCCCGCGAGGTCGAACGCGATAACGCCACGATTCTTGTAGGCAACCGCAAGCTGCGCCATCTCGAGGGAGGACTGCGGCGAGATATTGCGGATGCCGCAGATGATCACGTTCGAGCGAACGCCGAAATCCTGATACGCCTCCCGAAGCCCTGCGAGGACCGCTTCGACGACTTCGGTCAAGCGAAGCCCTTCGCGGGTGTGCAGCATGGGCGCGTAGCGAACTTCCATATAGCGGACGTTCTCGCGGTGCGCGTCCTCGGCAAGCTCGTAGGCCGTTCGGTGCAGCGCCTTCTTGGTCTGCATGACCTTCAGCGTCGTATCGAATGCCTTCAGGTATTCGACGAGCGAGCCCGTGTTTTCCCCGAGGTGCATCGCCTTTGCGAGGCCGTCAGGAGTATCGGAGGGGAGCTTCACACCCTGGGTGTCAGCGAGCTCCAGAATCGTGGAAAGTCGGAGCGAACCATCGAGGTGGACATGAAGGTCCGTCTTCGGAAGTCGCTCAAAGAACTCAAGAGGTAGAGACATATCCGATTCTAGGCATGTCCATCGACTCTTGCAAGGGCCGGCTCTCCTTCCCTCTCGCGCAAAAAGGAAAAGCCCACCGTGCGGTGGGCTTCTCTCTCGTGTCGAATCAGTCGTCGCCCCAGCGGAGGCGGTACTCGCCCTCGCAGCTCGCACCCCCACTGACCCGCGTCACGCGGACGTATACGTCGGCGGTGTCGTCCCGCCCGGGACAGCTATGATTGATGTAGACATCTTCGTTCGCGGACCCTGTGTTTCGGCTGCAGCAGCCCTGCGTCCACATGAACGATTCGACCGAGCCCGAACGGCAGCTGATGTCGTCGGGCGGCTCATCGCCGGGGCACACGATGTACGCGCAGACGTCGTAGTCGGAACCCTCCGGGATGTCGCGAAGCTCCACGCGTGGGTAGATGAAGGCAAAACGGGAGGCGTCGTTGTCCGTGTACACGAACCAATCTTCGTCACCCTCAGGGAAGAGGGTGCCGTTGATGACGCCCTTCGGGAAGCTCTCATTATCGTCAACCTCACCGAGGTTGTAGGTCTCTTCGTTGCTATTGTTCGGCTCGTAGATGTCTTCGGCGATTGGAGAGCCCACACATGCGCCATCGACGCAGGTATCGCGGACTGTGCAAGCATCGCCGTCGTCGCAAGCGCCTTCGACGAGGGTCCAGTCGTCTGCTTCTCCGCTGATGCGGTTGCAGACCTGGCAGCTGTTTTCCGGATTGAACTCGCCGTTCATGATGCAGGATCCATCGATCAAGCAGGCGACCGACGCGACTTCCGCGACGCATTCATGCGACATGGGACCCGTCGACTGACAGGCGTCCAGAGTGCAGGCGAGTTCGTCGCCGCATTCGATGCGTTCTCCCGCGACACATTCGCCGCTTTGGCAGGTATCCTCGGTGCAACCATCGCTGTCGGCGTCGCAGGTTGTGCCGTTCGCCATGCCGTCGCACTGTCCCTCCACCGGGGGCATGGTGTCGGGGCGTGAGGTGTCCCGGCCGGTGTCGCGAACGGAGCTATCTCGAACGGAAGAATCCTCCTCCGTTCCAGCATCGTCGGGATCTGCACCGGACGCGCAGGCGCTCATCGAGAGCAACCCTGCGAAAAGCGCAGCGGTAGAAACGTAGGGCAGGGACGGAACGTTACCGGGAATGCGAAGCATAGGGAGATTGTAGAGCGTCGCGAAGGCCTCGTGCAAACGCAGAGCATCGCGTGTCTTGAAGAGGTGAGAGAACGCTATGTGCCGATGGTGAGCACCCAGCGGTCATGTTCCTCGTCTCGTCCCTCGACTTTCACCTGCACTTCGTCGCCAAGGCGACACAGGAGCCTATCCTTCACCCATGCGCTCGCTCCATCGTCCTCGATCCGAACGCGGCCGTGTCGCTGTTGATGGCGAAGGTAGACTTTTACGTCCACGGATGGAGCGTCGAGCATCACGTAGATCTTTCCGCGGGACATGCCCATCACGGTGCCTACGAATGATCCGCCTTCGTTGCTCGCGAACAGACGGTCGAGCACCAGACGGTTCGAACTATCGCTGATCTGACTTTGGAGCCGTTTGGAAGCGTTGGCTTTCGTGACGACAGCTTGTCGAAGTTCTTCGGATCGAGAGCCTTCTCCGGTCACCGCCTCCCACGCCTCCAGGTGAAGGAAGATACCGACAATCTCTCGCATGGGCGCACTAAACCGCGCGTAGACTTCTGCGCCGACGCCATGATGTTTGCCAGCCTCCGTTGCGAAGGAGGAGCGAACGTTGGCCATCACGGCTTGTCGATGGACCGCTCGGGCGAGCCTTCCTTGGAAGCCTTCTTCGGGAAGGGCGTCGAGGTAGTCTCCGAGCGAGCGATCGTCCTTTCTTGTCCATTTCCAGATATCGGGCGTTAGCGAGTGCGCGCGCGCAAGAGCGTCCAGCATTTGCTCCAGGCGCTGAAGTTTTTCCTCCGTGGGCGGTGGATGAACGCGATAGATCGGTTCGACATCCTCATCGTTTGCCCCTGCCCGTAGCAGCTTCGCGCCTTCGACGTTGCAGAGGAGCGAGATCTGTTCGTTATAACGCTCGACCGCGCGGCGGACGTCCTCATGAACCACAAACCCCATGGGTTCATCTTCGTCCAGGGAGACACTCACTTCGCTGCGGCGATAGCGGATCACTCCCCGCTCCTCCGCCATCTGCATCCGGATCGTTCCGACCTCCTTGAGAAGCGCAAGGACCGCATCGATATCGGCTGAGAAACCTGCTCGCTCGCCGTCGTAGTAGGCCTGCACTCCGCCCCAATCAAGCTTCGCTCGGGAGCGAATCCGGGCGCGCGCGAGCCGAGTCTTGGTGCAGCGACCTTCTCCATCGAGCTGCATATCGAAGAGCATCGACCGGCGCTCCACGTCAGGATTGAGGCTGACCAAACCCTCCGAGAGTTCCTTCGGCAGCATCGGCACCATCACCCCGGGCATATAGTAGCTCGCGCCGCGCTTCAGGGCCTCTTCGAAGAGGGCTGTTCCCGGGCGGATGTAGTGTGCTGCGTCCGCGAGGGCATAGCGCAGCCGGTATCCCCCCTCGTTTCGTTCGATGTGGAGCGCTTGGTCAAGATCGCGGCTGGTTTTCCCGTCGATGGTGATGAATGCGAGGTCGCGTAGATCTTCGAGCGATGGGTCGTCGATTTCCGGAGCCTCGATCCACTTACGAGTCTCCTCGATGACCGCCGACGGGAACGCTGGGGTGAGACCATGGGAGGCCGCGAGCAGAAAGAGGGCCGCCTTTGGACTCGTCTTCTCCGCGAGCACTTCGAAGCCCTCGACGCTTTGAATTCCAAGCGTTCCCTCTGCGGCGTCGGTGGGTAGGTGAGGGACCTCGGGAAGCAGGTCTCCGATGGCGACCGGTGTCGCGAGGCCCTCGTGAACCATGGCCAGGAACGGCTCGTAGGATGCGTCGCTTGAGGCGGGGGAGTTCGACATGTGGAAGAGAGTACCAGAGCCGGAGGGCAATGCCTTGAATGGCTTTCGGCTGCGTGACACGTTGATGAAATGTCCAAGTTTCTGTCGCTTTTCGCTTTGCTGAGCCTTCTTCTTTTCGGAGCCTGTGGTGACGACGATAGTCGCGCTGACGGAGGGGCCGAAGACGCGGCGGCGGATAGCTCCGAGCAGGACGCAGATTCGCAGGACGCACCCAGCGAAGACGCTTCTGCGGAGGACGCTTCTACGGAGGATGCGGGCTCTGAAGACTCTGGTTCCGAAGATGCCGGTTCCGAAGATGCCGGTTCCGAAGA
>JAHDCI010000253.1:1267-6073 GCA_020629955.1 Myxococcota bacterium | reverse complement strand
AAGAAGAAATGACTGACCCTTTTGCATCCCCAACTGCCACCCCCGGCGTTCCGTGTCCCTCCTGCCAGCGATCGGTTCCGCAAGCGCAGCTTCAGATGAGCGAATCTGGCACGCTTGTTTGTGGGTACTGCGCGGCCGCGCCTCAAATGGCTGCGGCCGAGAGCGACAACGCGTCCCGTCGAAAGAGCATGTTCATCGGAGCCCTCAGCTCTGTAGGTATCGGAGCGCTCAGTTTTTGTGTCGAGGCTCGTGGCATTTTCTTTCTTCTGCCGCTCGTTGCGATTGGAAGTGCCGTAATGATTTTGATCTCGTGCGTTCGGGACCCCGACGCGAAACGGGACCTGGGATGGCGCTACGCGCCGACACTTATCCTTTCGGCCATTGGCATCTTCATCGCGCTCGGAGCGCTCGCCGTACAGATTTTTGTCCGTATGGCCTAGCCGCCCGTTGATTTGATCCCATTCTGAAACGCGGGAGTTTTGTGTACGCAGAGGCGTCCGACTCGACGCATGCATTGTTCAAAGGTGACGAGAATTGGACGGCGTTTGAGTGGGTGAACATGCCGCGAAGCGGGGTTCGGACTCAAAGGCCGCTAGGGGGACCGATGACGCATTGCGCATATGGACCGAGCCCGCTGCTCATTGCCGCGATATTTTGGGTCAGCCCCTGACACGAAGGCACAGGTGCGTGCATCATCCCGACGCAGCTGCGTAGGTCCGCGAACGTGCGACCGGTGGCCTCATTGGGCGCGCCGCCGACGCACTCCTCGAGCCCGCCCTCAACGCAGCCGCGGCGGAACTCAGGCTGGTTTTGTCCGCAGAGCGAAGTCAGCCGATCGCACATCTCCGACATTACCGCGCGACACCAATCCGCGCGTGTCGTCGGTCCTTCGCGATCGACCAAAGCTTGCTCAGTGGCAGGCGTTGCCGCTGCGTCCTCCGCGGTGTCGCCGCAGCCCGCGAGCGATGCGAGGAGGACCAGCGCGAAGAGCGCCGGGCGCTTGAATACGTGAGTTGAGTGACGATGAGCGGAAGAGAGGATCTTGGTCATATGGTGTATTCGGTCAGTTCGCCGCTTGGTTGCGTTCTTTTTGAAAGGTTGCGCGATCACTCCACGGTGTACGTCGCGAACACAGGCAAATGGTCCGAGATATTCTGTTCGGCGTTGATATCCGGAAGAACGTAGGCCTCGCTGAAGCTGACGGAGCTTCGGGCGGGAATCCGGTGAAATACATAGTCGATGCGGAGAGGGTTTGGCACGTCGGGACGGACGATAGGATCGACTGTTCGAACGCAGCTTGGATCGCCACCTTCAAGGCACGCGTCAATATGGGTTTCGGTTACTGCGCCGTAGCATGCCGTCGACGGCCTAGCGTTAAAATCACCAAGCAAGAAGGTCGCCTGTGCAGGATGCGCGGAGTATTCGTCGATGAGGTAGGGGTCGATCGTGCGGCATGCCCGGCCTCCGGGGCTCGGGTGAATATTGAAGATCCGTACGCGCTCCTCTCCGGGCTGCACGACAAACTCTTGAATCACGGCCTGAAGATCGGCGTCTGGGGGGCGAGTCGCGACATATCCGCGGATTGGATAGCGGCTGAGCACCGCCTGTCCGAACTCGCCGCCATCCACGTCGAAGCGGCGCTCGAAGCGTCCCTCCATGGGGTAGCTTCGTCGCTCGAGTTCCGCGAGAAGGAACGTGAGCATATCGACGCTGTCGTGCCGTGCGGTGCCGACCTCGATCTCCTGCAATCCCACAACATCGACACCCTCGTCGACGATGAGCTGCGCGACATAACGTAGCATCGGTCTCGGATTGGTATAGAAGCAGCCATCTCGGCAGAACGCGCTTGCGATATTGAACGAGAGCATCGTGATTTCTTCAAGCGCGCCAGCATCGGGTTCTGCATCCGTGGTGCTGTCCGGCGATGCGTCCGCGATCGACGCATCGCCAGCGTCGCGCACTTCGGAATCAACTCCCGCGTCCAGGATTGTTGCATCGCGCATTGCCGCATCGGTGCTGGCGTCGCGCATTGCCGCATCCGGTTCGTTTGCATCGAGATCACCCGCGTCACGCACCGTCGCGTCCTCGCCACCCGCATCGGAAAGTCCCCCATCTCCGGGAGCGTCATCGTCTCCACAAGCCACAAGAAGAAGCAGACACAACGCGATTCCTAGATTCCGGGTCATGCCATACGTAATACCACTGGTTCCGCTGGAAGCGTGGGCGCGGCTATCGCTCTGGGCGCGCCATTGGCGCACAACAGGTTTCGCACGGCGGCGTGCAAACCCCGCCGACGCACGTTGCAGGCCGCGAGCAATCTCGATCTTCTTCACATCGACGTGGCTCTGGATGCACATAATCTTCGGGCGGCGGTGCACCGTTGCGGTATCCGTTTCCGCAAATCCAGCCTGTGTCGTTTTCTTCGCAGTCTTCTTCGACGTAGCAATACCCCGCGTCCTCGCAGGAACCATCGACGCAGGTCTCGTCGTTGTCACAGACATTTCCGCAGTCGCCGCAGTGGTCGGGGGTATTCGGCACCATGCAGCGTTCGTCGCAGAATCCTTGTCCTTCGGGACAGGCGGAGCACCTACCGTCCACACAGATCGGCGTGTCTCCACCGCACGCGTTTCCGCAGGCGCCGCAGTGATCCCGCGAATTCAAGATCGGCTCGCACTCATCTCCGCACATTCGCTCCGTGGCGAAACAAGTCTGCGACTGTGGCGCTTGCCATTCCGGAGCATCAACACCATCGACTCGCTCTTCGATTGAACACGGATCTTCGAGATAGGAATAGACCATCGTCTCTTCGATCCCGCTCATGATGACGAACCCGTCGCGGGTCGCGTAGGGGATTCCAGGCGGCAGTTCGTCGCGATCGCATGAGTGGACGACATCACCGCGGGAATCCGCATAGCGTCGAGTCGCTGGGTTGGAATCTTGCGTCAGCATCTCTCCACTCGAGAGCGGCACGAGCTCGCTCAGGCTTCCTTCGTGTGTTGCGAGGAACTGTCCGCTCGCGTCGATGAGCTGCACCTCGCCTGCGGCGCCCTCATCGAGACTCGCCCAGATTCGGTCTCCTGGCCGCGCGACAACCTCATGGCTTCGAAGCGAGCGCTCCCATACGACGGAGAGGTCCGCATCCAGCAATAGCAGGCGATGCGAGCCGGAGTGTGTTCGATTGACCGCAAAAACGAAGTTCTCAGTTGGATGAAGTGATTCAAGCCAGAAGTCTTCGGTAACGTGCACCCACGGCGATTGCTGTCCGTTCGCATCCATGCAGAGAATCCAGCCCGAAGCGGAAAAGCAGGCGCGGTCTCCGTCGAGAGAGAGACCGATGCGCCGGTTCAGAATCTCCGCACTCCAAAGAAGTTCGCCGTCGTCTTCGCGAAAGAGTGCCGAGCGATCGCCCGAGGAGAGAAGGACGAGCCCCGCTGCGCTTCGGTGGAGGTACTCGTAGGTAAGCGGGTTGAGGAAGCGCGCCTGCCACCCCTCGTCACTCTCGCAGCGCTGAATCCGATGCGATATGTCACCGACGTAAGCGCACCCCGCGGCGGGCAGAGGGGGCGACAACTCGCCCTCCACTTCGCTGCCCTCCGTTTGCTCGACATGCAGCCGGCGCCCCGGAGAAGAACTCGGGCAACCGAGCCCGCCGAACGCCAAAATGGTGATCATCGCGAGAGAGGTTCTTACGGGGTTCAAGTTCATTGGGAATCGGTTCATTGGGAATCGGTTCATTAAACGCCGCAGAGGAGCCCAGCTTTCACTCGGGCTCTGGAATAAATGAACGGGTTGTCAGAAGCAGATGCACATATCGGTGTCCATTCCGCAGACTCCACCATCCCCCCCGCACGTTCCGGCGCAGGCAACGCACCGGCCCTCGAAACATCGATCGTTGCAAGTGCTGACGCTGCACAAGCTCCCGTCCGAGGAGATGCTGTCGATCGGGCACATTCGGTTTAGGCCCGAACATCGCTCTGCAGGGTCACACGGGTCGGTTGAAGGTCGGCAGACGATGCGACTGTCGAAGAACCGGTCCGTTGGGCAATCAAAATTGCTGCCATCGCACCGCTCGGGAATGTCGCAATCTCCTTCAGCTTCTCGGCAAAGCGTGCCCGCGACGGCCGCCTCGGTGACGCACTGGTCGACTCCGCCGATGCAGCGCCACACTCGCACGGAGCAGGCACTTGTCGTCATCCCACAGGAGCTGCCAGGGGGCTCCACGCACGAGCTCGGAACGCAGTCGCCTCCCATGCACATATTGCCGCCCCCGAAATCACATGTCTGACCATCGGAGGCAAAACGATCCATCGGGCACGCGCCGCTACGACCGGTGCATCTCTCCTCGAGATCGCAATCGTTTCGGGCTTCCCGGCAGACCGTCGCGGAGCTTGCGAGCCGGAGCGGAACACAAACGGGCTCTCCAGGGGTTCGGCACTGGATTTCGGAAATCTGACAGTCTGAGCTGCAGTCTTCGCCCTCGCCCGGACACTCGATGGTAGGGATGCACTCACCTTCCATGCACTCGCCGATCGAGCACATGGTCCCGTCTGCCGCGAGCTGCGCGGGACCGCAGGTGAGCGCGCCATCGGTGCAGCTCCAGGTGGTCGCTTTACACTCTTGGTTCTCCTCGCAGAGCGCTCCTACGCATGCGGAGTCACACGCTTCGCCCTCCGCGCAAGGAACGCATCCTTCGTCGTCGCAAATGCAGCCGACCCCTCCCTCATCAATGCGTGAGTCGCAATCATCATCGCGGAAGTTGCAGGCGATCTCGTCCTCTTCGCAGACGATCGCGTCGTTCATCTCTGC
>JAHDCI010000253.1:0-1167 GCA_020629955.1 Myxococcota bacterium | reverse complement strand
TCTGCGTCGTTCGTCGACGCATCCATCGTGCTCCCGTCCGTTCCGGCATCGATGGGACCAGCATCCGTCAGTGGCGGAACACTGCATCCGGCCAGGAGGAGTGATGCGAGCAAGAATCGGCGCATGCGACATCTTATCACGCACTTGCTTCCCGCGAGAGCGTTACGGGCCGCGCCGCCGATGCGCGATGACCCGGTTGATTTCTCGGACCCGGAACCGGTGGGCACTTCTGGATACGCGAATCTCGACCATGAAGCGCGCTCCTCGACGGACCTCAAGTGTGGTCGAGAAACGTAGCTCCCCGCGATGGTGCTGCAGATAGTATCCGCCGCAGTGAAGGCCCATCGATGTTGCTCGGAGACGAGGCTCCCAGCGCGTCCTCAAACGAGAACGTTCGCTACGTGAAAATGTGGTCAGTCGAGAATCCGCTGCGATGGCTCGTGAGACAACTTGGACGAGTGCGTCTGCTTCGGGTTGGCTCAATCGCAAGGCCGGTTCGCTGGGATCCTGCGAAGGCACTTCGATATCCACGGCCTGAGCCGAAGCCAAAAGCGCGACGAGCGAGATCGCGATGCTTAGCCCGCAGGTGCACACAGTCCTCATCCGAGAAAGACTACCAAGCACCGGCGCCGCACGCTCGTCACGAGGGCGAATCGCAGATAGGCTCGTGACGTGATCGACCACTATACTCTCCTCGTTCGCGACTACGCGAAGTCCAAAGCCTTCTACCTCGAGGCGCTCGCCCCCATCGGCTACGAGCAGGTCATGGAGTTGACGCGAAACGAGGTGCCCTCGCTCTCCTGCGAAGCGACGGTCGGTATCGGGCCGGAGGGCAAGCCAGTGTTGTGGCTCGTTCAATCCGATTCGGTGGGCCCGACGCATATCGCCTTTCGCGCTCCGACGCGTGAGGCCGTCGATGCCTTTTACGCCGCGGCGATCAAGGCCGGAGCTTCCGACAATGGCGGCCCCGGTGAACGCCCACACTATCACCCAGGGTATTATGGAGCGTTCGTGATCGATCCCGATGGCTACAATATCGAAGCCGTTCATCACGGCTGAATCATGCCGTCGGGAATGACCGCGGTGGCGAACTCGGTCTCTACGAGATCTATGAAAGCGTTCGTCTACTCGCTCTTTGTTTTCGGTTTTGGCGTCATGGCTGGATAC
>JAHDCI010000041.1 GCA_020629955.1 Myxococcota bacterium | reverse complement strand
GACGCCGCGAGCCCAAGATGGCGTGACGCCGCGAGCAGAGGTGATCGCCTCCGGAGGCGGCGTCTTTTTGGAACATAGCGACGAAGCAGGTCTTTCCTTCGGGATCCCAGCGAGCCTCTCCGTCTACGCCGGAGCCCGCGTAGGATCCGGACTTTTCGGGTTCGGCGCCAGCTTTGTCCCTTCTATCGCGAGCGTACCGACCGAGGGCTTCTCATTGAGCATCGCGGGCGGAGCTCGCATCCCCAATGCGAGTCCTTATACGCCCCGCTTTCTCTTCGAGATTGGAGGCGCAACGCTCACGGATGTGATCCGCGGATGTGGTGAGCGCTGCATCCGGCAGATCGGCGGCGCGGTGACCCTGACACTCGCGCTGGGCCTTGAGATCGGAGAGGGCGCACACCGGCTCCTCGTTGAACTCGCTCCGCGAGCCATGTTTCGGGTCAACACAGAGGCGACCGAGAGACAGCGCTTTGGATTGATGTTGCGCGTCGGCTGGGTCTACTCCGCGATACCGGAAGAAGCGACCGAATAGCGTGAGGGTGGGGGAAAACGAACGTTCGGATAGGGACATACGCTTCGTACCGCGCACGGTCCGATTCGCGCTTTGGCTGTTTGCGCTTGCCCTCTCGATGAAGATCTTCGCCGTATACTTCGAGGGTGACGCCCGGGATGTTTTTCGTGGCGAACGAAGCGCGCAGCGCAGACTCGCGGCGGGCGCGCACGCATGGACAGAAATCTCTCCCGCAGACCTCGCGACAGGAACCGCTCATTTCGACGGAGAGTGGGCGTTCGTGGCGGAGGTCATGTCCGCTCTCGGATACGCGCAGCTCCTTCGAGAGGGAGGGGTATTCGACGCAAACGAGGCCGAAGAGATTCGCGAAAGACTCGACGACCTCGGAGACGCCATGATCGCGCCCGAGGCTCGCGCCTTTGATGCAGCAGCTTGGGGGAGCGACCCTCTCGAAGACATGCGAGCGGGGCAAATCGAGCGACCACATGCAGGTTACCTCAGCTACCTCGCGCTCGCCCTAACCGCCCTTCGCGTCGCGAATCCAAATACTCGTCACCGGGAACTTCAGGAATCCCTCATTCACTTTCTCATCGACTGCTCGCGCCCCGTGGGCGGAGAGGTGCTGCCCAGCTTTCCGAACGCATACTATCCACCGGACAACGCGCTCTTGCTCGGCGCTCTCGGGCTTCATTCACGTGAATTCGAACCCGCCATCGAGCGCGATTTCCAGCGAGCGATAAACCGCTTTGTCGAGACCTCGATCGACGAAGACACCGGTCTCCTTCGCCACACGCTTCACCGGCGGCGAAACTGGCTCCGTGGCAGTGCTTCCGCCGTCTCCGTATATGCGCTCGCCTATGCGGACCTTGAAGTCTCACGTCGTCTCGACGACGCGGTACGCGAACAGCTCCACCATCACGCGCTCGGGTTTTCGGCGATCGACGAGTTCCACGCGCCTGGAGGAAGAATGGATTTCAACTCGGGTCCCGTGATTTTCGGTTGGGGTGTGAGCGCGTCCGGTTTCTCACTCGCGGGGGCGCGTATTCACGGTGACGAGGAGCGCTTTGTAGGATTGAGTGTCCTCGCAGCAGCGGTGGGAGGCGCGAGGCGCGGTCACACGCAGCAATACGCTCTTGGCGGCCCTCTCGGCGACACCCTTCTCTTCGCCATGCGAACCGCGACCGCGCGCTCGACCTTCGGGGAAGCCGAATGAACGAAACGGCCGGGCGAGATAGGGAAAGAGGGAAGGATGATGAAGCCGGCGTGCTCAAAACGCGCTCATCCCAAAAGGCGCTCGGCATGCGCATCATCGCTTTCGTTGGGCTCGCTCTCGTCGACCTTGTCCTCGTCGAGTTTTGCATCGATCAGAACGTCGCAGGGGTTCTACTCGCTCCAACAGGCGCATCCCTCGCGACAGCATTCGTCGCGTTCACGTTTCTCGGCGTGCGCCTCGCGTTTGTCCTAACGGTGGTCGGAACGCTCTATCGCGTGCTCCTTCAGCTGGTCGCTCGCATTAGCGGCTTCTCCGCCGAGCCGATCCCAAGAAAACGTCCCCCATGGGCGCTTGATGAAAGATGAATCCCAATCCGCTTGAGGAAAAAACAGCGAGCAGGCTGTAGCTCGGCCCTTTCATCCGCGAACTACGACGCTGCGCGGGCCCCGCAATTCGCACAGACCGTTTCGTGCGCCGGATTCGGGTGGCCGCAATACGCGCAAAGCTGCATGCCCGGACGGGATTCGGGATTTACAGCCACCAACACGGGTCCGCTTGTTCCGGCCTGGGGTGAGAGGACCTGGGCGTTCACGAATTCGGCGTCGGTCCACTTCGCAACGTCGCGAAGGGTCTGCACGACCCGATCGAGCGATCGATCATCGGCGACGGTGTCGAGCGCCGTTCTCGCGCTGGCGTAGAGTCCAATATACGCACCGAAGCCGAGCCCCGAACGAATCGCACCCAGATCGGGGACTTCACTCTTGGGCCCAAGCCAAGCGTGCGTTGCCGTGGGTGCCGCGCGGACCAACGCGAGCGCCGCATCCCGCGCCTGAGCCGCTGAGCTGATTCTCGAGAAGCGGCGCGCGATATCCTGCACATAGCTTTCGTCCTCTTCGCCTTCGAATCGAAGGAAACAAACGATCTCCCTCGCGAGAGGCGCCGGCGCAAAGCCAGCAGGTGCCTCTCGAGAGACTCCAGAGTCTCGCTTACGCATCAAGAAAAAGACCAACCCGCCGGCGACCGCAAGAAATACAACCAGCGAACAGGCCAAAGAAGCGAAGGGAATCGAGGACGACATAAGGAGACCTTTCGAGAACTCAGAGTGGAAACGCGAGGACACCCGCCGATGGCAATGCGACTTGAACCTGATCTGAGAAGACCGCGACATCGACGGCGGGCTCGCTCAATGTCTCCGTGCGCGTCACCGAACCATCAGTGAGATTGACGGACACCAGCGAGGGAGGTTCTGCAACCGCGACATAGGCAACCTGTCCTTCAATCGCGAGTGTTACGGACTCTCCGACGGGGAAGGTCCGCGCAAGAGCCAGCGAAGCGGAGCTCAGGGTAAGCTCCGAAAGCCCCCCGCCGTGTGCGACGTAGGCGAGCTCCGAGCTCAGAACGACCGCCTGCGCAGGCCAGCTTGATGGACGACCGCCGCCGGCCGTAAACCCCGCGCCATCGAGAGGAGCCTGGTCAAGGATTGTCAGATCCGAGAGCTGAACGAGCGACGCGCCGAAGGAACCATCGCTCGAAAAGTGCGTAGGAGTTAGCGCGAGCTCGCCGCCCGGAACCATCGCAACATCGGGCTGACCACGCTCGATCTTTTCTTGAACGCGGAGGCTGAGGGCGGGAGGGGTCGCGTTGTCGACATCGAAAACACTCGTCTCGCTCGTCCCCCCGGAGACGACGAGCGGGCCGCCGAGAGCGCATGCGATGCCGGTGTAAGGGCCGACGGGGACGCTGATGGGATCGCCCCATGTCGGCTCGCCCGAAAGAGTGAGCCGCGCGGACCGAACGTACCCGTCGTCCCCATCGAGTACGAAGAGAACATCCCCGCAGAGAGCGACATCATCGACCGAATCCATCGAACCGGCCAACGCATCAACGGCGTTGGTCTCTCCGGTTAAAAGCCGGCGCTCAAGACCTTCGGCGCCACGAGCGACGAAGAGCTGGTCCTCATCCGCTGCAAATCCGATCGCCCCCCCTTCTGCGTTATTCGACGCGTGAAGACAGCCCGAAAGCACGCCAATGATACCGAGCAGCGCGACGTGCCTTACCATTCGAGAACGACCTTTCCGCTATTGCCGCTGCGCATAATATCGAAGCCCTCTTGGAAATCATCGATGGGGAAGCGATGCGTCAATAGCGGGGAAACATCGAGCCCAGACTGGAGCATCGAGCTCATCTTGTACCAAGTCTCGAACATCTCCCGGCCGTAGATCCCCTTCAGTACAAGCCCTTTGAAGATCACCTGATTCCAGTCGATCGACATATCGCTTGGGGGGATGCCCAGCATGGCGATGCGGCCGCCGTGGTTCATTGCGCCGATCATTTCCTGAAAGGCAGAGGGCACGCCGCTCATCTCCAGTCCGACATCGAACCCCTCGGTCATGCCGAGGGGACCCATCGTGTCGCGAATGCGGCCTTCGCGAACATCGAGCGCGATATCTGCGCCCATCTTTTTCGCGAGGTCCAAGCGGTAAGGATTGATGTCCGTGACAACGACATTGCGCGCGCCGACGTGTTTGCAGATCGCGGCTGCCATCACGCCGATGGGCCCGGCACCGGTAATGAGCACATCTTCGCCGACGAGATCAAAGCTGAGCGCGGTATGCGCCGCGTTGCCGAGCGGATCGAGATACGACGCGATATCGTCAGAGATGGCATCCTTGAGCTTAAAGGCGTTGTCTGCCGGGATGCTCAAGAACTCCGCGAAGGCGCCATTTCGGTTTACGCCGATCCCAATGGTGTTTCGGCAGAGGTGCCTCTTGCCGGCGCGACAGTTTCGGCAGTGTCCACACGTGATGTGGCCCTCCCCGCTCACGCGGTCACCCACCTCAAAGCCGCGCACGTGGCTCCCAACTTCTTCCACGACGCCGACAAACTCGTGGCCGATTGTCATCGGGACGGGGATGGTCGCTTGAGACCACGCATCCCAATTGTAGATGTGTACGTCGGTTCCGCAGATCGCGGTCTTCCGGATTTTCACGAGGAGGTCGTTCGGACCGATCTCCGGACGAGGGACCTCCTCCATCCAGATACCTTCGCGTGCCTCACGCTTGACGAGCGCCTTCATGCTCGAGCCGCTCAAGCGATGACTCCCATCTCTTTTCCAACGTCAATGAAAGCGTCAATCGCGCGGTCGAGATGCGCCTTATCGTGCGCCGCAGACATCTGCGTGCGAATCCGTGCCTCCCCCTTCGGAACGACGGGGTACGAAAAGCCAATCACGTAGATGCCGCGCTCGAGCAGCCGGTCGGCCATTTCGGATGCGACGCGTGCGTCGCCAAGCATGACGGGAATGATCGCGTGCTCGCCAGGCAAGAGGGAGAAGCCTGCGGCGCCCATCTTTTCGCGGAAGTACGCGGCGTTCTCCCAGAGCTTTGCGCGAAGGGCATCACCCTCACTCTCCAGCACATCAAACACCTTCAGCGAGGTCGCGGCGATGATGGGCGCGAGGGTATTCGAGAAGAGATAGGGCCGGCTTCGCTGACGCAGCCAAGCGATGATCTCTTTGCGTCCGCTCGTATACCCACCCGAGGCGCCGCCAAGCGCCTTTCCGAGCGTGCCGGTGATGATATCGATGCGGCCCATCACGCCGAGCTTCTCGTGCGTCCCCCGCCCCTTATCGCCCACAAAACCGACCGCGTGGCAGTCATCCATAAAGGTGATTGCGCCGTACTCGTCGGCGAGGTCGCAGATCGCCTCGAGGTCGGCATAGTAGCCGTCCATCGAAAAGACCGCGTCGGTAACAATGATCTTGAAGCGCGCATCCTTCGCCTCTTCGAGCTTCGCTCGGAGGTCCGCCATATCGTTGTTCTTGTAACGGAAGCGCTGAGCCTTGCAGAGGCGAATACCGTCGATGATCGAAGCGTGGTTCAACGAATCGCTGATGATCGCGTCTTCTTTGCCGAAACAGGTCTCAAAGAAACCACCGTTCGCATCAAAGCAGCTCGAATAGAGGATTGTATCTTCGGTCCCGAGAAATCCGCTGATGCGTTCTTCGAGTTCCTTGTGCACATCCTGAGTGCCGCAGATAAACCGCACCGAGGCCATACCAAAGCCGTAGCGCTCGGCCGCTGCCTTTGCGGCGTCAACGAGCGCCGGATGGTCGGCAAGACCGAGATAGTTATTCGCGCAGAAGTTGATGACTTCCTGGCCGCCTTTCACGCCGATCGAAGCGCGCTGCGGAGTGGTGATCACCCGCTCCTCTTTGAAGAGTCCCTGTCCCTTGAGGGCTTCGGTTTCGTTTTTGAAGTGCTCGAGCAGTCCTGCGTTCATGGCGCGGACTATACAGCGGGGAGCGAGTTTCGGCAGCGCCAAAAGCGCCGAACGCGATTCAGTTCTCCCTGCCAGACGCGAGGACTCGAGTGCGGAGTTCGTCAACGGCTTCGCGAAGTTCTCGGAGGTCCGTCTCGACGCGTAGCATTCGGATTCCAGCCGCGTGCTTCAGCTCCAGAACGCCCCCTGAGCCGGAGGACGCCGAACGCTCCGTCACCTCGACAATCGCAGAGGGAAGAAGCTCGACTTCACGATCGGATGAAACCAAAAGGATGCGTTGATCCGTGATGTAGTAGCGACTGCGCTTTGCCCGACGTGCCGCGCGCAGGATCACGAGCGGGAGCCCAAACGCAAAGGTCAGAATCACGACGCCCGTGACGATATCTTTCATCCCGGAGTTATCGAGAATGAAGTAGACGCCGGGAATCACAACGGGAAGAAAGAGCGCGAGCAGCGCCCAGGGCGAGACGCGAACCGGAGCAGATTCGATCTCGAAGCGAAGGTCCTCGCCCTCGTGAAGCCCGGCGTAGCGCTCTTCCGTATTCGCTTCGCGATACCCCATTTTGCGAACGCTACCGACGTTGACCGTCGGTTTCGCGGAGCAGCCGCTGGACCATCGACTTCGCATCTTCGAGGATGACGAGTTGCTCCGCGAGTTCCGCGCGAGAGGCGCTCTCCACGGAAGCATTCGCTTTGTCGAACGCATGCCGGGCGTGGCTCAACGTCAGCGCGGCGGATGGGTTCGCGCCCACCCAACGATCCGCTTCATCGAAGAGCCGGTCGAGCTCAGCGAGGAGCGATTGCACGGCCTGTTTGAGCTCTTCCGCGGCTTCGGAAGTTCGGCGCTCCTCCAGGAAGTCTTGGCTATCGCGCGCCATCTCTTGAAGCTCTTGTTCATCGAACCCGCTCTGGCCGTTCACTTCCACCCGAGCTTCTTCACCGGTTTCGAGATCCTTCGCAGAAACACTGAAAATCCCATCCGGGTCGATCTCGAATGCGACTTCCACTTCGACCTCTCCGGCAGGCGCCGATCGCAAACCGGTCAACGCAAAATCCTGCAGCAGCTCGTTGGCGCTTGCCCTTGGGGACTCGCCCTGCAGAACAACGATCCGGAGCTGATCCTGTCCGTCGCGGTGGGTTGTGAAGATATTCGGTACGCGGCATGGAACCGCCGTATTGGCGGGAAGCAGCACTTCGAAATGATCGCCAGCAGTCGCGATGCCGAGCGAGTGCGCGGTGACATCTTCGAGAGAGAGCTCGTCGATATCATCCACGAGCGAGGCACCTTGAATGGCAGCGCCGAGTGCCACCGCTTCATCCGGGTGCACGTTCTTCGCTGGGGTCCTGCCGAAGAGAGTTTCGACCGCCGCCTGAACCGCAGGCATTCGTGTCATGCCGCCAACGAGGACGACGTCATCAATCTCGCCAGGTTGCATCCCCGCCATCTGCAGGCCGCGTCGACAGATCTCCATCGTTCGCTCAACGAGATCATCGGTCAGCTTCTCAAGCTGTTCCCGGGAAATCTCATAGTGCATATGGAGAGGCGCGCGCGGTCCGGTCGATACGATAAAGGGCAGCTGCACTTCTGCCGAGTTTCGCGTGGAGAGCTCGCACTTTGCTTTCTGAGCGGCCTGCTTAAGACGCTGCACCGCGACGGCGTGCTGACGAAGGTCTTCGTCTTCTTGCGCCTGAAAACCGCGAATAAGCCATTCCATCACGCGATCGTCGAAGTCCTCTCCGCCAAGGAACGAGTCGCCAGTGGTCGAGATGACGCGGAACGTCCCTTCTTCGACGCGCACGATCGAGATATCGAAGGTTCCGCCGCCGAGATCGTATACGGCGATGGTTTTGTTGAAACCGCGACCGAACCCGTATGCAAGTGAAGCTGCCGTCGGCTCGTTAATGATGCGCAAGACTTCGAGCCCAGCGATGAGCCCCGCGTCTCGAACAGCCTGGCGCTGCGCATCGTTGAAGTACGCCGGCACGGTTACGACCGCTTGGTCGACTTCTTCACCGAGGAACTCTTCCGCGACGACACGCATCTCCTGGAGAAGAATCGCCGAAATCTCGGGGACCGAGAACTGCTTCTCCCGGAGCACGATGCGTACACCACCGTCGTTGCCCTTCACGAGACCGAAAGGCGCGGTCCTCAGAGCGTGACTGACCTGCGGGGAGTCGTACGCTCTGCCCATCAAGCGCTTTGTCGCATACACCGTGTGCTCGGGGTTTGTGATGGACTGCCGAACCGCAATCTGACCAACGACGCGTTTTCCATCCTCCGTGATCGCAATGATCGAAGGCGTCGTCTTATACCCCGCCTTGTTGGCGATAACCCGCGGTTCGCCATCGACAACCACTGCGACGCAGCAGTTCGTCGTACCCAAATCGATCCCGATTACCTTGCCCATATTCCAATCACGTCGTGACCCTACACAAAGGGTTCATCGAAGGATAATGCTGGGGGTTGGACGGCGATACAAGGATGTTTTCCCCCTTGTTCACTCGAGAATGAAGTAGCCGAGCACGCAGAGGAGGACGACCGTCGCGGCGATGATCATCAAGAAGCGGACGAGCGAGCGAGCTTCTTCCGCAGCCGGGTCCGGCGGGACGGGGGGAGGGAAAAGCCGTCCGCCCTCACCCGGCTTCAATGAGAGCGTCGTCGCCGAAGCTCGGGCCGGGGTAGGGAGCTCCGCACCGGCGGGCGACAAGTGCTGAAGCTGAAAGCTTGGATCCGCACGCGTTGGTTCGCCCGGAAGTGGCGCAATCGAGTCGGCGGGTATCTCGATCGGCTCCGGATCACTCGAAGAAACCGACACCCCGTCAAAGGTTTGCCGCTTCTTGATCGACTCGAATCGTTCTTTGTGACGGTCCGTTCTTCCGGAGAGCGGGGCACGCATCGACGGGTCTTCGAACATGACGGAGAGGAAGAGCGCAAGATCGCGCCCGTCGGTGGGCTCACCCGTTGCCTCAAGATATTGCCGAAGCGCGAAAGCCATCTCGCCTGCGGTGAAAAATCGATCTTCCGCGTTCTTCGCGAGCGCGACGCGGACGATCGAGGAGATTCGGGCAGGAATATCCGGGTCCACATCCGTGGGGTTCGGTACCGGGCCAATGGTAATCGCGGCGGCGAGCTCGACGACGTTCTCTTCCTCGTAGAGGCGTTTTCCAGTGAGCAGCTCGCAGAGCACAATGCCGAGCGAGAAGACATCCGAGCGCGGGTCAACCGGCTCCATGCGAATCTGTTCCGGAGAAGCGTAGCCGCGTTTGCCGCCATGTTCATTCGCTTGGGAGGCCATCGCGCGAGCAATTCCGAAATCGAGAAGCTTCGCGGACCCGTTCCAGCCCACCATAATGTTGTGAGGACTGACGTCACGATGAACGATCCCGAGTGGTTTTCCCATCACCCCACGGGCGTTGTGCACGTAGTCGAGGGCATCTGCGATTTCAGCGCAAACATAAGCCGCTAGCCGAGGCGGAAGCCCTCCGAACTTCTGAATTCGGCGCAGTACCGTGAGGAGCGAAACACCGTGCACGTACTCGAGGGACATGAACGGGTTGCCCTGGTGGTTTCCGTATTCGTAGACGTGGCAGATGTTCGGATGGAAGAGCTGACGGCCAATCTCGGCCTCTTTCTCGAAGAGACCGGCGAAGGATTCATCGTTGCGGCGCTCGGGCGCGATGAATTTCAAAACGAGGTGGCGTGGACCATCCGCCGTGGACTCACGCGCAAGGAAAACCTCCGCCATGCCTCCACGTGCGAGGCGTCCGAGCACATCGTAGGGCCCCACGGTTCCGACGGAGGGGTACTCGGGGATCTTCGCTCCAGACCTCAACTCGACGACGGTTTGGGGATCGACAGAATCTCCAATCTTGGGACGCAACATAGCTACGTGTCCCCCATGCGCAGCGGAGGCGCGCAGAATCGAAGATATTTGGCGGGGGAAGAGTTCACGAGGGGACCGTGTTTGAGGCTCTGAGTCTATCAGGTTGATGCCGAGTTGCCGTAATTCTCCACCAAATGGAGTACGAATTCTCGTAATCGTCTGAAAAATAAGACGTTCATTTCGAGCGGCACCGCTCTCCTTTGCGAAAATACAGTAACTTTACAAGCGAAAATCCCGTCTGATTTTCAATGGTGCGTCGGAGCAAGTCAAAGAACCGTTCGCGGGTGAAAGCGATTACCCCACAGCGCAAAAATGCCGCTGCATCGACACCTTCACCCTTGCAACCTCCTGGAAGTGTCCCAAGGTCGTAAGCGGCAATATCGCCCTGAACCTTCGAAAGACTGAATATGACCCACCCCCTCTACGACGCGGAAGTTCGCACCCTCGCCGGCGAGACCGTGGACCTAAGCATGATTCGCGGCAAAGTCGCGCTCATCGTCAACACCGCCAGCAAATGCGGATTTACCCCGCAGTACAAGGGACTCGAAGAGCTTCATCAAAAGTATGCCGAGCAGGGCCTTCTGGTTCTCGGATTTCCCTGCAACCAGTTCGGTCGCCAAGAACCAGGGTCCTCCGACGAGATCTCCGGCTTCTGCCAGAAAAATTACGGCGTGAGCTTTCAGATGTTTGAGAAAATCGAGGTGAATGGCGACGGCGCCCATCCGGTTTTCCGCCACTTGAAATCGGAAGCGCCCGGGCTTCTCGGCTCGGAGGCAGTGAAATGGAACTTCACGAAGTTCTTGGTCGACCAGGATGGCAAGGTCACGCGTTTTGCTCCGAAGACCGAGCCAAAAGCCATCGCATCCAAAATCGAAGAGCTCCTCGGATAGCGCGATCCCGCGCACACAAAAAAGGACCGCCACGGCGGTCCTTTTTTGTGCCGAATGGGCTTCGTGACTATTCGCTCCGTCCCTCAAGCGCGAGGTCGAGGATGAGCTGACCTCCGCGAACGTCGGCTCGCTCACGGAGATTGAGCCCAAACGCGAAACCGGCAAGGTCCGGAGAGACCGACGAGAGGTCAATCTCGAAATTCGGCAGCGAGAACGCGAGACCTTCCGAGATGCTCGTCTCGAGCGAAGGCCAAAGCTGCGTCTCCAGAAGGGACGCCAGGGTCTCATCGTCGATGAGGGGCCGGTCAGACGTACTCTCGATGATCCACGTGCGAATCTGGGGTTCGTCGCCGAGCTCGATCGATGCCGTCCCGTCGACCACCTGAATCGAAACCGGAGCCTCGATCGTGAGCCCAAAGCGAGTGGTCTCGCCGAGCGCCTCGAGAAGCACTTCCGCCTGACCAAGCGCGAGAACAAGATCACTCTCATCGCCAGGTCGCGCGGGTCGAATCACGGGCGGGAGCCGGCCTTCGAGGAGCGCAAGATCGACGGCAGCAGCGGTTGTCTCCGGCAACGCGGCCGAGACATCGAGGTTCAAGATGCCGCTATTCCAGAGCGTGTGGAGCAAACCATTGAGCACGACGAGATCGATCGCGAGCTGCGTCGGACTCGATTCGAAAAGGACCTCTTCTTGTGGCTCAAGCATTGCGACACCGAGCGACGAGGGAAACGCGACTTCGCTCGCGGTGCCGGCGCTTAGCTGAATCGGAGCACGCACGTGCCGCCCCGGAACGATCGGAAGTCCGTTCAGGCGGCCGTCGATCCGAAGCTCGACGGGGTCCGTGTATTCCGTGTCGATGTTGAGCGACTGGTCCCGAAGAGAGCCATCGATACCGCCGAGGGCGTCCGAAAGAACTGCGGGGATGGACGAGAGCAGCTGCTCTTGAATCGCGCTCGAAAGCGTTGTCTCGATCGTGGTGCGGAGCAGACCGGTCGCGAGCCGGAACACCGCCGCGGCCTCGGGGTCGACAAACGTGCCCTCCGCGGATTCGACCGCGACGGTGAGGCGTTCAATACGCGATACTACCGGCGCATCTGGTCCGTCCTTCGAGAGCGCAAGGTGCGCAAATGCGGAGAGCTCGGCGACGATCGTCCCGTCGAGATTCAACATCGTTCGGTCGATTCGTAGCGCACCCTCGCTCTGCAATTCGAGCGACCCGATCCGAACAAAGAGGTCAATGCCGCCCTCCACAAGAACCAGCTCGACCGCGATATCGTCCATTTCGGCGCTGGGGATCCGAAGCAAAAATGTCGGTGCATTATCCACCACTGGGTCTGGCAACAGCGTCCCAAACTCAATCTGGTTGAGGATCAGCTCGAAGACGTCGGCGAGGTCCCGCGTAATCAAGGGATCTGCGGATGTATCCAGTGGGCGTCCGTCGTCGAAGAAGACCTGAGAGAACTGCAAAAGCAACGCCGGATCCAGCGATACCTGCGGAAGTCCGGCTTCGGTCGCGAGCGCGTATTGTGGAGCCCAGAGCACATCGAGTTGCTCTCGGGCGACATCCGTCAATCCATCGCTGGCGACAACATCGAGGTGGTTCACGCCGAAATACGCGGGAACACGTACTTCGAAGTTCCCTTCTTCAACGAGCCCAACGGCGCCGTTCACACGAACGCGAGTCATGCGGGTATCCATCACGCTCCCGGTGACCACGATCTCCTCCCCATCCACGGCGCCACTAAGCTCTTGGCCCGGTCGCGGAGAATCGACGATCAACATCGGGGCGCCAGCATCGACCAAGATTCGAGACTGATCGCAGATTTCGCCGTCTGGGGAATCCGTGCAGCCTGTAAACGTCACGTAGCCTTCTTCGGCGAGCACAAAGACCCCGGGGGCATCCTGGCTCGCGGCGCTCACGGGATCCACAGACCACCGAATCTCGGGCAACACCGCGAGTTCAATGCCCATCGCATCATAGGCGACGGCGACGCCGCGTACCGCCTGGCCAACTCCGTAGACTGCGCGCGACGGACTGGTTGTGACCTGAAGCGAAGCGGGCGGTTCCATGCTGACCATCGGACCGTCCATCGGGCCCGCGTCCATCATTGGCATGTCATCGTCGCCGCAGTTGCATCCTCCGAGGGAGAGCGCCAATGCAAGCGACCAGCGAAGTGTAGGCATCTTCATCGGACAACTCCAAATCCGCCTCGCAGCACAAAGTGCTGCGGCTCGTTACGAAGCGCTGGCGAGGTGATTCCCAGACGCTCACCGGCCGGAAGACCAAAAGGAGCAAGGGATGCCGGAATCGGGAACGAGGGGATCGGAATCGCGGGGAGCGAGTCGTTTAGAAGATTGTCGACCATCACCTGGACCAGACGCCTCAAGAAGCCTTCGAGCGTCGCACGGGTTTCCGCATCGAGACTGACGTCGCCCGTCGAGAACGCGAGTTCCGTGATCGTCACGCGTCCAAAGTTCAGGTCTTCTCCAGCGAGCGTCACGTTGGTCGTGGCGCGCGCGCCAAGGGTGACCCGCACGGGTTGCTCGAAGAGGCCGGGGTAGATGAGCGCGAGATTAAGCGCGCCGATCGAGATCTCCATCTGACCATCGGGCCGCATCATCGCGACGGGAGGAAGTTGCCCGTTGAGGTCCGCCGAGAGCCCAGCCGGCAACCCCCCGAGGCCATCCCCGGTGACCCGGGCGTTTAGCAAGCCTCCGCGCCAGAGCGCGTGCATCACCTGGTTAAAGAGCCCCGTATGAACGCTAACCGTCGTGCTTGCAGAGGATGCGCTATCGTCGAGCAAGGCGCCTCGAACTCCAGGCGGAAGAGCAACTCCAGGCGCGGACCGAGCGACAACCCGCGGTGCGGTGAAGCGAGTCCCAATGCCGAAGAGGAGCCGCGAAGAGTTCGCGTTGAGCGAACTGAAGTTCACACCGAAACTGAGCGGGATGGTCTCATCACTCCCGAGGGTCGGCACGTTAAAGGTTGAGCCGAGAGAGTCGACGCTAAGCCCGGAGACGAGCCCGTCGAGCGCGTCATTGACCTGGTTTCGCAGTACGTTCGCGACCAAGTCTTCGACCGCGCGTTGAACCGTGCCCTGTGCCAGTCGAACGATGATGTTGATGATCGCACCATCGAGCCCCGAGAAGTTGGTACGGACCCGTCCAACGTTCGTACGAACCGAGGATCCCACGATGCTCACGCTCGGACGCCCGCCGGAGATTCCCATGTTCATATCGGCGCTTCCTTCCACGAAGTCGAAGGAGACCGTGCCACTAGTATTGATGATGCCGCTGCGGTTTCGAACCCGAAGTCCGACAACGACGTTGTTCAAACGAATATCGGTACTGAGGCCGCCGTTTCGAAGTCGTAGCGAGGAGCTTCCGCTCCCCAGGGAAGCGCTGCCGTTGTTGTACGTCACCTCGGTCCGCAAAACGCACACGCCCAGCACGCGAGAATCGCAGCTCATCGGCTTGAGTGGGTTCGCCGCGCGAAGCGCCGTATCCAGCGTGGTTTCGATGCCGTCGCTGTTCAGAACGCGATGAAGAATATCGTTGAGCGAATCGAGATCGGCAGGCGCGCGGTCATCGATGGCGTCCATCCCGAGACGAAGCGAGACAACGTCATTCTGAACGCGTCCTTCGTTGCCCCAGTGATTGGAGACGAGGAAGGCGCAGGTCCGGCTATTCTCGACGCCGAAGGTATCCCGGGCGACGATGTCGACGAAGTTGACGCCAAAGCGCGTCTCGATAGGCACCACAATCGAACCATCCGCCGCGGGTCGGACCGGCGATCCGTCCACGGTGACGGTGCTGATTCCACTCACATCTTCAACGCGCGCTCGAAGCGAAACAACCGTTCCCGGGACAGCGTCGACAAACGCGCCGTCGGCGGGGCCGTTGCATTGAATGCTCGGACCAGAACCGTTCACGACTATCTGAGTTGACGCCGTCAGCGGAACATCATCAAGGGTGGGCGGGTCGACCGAAACAGTGACGGTGTAGGTCCCGTCCGAATTGTAGCGGAAGCGGCTCTCGCCGAGCTGCTCGCCACGAGGACGACTCGAATAGGTGAGGGCCGGATACTCGATGACATTGCCGTACTGATCGGAGACAACGGCGGCGACCTCGACCACCTGACCGATCGCGTAAACCGCTTGCTCAGGAACCCGTCCGATCGCGAGGGAAGCGGGCGTTGAGGGAAGCACCTCAAGGCGCTCGGGCACGGTGGTGGCGCCTGCGAGTTCACACGCGACATCGTATCGACCCGCTCGACGGAAGGTGCCGGTGAGGCCGGCAATCTCGTTTTCGCCATCTTCCGGTTCGGCGCGCATTGTCGGCTCCGCGTCGAGAACGCGATTGCCATAGGCATCGAAGACAACACAATCCACGCTCGCGCTTTCGCCAGCTTCGATCTGGGCAGGTTCAAGTTCGGTTACAACCTCGGCGGGATCGCCTGGCACAATCTCGACAAACGCAGGAGCGTCGTCGGTCAACATCAAATCGGGGAAAGTGCAGCTGATCTCGACTTCCCCCGCTTGCGCCGCGCGAAGGGTGCCATCCTCTTCGACGATCACAGAATCTTCGGGAGCGATCCGATAGACGGGTGTCCGCCCCATCGCCGAGTAGGGATCCCCATTTTCGTCGATGATGATGCAGGTCACTGGGATGGACTCACCAGCCCTCACCTGGTCGGGGGCCTGTGTCTGCACCAACACGGGGTTCGGAATATCGACCGGTTCGGCATCCGGGAGCGCATCGAGTGCCGCGTCCTCCAAACCGCCGTCCATCATCGGAACATCATCATCTCCGCAGCCGCTGCACCCCGACGCGACGATCAACATCACCGGAAGTAACCCGCGCCAGACGGAACCCATCTTCGACTCACCCATCCTGTTAGCGTATCAGTCTATGCTGCCGATCGACCAGTCTCGGAGGTATTCGCACCGTGAGCAGCGTTCGCAAAATGCAGCTTCGTTGGTTCATCTTCTCGGCTCTGGACCCACCCACGTTGGCATCTCTTTCGGTGCGAACCGTAAATCGTCCCACCGACCGAGACACTTCGCCCCGGAGATTCCCGACCTCAGGCCACGGAAATGTCGTCCGCCGCGTTCTCCCCTTAAGCACCGTAAGACTTTGTCTTTATTAACCTCCGAAGACCGACGAGGGAGCTTCACTCACAAGCCGTTCCACGCATTGCGTTCACCGAAACATCAATTTCCTTCCCGCTTGAGTGGGGACTATTGCCCCCAGCGGGACAAATCGATACTCTACGAGCACATGAAGGCAGAGCGCACCAAACTTCACTACATCGACGGGCGGCCCGCGACGATCACGCTGAGACGTTGCAAGCTCGATGTGATGCGCGGAGAACGAGTCGAGACGCATGTCTTTGACGAACGCGACGTCATCGCGATCGGAGCCGCGGACGATAACGACCTCGTCATCAGCGACGAAACCGTCAGCCGATACCATTGCAAGATCTTCATCGAGAACGGCATGTTCATGATCGAAGACCTCGGATCGACCAACGGGACTTTTGTGGACCGTGTCCGCATACGCTGCGCCTGGCTCACTCCTGGGTGTACGGTTTCCCTCGGAACCACCGACGTGCGCTTCGCCTCGAGCGACGAGCAATTCCGGATCGTGCCCAGCGAGAAGGCTCGCTTCATGGATTTGATCGGCCGCGATCCAAAGATGCGTGAGGTTTACGCAATCTTGGAACGGATCGCACCAACCGACGCGACGGTGATCATCGAGGGCGAAACGGGAACCGGCAAGGAGGTCGTCGCCCGAAGTACGCACATGGCCTCACGCCGGGCGAACGGGCCTTTCATGGTTTTCGACTGCGGCGCAGTCCCCGAGAACCTCATCGAAAGCGAGCTATTTGGCCACGAAAAGGGAGCCTTCACAGGTGCGATCAGCACTCGTCAGGGCGTCTTCGAAATGGCCAACGGTGGGACCGTTTTCCTCGATGAACTTGGCGAGCTCGCCCTCGATCTACAGCCGAAGCTTTTGCGTGTGCTCGAACAGCGCGAAGTCAAACGGGTCGGCGGCACGAAGCCGATCAAGGTGGATGTGCGGGTCGTCGCAGCGACCAACCGAAACCTCGAGGAGGAGGTTCGTGAAGGACGCTTCCGCGAAGACCTCTTCTATCGCCTAAGCGTCGTGCGGCTTATTCTCCCCGCGCTCCGCGAGAGACGTGATGATATTCCGCTGCTCATCCAGCACTTCTTAAAGAATGGTCGCTTCAATCGCACGCCCGAGGACGAGCGCCGCGTCCGTCAGATCAGCCGCTCTGCGCTCAATCGAATCCTCGACTACTCATGGCCGGGCAACGTACGCGAGCTTCACAATGTTGTGGAACGCGCGGTCAGCTTTGCGGATCTCGATACGATCGAGGTGAAGGACCTCCCCGACCACGTCGCGATGGCCCAACGTTCGATGGCGAGCGCTTCGGTGAAAATCGACAACGAGACAAGTCAGGAGCTAGGGCTTCGCCCCGATATCGAAGGGCCGTTTAAGGACGCGAAAGAAGAATGGGTTTCCGCGTTTGAACGGGACTACATCGCTGCGCTTCTCGAACGAAATGAAAACAATATTTCACACGCGGCTCGGGAAGCGGAGATCGACCGAAAGTACTTCCGAAAGCTAATGAAGAAGTACGGCATCAGCGCGAAGTAGTCGCGCTTCGGGAATCGGATCACGTGCCATAGCGCTGAGGAATACGAAGAAGCGCCCTGAACTTGTTGTCGAAAGGCAACGCGTTGATCGCGATACTGACCGAGGGGCTGAGCGCGCGAACGTGATGCCACCAGCCCGCCGGGATGAAGAGCGTTTCTCCAGGCCCGAGCTCAAAATCATGCACTTTGACTTCTGAGAGCTCTGGATCTCGTTTCCAATCTTCAGATTCGGGATCCATCATCGCGTAAACCCCTTTCGACTGGCGACCGACCTCCCATTCAAAGGGGGAAATCATCTTGATATGTTTCCGCCCCACGATCTGTACAAAGAAGATATTGCTGCTGTCGTGATGAAGCGGCGTCACGGTTCCTTTGGGACCAAACCAAAGCGCCGAGCCGCGGCGAATCGTATCGATCGGAGGCATGCCCTCCGGCATTTCGCAGTCGTCGAAGAGCGCGCGGAGGTCGTCCTTTGCGATATTTCGATTCTGAGCCAGCGCGTAAAAGTCATTGCTCGACTCCACAGACCGAATCTTTTGCACCAGTTCCGCGATGGACATTTCGGTCGGGTTCTTGCCGACGTTCGCGAGATCATCCGGCATCGAAGAGCGCCCTTCGATCACGTCGATGGAAACCTCGCCGAAACTCGCCTCGAAGAAATCGAGCGACCACTTCTGGGGCGCGGTCCACTTCTCGGTAAACCCCGGCAGTAGCGCCGGCATGAGGGCGGCTGCCTCCCTGCGGAAAAATCGCGGCAGGTCGACGACGTCGATGGTCGGAATCTCGAGCATCCGATGCATTGCGCGAAGTGCGTCTCCCGCGGCGAAGGCGCGGCCGAGCGAGCGGTGCGCCCCCACAAACTCAGGCGCTCGCATTACCGCTTGTACAACGTTGTCGGCCTGATGTTTCGACAGACCTTCTTCTTGAAGAGCCGCTGAGATCTCCTCGCCTGATTCACCTCGAGCAAGGTTCTCCGCGACCCAGGCGCGCCAATGCTCCGAGACCGCGGGAGACGTCACGGCTCCGGCATCGGAGGCGGCGGCATCGGTGGAGGCGGTGGCATCGGTGGGATCTCCCCATCGGGAGCGGCATCCATCTCACCGGCGTCACCTGTCCCAGCATCGCCTGTCCCCGCGTCGTCGGGCTCTACCATTGGCGGAACGTCTGCATCGTCTGGACCGCCGGCGTCGACCATGGGCGCCATCGCGTCTTCATTGCCCGCGTCTTCGAATCCAACGTCCGGCATCGGCCCGCTATCTTCGGGCCCCGAGTCGAGCATCATCTGCATCGGAGGCATCGCGTCCGGCTGCGGAGGAGGCATGGGGCTATCGGGGCCGGTATCGGGGATTTCTGCGTCAGGCTGAGGAGGAGCCATCGGCGGAATATCTTCGTTGCACGCACCGCTGGCCGCCGCAGCGACCACTCCAACAGCAAAGAGCGCAGACTTCGGTTTCTTCGAAAGCGCCATTAGGAACCGCCGTCCGCTTGCGGAGGCATCGGCGGTTGTGCGTCGAGCTCAACGCTCGCATCTTCGACGCCCGCGTCGAGCATACCGGCCATCGGCGGGATCGCGTCTGGGCCCGCCTCGACCGCGGCGTCGAGTTCGACAGAGTCATCGTCCCCACAACCGGACGCGAGGGTCCCGATCAGAAGGGTCGCCGCGATGAGCGGTCGCCCCGGTTTTTTCGTCAAAGCCATGCACGACCGTACCAGAATTTTTGTGAGCCGGCACACAGTGAGGCGTCACACTGGGCGTTTCCCGATCTCCGAGATACGTTGCAGCCATGTCCTTGACCGACTCCATCCCGAACAACGTCGACCTTGGCAGCGATCGCAAGCTGCTACGTGCCCTCGAAAAGTGGCAGCCAAACTTTCTCGACTGGTGGCGGGACATGGGTCCGGAAGGATTCCAGGAAGATGATATCTGGCTTCGAACCGCGATCAGCGTCGACGCGGGAGGCTGGGCACATTACGACTACGTTCGGATGCCGGACTACCGCTGGGGCATCTTCCTTACGCCGCGCGAAGGCGAACGGACGATCGGGTTCGGGGACAATCCCAACCAGAAGGTTTGGGACGAGGTGCCAGGTGAATTCCGTGGCCTCCTGCGCCGAATTATCGTCACCCAGGCAGATACGGAGCCCGCGAGCGTTGAGCAGCAACGTCTCCTCGGGAAGACCGCACCGTCGCTTTACGACCTCCGCAACCTCTTCCAGGTCAATGTCGAAGAGGGCCGCCACCTCTGGGCGATGGTTCATCTTCTCCATCAATACTTCGGACGAGATGGTCGCGAGGAGGCGGAAGCACTTCTGCAGCGCCGCTCCGGCGACGTCGACCGCCCGCGGATTCTAAACACGTTTAACGAGCGCACGGATGAGTGGCTCTCGTTCTTCATGTTCGCCATGTTCACGGACCGCGACGGGAAGTATCAGCTGTCTGCCCTTTCCGAGTCCGGCTTTGACCCGCTCGCGCGCGCCACGCAGTTCATGCTGACCGAGGAAGCCTTCCATCTCTTTGTCGGGGAGACGGGCGTGAATCGCATCGTGCAGCGCGCAGCGGAAGCGACGCTCGCCGATCCGAATAACGACGCACGAGCGCAGGGAGCCATCGACCTCCCGACGATTCAAAAGTGGATCAACTTCTGGTTCTCGAGCGCAGTCGAACTCTTCGGAGGCGAGATCAGCAGCAACGCAGCGGACTACTTCGCGATCGGCCTCAAGGGCCGCCACCACGAGCACAAGAAGTATGAGCGCCACGATGGCCTCAACGAAGTCTACGCGATGCCCACCATCGAGCAGGGCGCCGTTCGATCGACCGAGATCCCGCTCCGCAACGCGATGAACGAAGTCCTTCGGGACGACTACGTCACGGATTGTGAGCGAGCCTGCGCCCGGTGGAATAAGACAATCGCCAAAGCCGGTCTCACGGGCTTCGAGCTGAAAATTCCGAGCCGTCGCTTCAACCGCGCGATGGGCATGTACGCCGACTTCTGCTTCTCGCCCGAGGGCGAGTTGATCAGCGACTCCGAGTTCGAGAAGAACCGAGCGGTCTGGCTCCCAACGCAGGAAGACCGTGACTACGTGCGATCCGTCATGCAGCCGGTGTACGAGCCGGGGAAGATGGCGCCGTGGATCGCCCCACCTGCGAAGGGCGTGAAGGGAACGCCCGTCGACTACGAATACGTAAAGTTCAAGGGCTGAAAAGAAGCACCTTGAAAGACGCCCGGACGGTCACCGCCCGGGCGTTTTTCGTTGCGTGAACAGAGGCTGCGTCTGCGCTGCGGAAACCCAAATCCTCGCGAGCAGGCTCGGTCTGCTCACGCATCGTCTGAGTTCCCTCGCGAACCCGCTGAGCGATTTGCTCCTTGGATCGATTGGCAATTTATGTGAAGAAAGAAGCTCGGTTTTGGAGCCGCTCCAACCTATGCCCTCCCCCATCACCAGCTTTCTTTCGAGCTTTGTCGGCCGGAAAGCCGAGCTTCGAACGCTCGAGAAGCGCTTCGAAACGGGCGCGCGTTGGGTCACGATCGTAGGCCCACCCGGAGTCGGAAAGTCCCGCCTCGCGGCCGAATATCAGGCTCAGACCGATCGAGAGGTGATCTCCCTCGATTGCGAAGCCTACGAAAGCAGCCTGTCTCTTGCCCTCGGGTTGGCGAAGCGATGCGGGCTTCGTCTCGGTCGAGGAGCGAAAGATGTGTGGCCGCGGCTCCATAAGAAACTCGCTTCGGTCGATGAGCTCCTGCTGGTCCTCGACGGCCTCGACCTGGAGGAAAACGCCGCCGCAAATGCGTTGAGCAACTTGCTTGGCGAAGCGCCGAGGATGCGGCTCCTCATCTCGACGCGGCGCAGGCTTCGGCATCCCGCGGAGACTCTGGTCGAGCTCGAAGCTCTCTCAGAAAGCGACGCGCTGCAGCTCCTTCGCGAGCGACTCGGAGAACGTGCCGAGGCGCTCCTGCAAACCGAGGCAACAGCCGACCTCCTCGCCTCGCTCGGAGGGATTCCTCTGGCGATCGAACTCGCCGCGGGACGCCTTCGAACGATCGATCTCAAGACCGCTCTTCGCTTCCTCGATGATCGGTTGAGCTTCCTTTCTTCGCCGCACGGCGAACGACGGCTCGACCATCTGCTCGAATCGATTTGGTCGCAACTCCCTGAGCGGACGCAGCGAGTGCTCACCCAAGCCTCACTTTTTGAACACGCCTTTGGCTTTGCGGAACTTGAGGAAACCACCGGCGATGCGCTCACCCCGCAAGACCTCCTGGATGAGATCGATCGCTTATGTGACCGTTCCTTGATCCAGGTGTCACAGTATGCGGGAGAGAGCCGTTATCGAGTCTTTACCTTTATTCGAGACTTGGCATTGCGCGCGCACGCCGAAGTTCCGGAGTTTCGGCGCCGTCACGCAAAGTGGCTCCTCGGCGTGGCATGGCTCGAAGTGGACCGGCTTCGAGGAGCGGAATCTCCCAAAGCACAGCGCGCCCTCGACCACCTTGAGCCCTCCTTGCTCGCGCTCTCGAAATCGGATGCTCCGCTTGAGCTGCGCCTCAGCGCAGTGCTCGCCCTTGAGGAACGTTCGGCCGTGATCGGGGAACACCAGCTCGGCCTAGGAAGGCTCAAAGAGCTCATCGCGCTCAAAGAGTTCGAGACTCTCCCACTGAAACAGCAGAGCGCCGCCTGGCTCGGTCAAGCGAGAGTCGCCTCCTACGGGAATACCGCGGATGGTCTGCGTGACACCGAGTCGGCAATGACTCTCGCCAGAAGCGATGAGGAACAGGCCGCGGCGTCCTTGCGCAAAGCCGAGATTGCGATGCGGGGCGGCGAACTCCGAAAAGCTCTCGAAGCCCTTGATCGCTGTCTCGAGCGGGCAACCTCCGGTTCCCGCACCTGGATGGAAGCAATGGGAATGCGCGGCTTTGTCTGCGGTCATCTCGGAGACCGAAAGGCCGCTTATGCGAGCAGCCGCGAAGCACTCGATGCAGCGATGCAGCGGGGCGACCTCGCGACCGAAGCTGCGATTCGAAACAACCGGGCAGCGCTCGCCGCCAGCCGCTATCAGATCGAGGAAGCGATCGCCGAGGCGATGCGGAGCGCGGAGATTCGACGGCGTATCGAACATCCGCGCTCGGCCTTACCAACGCTCGCGAACCTCGCGACCTTCCAGCTTGAAGGCGGCGACCATCAAGCGGTGCGCGAAACGCTACGGGTTCTCGATCGAGACGCTTCCAAACAGTGTTGGCCCATCTTTGAAGCGATCGCGCTGAGCATCGAGGGGATGGTCCGCATCGATGAAGACCGCGCAAGAGACGCCGTCGATGCGCTGCAGGCCGCTCGCCGCACTTTTCTCCGGCACGGCGCCTCCTTTACCTCGAACTATGAGATCTTCCTCGCGCTGGCGCTTCTCCTGCTTGGAAACGAAACCACTGCGCGAGAACTCGCCACCGGAGCCGCGAAACAGCTGACGGAGCAGGGGTATCTCGAGGTGGCTGAGGTGGCACTCCATCTCGCCGCGATGGCCGGCGGAGAGGCACTCGGAGAAAATCTATTTGATACCGACGCTCTCGAGCTAAGCCGCGCACTCGCCGACTTCTATCTCCAGCTCACGCCGGAATCCGACCCGGGAGAGAAGGCGAACGAGCTGCGCCGAATCACCGCCGCAAAGGCCGGCATTATTCGGCATTCCATCGGGCACCGGGCACAGCATCGCGTCTGCCGCAACCGTGTCGACGAACTTTCGGGAGCGCCGCGCCTTCCTCACCACGACCCGGCCGCATTTGTACTCACCGCGGATGTGCAATGGGTTCGCGCGCCCTGGTCCGCGACGATCCGAGTCGGTCATCGCTCCGCCCCGCGCCGCATCCTTCAGCGACTTCTCTTCGAGTACGAACGTTCGGGCGCGCCCGTCGACGGCGCTTCGCTCATCGAGGAGGCCTGGCCCGGCGAAAGGGTTACCCCACAGTCCGCAAAGAATCGTCTCAACGTCGCGCTCTCTCAGTTGCGCGGAGACCTGCCCGAGCTGATCGAGCGGAACAACCACGGATATTTTCTCTGCCCCGATCTGGAGATCGTCTGGGTCAAAGACCCTCATCAGAGCAACTCGTGACGGGTCTCAAGGGTTTCAAATATCCCTTTTCAATTCCAATCTTTAGCTGCCGAAACCTGCTTGGCGAGGCGAGGGTTTTGCACATAATCCTCGGTTAATTCGAACCGCTGTAAGTTGTTGAAGAGTAATGCGTTGGGTACGAGTGGTCTCCGTGGCCACTTCTCTTTTTTACGCTCGCGACGCGAGCATCAGCAAAGGCTTGAACGTTCAAGTCTCAGGAATACGCACCCCCATGATGGAATCGACATCAACTCTTGCCGTGGCTCTTCACGGCATCCCGACGCACCAAACGCGGAGACGCTTGAGCAGGTTCCCGCTCCTCTCCGCAATCGCACTTACTCTCGCGTTGACCGGCTGCGGTGACGACGACGGCACGACCGATGGCGGCGTCGAGGCCGATGCGAGCCGTGACACGAACGCCGGAGACACATCGACGCCGGATAGCGATATCCCCGGCGACTGCTTCTGCGAGACGCCGTCTGGAAACGTCGAATGCGGCGACCTCTTCTGTTCGAGCGACCTCGTATACGAGTGCGTGGACGGCGAGCGCCAACTTTCCATGGAGACCCTCGCAGGTTGCGGGGAGACGGAGGAACTTTGCTCCGAGACCTGCATGTACTCCGGTGACGGAGAATGCGACGACGGTGGAACCGGCGCGCTGTACGATGTCTGCGCGCTGGGAACGGATTGTCTCGACTGTGGGCCACGAGATCCGAACGATATCTGCGTCCCCGAGTGTGACGGACGTAGCTGCGGCGGCGATGGCTGTGGCGGCGAGTGCGGACCGGGCTGCAGTGATGGCGAACGATGTGTCGAGGGCGACTGCGTCGAAGATGGCTGCGAGGCCGAGTGCGGCGGGCGAGAATGCGGCGCCGATCCAGTCTGCGGAGCCTCCTGTGGGTCGTGCGGCTCCGACGAGACCTGCAACGCGAGTGGCCAATGCGTCTGCGCGCCTGCCTGTGAAGGTCGGGTCTGCGGCTCGGACGGTTGCGGCGGTGAATGCGGCACCTGCGACGATGGCGAGAGCTGCGAAGATGGCGCCTGCGAAGCGCCCGCAGTTTCCTTCCGCTCCCATCGCGGCGCCACTGCCAGCCTGCGATTTCTGAACGCGTGGATGGTGGGCCCCGCCGGCGTGCAGTCGATCTGTCTTTACGGGACGGATTCGAACGAACCCTACCTTGCGATGTCGGCGCCGGGCATCGCCGGAGGGACGTCCTCCGAGCTTCGCGCGGAATACACCGAAGTCCCCGCGGGAATCGCGCTTCGCGTGGCGTCGGTTTTCGGCACGGCGGACGCCGCAGCGTGCGCTCGCGCTGTCACAGATGCCGTTGCCCTCGAAGTCGGGCCGCCCGCAGCAAGAGTCGACCAGCTAACAGCGGACCGTTACTTCACCGCCGTATTGGTCGAGTACGACGAGTTCTTCCTTCGTGACTGCACCAGCAATAGCGGCGAAGACTACTGCGACTGGGTGGCGAGTCCATCAAGCTCACTACCGAGCGTTCCCTGTACCCCGAAGGGTGTGGTCTTCCAGGAAGATGGGTTCCGTTTCCGCGACGAATACACCGGCGGCTACCGCATTACGAATCTCACCTCAAATGCGTCCATCATTACCGCACATGAGGAAGAGTTCCGCTCGGCACCGATCGGCAATGCGTCCGGGGGGCCGCCGGTCAACGGCAGCTATGACGTTCCGCTTTCTTCGGGAGATACGATTCGCTTCTGTCCGCCCTTTGTCTGTGATGCGAGCCTGAGCTCGAGCGATGCCAGCGACGCCCGCACCGATTGTGCCGGCCGAGACCCAAGCCGAGAATTCTTGCGGGTCGAATCGAGCCGGCTCGGCGCGGAAGATCGGGCGACAACCGTCTATATCCTCGGCAACATCCCGCCGGTCTCCGACGGTCGTGGCGGGCTTCGCTCAACGATTTCTTCAAGCGACGCCGCGATCGTCATCGCCAACGATGTGCGTGATGGTGCACTTCCTTAATCGAAGTGCCGCCGGACTCCTCCTGGGAGCATTCCTGTTCTCGTGCGGAGCAAGTTCGACTGCCGGAAGGGTCCCCGCCGTCGCTCAATGCGCGGGGCTTCCGCCGGAGCATTGCCCGCCGGGAGAGGAGCCATTGCAAGGCTGCAACGAACCGGGGCAGTGCTACGAAATCACGGTCTGCGGAAGCACGCTGGTCTGCGCGCGGAGGCAACAATAGAGGCCGGCAGTTTGTCGAAACGAAGACCTCGGACGCGATGGCGTTCGGGGTCTTTCCTCGTTTTGGCAGGCTGGTGAAAAAGGACCGATTTCGATTCGTTGGATGTTGGCGTGCGCAGATACGTCCGATTACTGGCGAGAATTGGATGGCGGTTGAGTGCGTGAACATGCCGGGAAGCGGTTTCGGACATTTTTCACCAACCTGTTATGCGGGGATCAGATCGATGGAAGGGATGATCTTTCGTCAGGGGCGCCGAGGCGAGCTTCGACAGGCGAACGACATGCCGAGTAGAGCGAAGGAAGAGCGAGGCTCGGATCGGCGCTCCTGGGGGAAGAGGCCCCTTCTCGCGATTTGAACCACGCACTAACCACGCCAGACAGGAAAGGATCGACACCAGAACCCTAGTGGGTATGCTGGCCCACATGGACGCAAACGAAAGCGCGCTCCTCGCGGAAGCGAATGTTGCCTTTGAAGCGGGCAACTATCAGCGCGTGCGCGAGATCTGTCGCAAGCTTGAAAACGCAAAAGACCCTGCGACCGCACGCGGCGCGCACGATCTACTACGCCGGACGCGAATCGACCCCGCGCAGGTCGGAGTGCTCATGAGCTGCACGCTCTTCTTTTTGTGGGCGATCTGGAGGTACGTATGAGTAAGATTCAGCAGAATCAGTTTCAGCAGAGGCCCCTTCGCCGGCCGGTGGTCTTCGCGATCGCGGCGTTTCTCTTTGCTGCCTGTGGTGGCGCCCCCGAAGTTCAAGAGACGCAGGACCTGAACTCGCGCGCCCTCTTCCCTCTCGCCCCCGGGTATGTCTGGAGCTACAACGTCGTAACGGGCGTAGGTCCAGATGCGCTCGCTATCACGCGCGTCGTTCGAGCCGAAGGGACCCATTTCGAAGTCCAGAACGACGGCGGCGATCCGATTCACTACGATGTCCGTGAGGACGGGATCTTTCGTAGTCAGAGCGAGACCTATCTCCTGCGAGATCCCATCGCCGTCGGCCAGGAATGGCAAGCCGCGGCAGGTAGAACCGCGCGCGTCCGCTCCACTGGAGAGCAGGTCGAAACCAACGCAGGGAACTTTTCAGACTGCGTCATCATCGAAGAAACCGGCGGAAACGATAACCGTACGATCGAGACAACGTATTGTCCGAATGTTGGCCCGGTCATTATCCGTGCGGTCATGACGAGCAATATCGGCGGACGAAGCATCGAGGTGAACGCGTCCCTGATCGGCCACGGCGAGGCGATGTGAGAAAGCGTCGATTCCTCACCGCGGCCGTCCTCTTTTTGGGCGCATGCGGAGGCGCCGAATCTCCGAGGCGGATCGAGACCACGACCGCGCCGCCAGCCGGTCCGCGCACGGTCGACTCCATGCGCGAAACGCTGCGAGGACTTCAGCCCGCTCAGCAAGCTTGCTATCAAGCGTACGTCTCGCGCGCCGGCAGCGCGCACGGAGAAGTCGTGATTGAGAGCGTGATCGCCGCCGATGGAAGGGTCCGCGATGCGCGCGTTGGAAACGCGACAGTCGGAGATGCTGAAATGCAGGCTTGCTTGCTCGATGCCTTTCAACAGCTTCGCTTTCGCGCCGACCCCGGGTCGACCCCCCTCACCTATCCAGTTCGCTTCCGCGGCGAGCACGAAAGCTTGAGCGGCGCCGTTTCCCGCTCATCGCGTCCAGCGACGGGCTCACAAATCGCGGCCAGCGGAGCTGTGCAAAACGGCACCATTCGGAGTGGCACCGTTGAGAGCGGTACCGTTCAGAATCGGCGAAACGAAGGTGGTTCCGAGAGCGGCGCAGGAAGCGGCACCGGCGACGCGTTCGGACTACAAGGCCCCCCCGGAGAGCCCGAAGGACAGCGCGACAGCCGCAGCGTACGTCGCTCCATCTCGCGAAACCTCCCCGCTCTTGAGGAGTGTTACGAGGACTTTCTTCACCGCTCCGACGAAGGGCTCCACGGCCGCGTTGTACTTCGATTCATTATCGCCATGGATGGATCCGTCTACGACGCGCGTGTCGACGAGGGCGATATGGGAGACGAAGCACTTAAGCAGTGTATCCGGCAGCGCATTGGGTCCTGGCGTTTTGGCCGCGCGAACGGCTTTGTCCGCGCGCTCTTCCCGTTCTCGCTCGACCTCGATTAGACGCTCCCGCTTCGGTGCGTCTCGTGAACTCGAGATTCCACCACAAGACCGCCGCTCTTAGACGTCAAAGAAACTCCATCGGGAAGCTTTGAACGTTGCGGACGTATAAGCCTCCATGCCGCCCGTCTCTGAAGCTCCCAAGGTCCAAGCAAGCGCCCGAGAACTCACCATTTCGGACGCCGAAAATACACCACTGCGGATTCAAAGCGATCATCAGTATGCTCATGTCTTTTCATGGGATGCGCACGCGGCCGATTGGCGTTGGCTGCGCTCGTTGAGCTTTGGCGGACCTCTCGCCCATGGGGTGGTTGGTGCATACCGAAGCGCTCATCGTGGTGATATCGCGGTCTGCGCCGTTTCAGAGGATGGATCCACGCTGGGTCTTACCTGGCTGAACGCACCGGCGGAGGTCGCACATTTTCGACTTCCCGCGCCGCTCGCGTACGTGGATGCCATCGCCGCAGCGGAGGTTCCCGGCCAAGGCGCAATCATCGTCGTATCCGGTGGGGAAAACGGGCACACCCTAAGGCTAAGCCCGCAGGGACTGTCGATGATGGGCGGCGCCCCCTGGATAAAGTCGATGATCGTCGCACAGGGTCAGCTCCTCGGCTTCGGGTTTGAGACATTTCAAATGACCGCCCAGGGTTGGCAGCGCATCGCGAGCGACTCCCCGAATACGCCGGCACATGTTCCAGGTCTTGGCATTGTTAGCCTCGGGTACGGCGAGGAGGAAGATTGCATGGTGCTTCAGCAACTCACCTTCGATGCTTCCTACGGTGAGTGGATGTGGCAGCCGGTTACCCCCTTCGTGACTTGTCCAACCTTCGGTTCGGGAGGTGTCCTCGGTTACGACGCGCGTGATCGCTCTTTGCTCTACTTCGGCGGTCAGCAGGGCCCATCAGCAGAGCTGGTCAACACGACCTACCACTCACGCGGGGGTGATTTTCAGCGGATGGGCGGCCCCGCAATCGAACGACTTTGGTCTGGTTCAAGGCTGCTGGGGCAGGACCGAGCAAGCAAAATCCTATTCGCTTGGGACGACCGCTGGAATCCCCTCGCGCCTCCCATTCCTGCGGCGTACGGCCCCGAGGCTCCCACTGCAGCAACCGTTGAAGAGCAAGGAATTTGGGCTCGCGATCGACAGGGCGTGCTCTGGTTCTTCCAAAACCGCTGGGAGGCGAAGTCGGAGCCGCACAACCGAGGCGGGAGTGGTCCCGCGATCGACGCCGCCCTCGTATGGGATGAACTTGGCGACCGACTGATCGCCCACGGCGGGAACGCGCAGAACGACACCTGGACCTTCACGGGAACCGGCTGGGAGCTACTCGAAGGTGAAAGACTTCCGAAGGGGGTCACATCGTTGATATGGACCCCGAACGGCCCCCACGCGGGGTACGGTCCGGAACTCTATCGGCTCGAGGGACACGCATGGCGCAAGCTGGAAGACCTGCCGCGGAGCCCGCGAATGGGACACTTCTTCTACGACCTTCACCACGATCGTTTCGGAATCTTCGGATACGAAGGCACGATGCTGCTGATCAAGGATACCTGGCATGAGGGTGGCAGAGGCGGGGACGCGTTCGAGGTTCGTGCGGCTGGAGGCTATCTCTTTTCGCTCGAGGATCCGGAAAGCGCATTGTCCCAGCGAACACTGACGCTCGGAGCGCCGGTTCGGGCGGCGAGCTCCATCCCCCCTTCCTTTGACACCATCGAGGAGGACGAACGCGCGCACGTCCACTCCGGATTCGATGGAGACTTCTCCGCGGCAAGCGAGCTTGTGGACATCCAGCGAAAGAAGCCAGCCGCCAGAATTGTGACCAAGGGAGAGGGCGTCCCTTCCAGCCGCATTCGCGACCAGCTGGGTCTACCCGGGAACGTCGAACTGTGCGCGGTGATCGCCCCTGACGCGGCACATTTCCCAACGCGACAAGCGCTCGCGATCGTGCGGACAGAGAGCTTTGAAGAGCGTCCTAGCCCGTATCGCTTTCGTTCTCTCGATCTCTTCGAGATTCAGGAATGGGTCGAGTTCTCCGACGAGATGCCTCGTCCAGAGTGGCGGGACTGTCCTTCGACTCGCCCATATGGGATCGAACTCATCCCAGTACACAGCGAAACCGGGTTCGTTCAGGACGTCGAACGCAGCCTTCAGCTTCGCGACGCGGGACATCCTCTGCCCCCCGGGGAATTGCTCTTCCCCTACGACGTTCAATCCTTCGATGACGTCAATCCCTTGCACGATGACTTTCGTGACACAGCACCGGAGGACGAGTTCTCCCACGGAAGCAAGCTTGGTGGCTTCCCTCGCTTTATTCACGGCGAGGTGAAGATAGAGAGCCCAGCTGGCGAACTTCGTCCGCGTGTACAGCTCGCCGAAGATCTCTTCGATTGCGCTTTCGGAGACGCGGGACGACTTTGGCTTTTCCTCTCAGACGATGGTCAGGAGTGGGAAGCCGTCGCGCATGGCTAATCGCCCTCGCATGAAAAGAGGGCTGCGGAGTCCACGTTGAGCGCGCACGAGGTCGGCCTCGTCGAGCGGAAGCGAGAGAGCACGCATAGATCTTTTTGGCCCGTCGGGGTATCCATGCGCTCATGGATCTTCGATTTACAGAAGCAGAAGAAGCGTTTCGGCAAGAAGCGCGAACTTGGATCGACGAGAACCTGCCGGCCGACCTCAAAGCGAAGGGCAAGGACGCGGCGCAGTTCTCGATGCCGGAGGTGATGCGTTGGCACCATATCCTTCATACGAGAGGATGGGCGGCACCGCATTGGCCGGAAGAATTCGGTGGACCGGGGCTCAGCGCAGCCGAGCGATTCATCCTCAGCGAAGAGCTGGACCGCGTTGGCGCGCCCGGGCTTTCCCCGTTCGGAATCATCATGGTCGCGCCACTTATTCAGCGATTCGGCACCGACGAACAGAAGGCGCGTTTTTTGCCGAAGATCTTGAGCGGCGAGGAGGTCTGGTGTCAGGGCTACTCCGAACCGGAAGCGGGCAGTGACCTCGCCTCGCTGCGTACGACGGCGGAGGACAAGGGGGATCACTTCCTCGTCAACGGTCAGAAAACCTGGACGACCTACGCGCAATATGCCGATTGGATTTTCTGCCTCGTGCGAACAAGCCAGGAAGAGAAGAAGCAGAACGGCATCTCGTTCTTGTTGATCGACATCAAGTCGGAGGGCGTCGAAGTAAAGCCGATGCTCTCGCTCGGTGGCACGCCCTCGTTCTCCGATACGTTCTTCGACAACGTGAAGGTGCCGAAAGAGAATCTCCTTGGGCCCGTTGGTGGAGGCTGGGGCCTCGCGAAAGCGCTACTCGGTCACGAACGTACGCTCGTCGCGGCGGTGGGCGATGTGCGGAAGAAGATTCGACTCGCCAAAGCGATCGCCAAAGAAGAGCTCGGCGAAGACGGCCGTCCGTTGATCGAGGATAAGAGCGTTCAAGAGCGAATCGCTCGCCTCGAGGCTCGGCTGCAGGCGCACGAGATGACGAACTACCGCGCACTCGCGGAGCAGCAAAAGGGCAAGCACCCGGGGCCGGAATCCTCAATTCTCAAACTCGTCGGTTCCGTCCTTGTTCAGTCGGCAGACCAGCTCTGTCTTGAGCTGATGGGACGCAACGGTCTGAACTGGTTTAACGAAGAAGATGCGCTTCCCGGCAACCAAGCCTGGGTGGGAAGCAGCTATTGCTACGACCGCGCAACAACGATCTACGCGGGCAGCAACGAGATCCAAAAGAATATTATCGCGAAGCTCATCCTGGGCCTTCCGAAGAAGTAAGCAGAGAAGGGATCAACCATGGATTTTGACCTTAGCGATGAGCAGCAAATGCTCGAAAAGACTGCCCGCGACTACGCGAAGAAGGATTCGACCGTCGCGCGCTTCCGCAAACTCCGCGAGGAGAGTGAGCTCGGATGGGATCGGGAGACCTACGCAAGCTTTGGTGAACTCGGCTGGCTTGGTGTCGCGTTTCCGGAGAACCTCGGCGGCTTCGGAGGAGACATCGGCGACGCTTCGGTGATCGTTCGCCAGCTCGCAAAGTCACTCGTGCCGGAACCTATAAGTGCGGCCATCGTCGCCGGTAAAGCGATCGAAGCGCTCGGCTCCGATGCCCAGAAACAGACGTGGCTGAGCCCGCTCATCGAAGGCTCCAAATTCGGCACGCTGGCGTGGGCCGAACGGAGCGGACGCTTTAATCCGGCGCGTATCGAGACCACCGCAACGCTCAACGGCGATGCCTATCGGCTCCGCGGAACGAAGCCCTTCGTGCTCGAAGGACACGCCGCCGATTTCTTTGTCGTCAGCGCGCTTGTCGGGGAGGAACTGGGCCTCTTCGTGGTGAATGCGGATGAAGTAAGTCGTCAGACGCGCACCTTCCTCGACGGCCACAAGGGCGCATCACTCACCATCGATACGAACATTCCAGCGGACCGCAGACTTGGCGGCGACGCCTCCGCGGCACTCGCAGACGTGCTTGAGATTGGAGCCTCGCTTACGGTCGCCGAAGGCCTCGGGGTCGCTGAGAGCATGCTCTGGATGACCGTCGAATACCTCAAGACCCGGAAGCAGTTCGGCGTCAAGATCGGGAGCTTTCAGGCGCTTCAGCACCGCGCGGTCGAGATGTTTGTCGAGACCGAGCTCCTGAAATCGATTCAGTTCGAATGCATGGGCCGCGCGAGCGAGCCCGGCGTGGAGCGCACTCGCGCAATCCATGCCGCGAAGATTCAACTCGCAACGGGCGGTCTCTTTATCGCTCGCGAATCCGTTCAGCTCCACGGCGGGGTCGGAGTCACGGACGAGCATGATATCGGTCTCTTCTTCAAGCGCCTTCACGTCCTCAGTGCGCTTTTTGGTGACGAGGCGTATCACACGCGCCGTTACGCGCAGATCGCCGCCGAAGCGTAGCGACGAGCGAAACAACGGACCCGCGAGCGCGCTCCTTTTGGGGCGCGTTTTCGCGTTTTTGAGTCGAATGCGGCTTTTGTTCACAAAATGAGCGAAATTCACGACAATTTCGCGGCGTACTTGCCGGCTTTCCTACAGAAATCGAAGAAACGCTATTGACCGGACTCGTACCTTCCGCGATCGTTAAGAAACGTGTCTGCTGTTGGTGCACAGCTTCTCGGCCAGTACCGAATCGTTCGTAAGCTGGGGACCGGGGGAATGGCGGAGGTCTTTTTGGCCTCTCGCGAGGGCACCAATCGTCCGATGGTGGTGAAGGCGATCCTGCCTCACCTGACCGAGGACCAGCGCTTCGTCGATATGTTCATGCGCGAGGCCCGCGTCGCCTCGATGCTCTCGCACCCGAATATCGTCGAGATTTATGACGTCGTCGTTCTGAATCAGCGGCCGTGCATCGTCATGGAGTTTCTACGCGGCCGCGACCTCTGGGCGGTTGTGGGAAGGCTCTCGGGCGAAGGACGCGCGACCGACCCCCGCGCCGCAGCGGCGGTGATTGCCCAAGCGGCCTCTGCGCTCGACTATGCGCACACACGTACAGATACGAACGGGAACCCAATCGATCTCGTTCACCGAGATATTTCGCCGCATAACCTTTTCCTGACCCGAGACGGCCAGGTGAAGGTACTCGACTTTGGGATCGCGAAGAGCGCCTACCAGGAACAGCGCACGGAAGCCGGCGTTGTCAAAGGCAAGCTCTCGTACATGGCCCCGGAGCAAGCACGTGGTCAGGATGTCGACCACCGAGCGGACCAGTTTGCTCTGGGCGTCGTCCTTTGGGAAATGCTCACGCTAAAGCGTCTCTTCGCGCGCGATGACCCGGTCGACACAATGCGCGCAATGTTCCACGAACCGATCCCGAAGCCGTCCGATGTGCTTCCGGTTCCGCGTCCGCTTGAACAGGTCGTGATGCAGGCCCTCTCACGCAACCCGACCAATCGCTTTGAGAGCTGTGAAGCGATGGCACGAAGTCTGCGCGCCTACCTCGCGGCGCAAGGCGAAGGACAACGCGAGAAGGAACTCGTGAAGGAATACCTCGCTGATGCGATTCCGCCTTTCGAGGATGTGAAGTTCTACAGCGAGGTGAAGAACCATACGGGTCGCAATGCTCTCGTCGAGGGCGATGAGCTGACCCCGTCTCATAGTGGGTTCCGAGCAGCACTGAATCCAACCGGAGAACAGCGGGCCGTTCCCAAGCCACCTCCGCCGCCACCGCCGCCAAAGCAGGCGAAGAAGAAGAGCGCGCTGCCGCTCTGGTTCGGAGGCGCGGCGATCGTGCTCGTCGCTGGAGCGATCGGCGTGGCACTCGCAACGGGCGACGATGCCGAGGTCGCGCCGACTTCTGCAACGCCAGCAGCGAACGCGGAACCGGTAACACTCCGCTTCGTTGGAGCTCCCGCCGGGGTCATCATCGAGCTCGACGGAGAAAATCTTGAGGGCTACTCGCTCGAGATGCCGCCAGGTCCGGAGGTCCACCATATTCGAGCGCTCTCGGAAGGTGTTGAACTCTGGCGTTACGACGCGATTGTTCAGCGGGATATGACGGTGCAGCTCCCCCCGCTCTCGATGCCTTCAGACGAAGCACCACGGACCCAAGAGCCCATCATCATCGAGGATCCGGAGCCGGAACCCACTCGCCCCGCCGAGCCACCGACCCAGGTCACGCGTCCGGATCGAACCCCGCGGATGAACGAGGCGACCAGCGGTAGTGGCACCGTCATGAGACGACCGGGTATGCGACGCCGCCTCTCGATGGATATCGACCTCGACTATCCCTAGCAG
>JAHDCI010000252.1:4022-6116 GCA_020629955.1 Myxococcota bacterium | reverse complement strand
GAAAACCAGCCGTTAGACGCCATCCTTCGGGATGGCGTTTTTCGTTGTGTGTATTCGCTGGGTGACTCGCATATCCACGTGGTTAGGTTTGGCTCGAACGGGATCAGGCGATGAACGAAGAGATACAGCTCGACCGTGAACGGCTCATCACGATCGAACGCCCAACCGGCGAGGCGGCGAGAGGAGGGAGCGCAGTTGCGCGGAGCGTCGTCATTGATGCGCTTGGCGAGGGGTGGTTTCGGGAGCTGACGAATGTTGCTTTGAGCGATGCGCGAGGGAATGAAGCGGCGGCGTCGGTCTTGTCTCTCTTGCTCCCGCCGGCGGCGGTGACGCATATCCTCGAGACTCGTGACGAGCGAGCGCTGGAGCTTCTGCCTCGTCTTCATCGGAGCCCCGCCGTCGAAGACGCGATGCCGGCTTTGCTGCGTTCTGCGGAGATGGACGAACGTCGATGCGGCGCTCGGATTTTGGCGGCGATCCTGATCGCCGAACCAGATGTTCAGAGTTTCGAAGCCGACGTTCGCTTCGCCCTTGAGCAGGCGGATTCTTACGTCACCGCATGCGTGCTCAACGCGCTCCTTGCGCGTTGAGCTGCACAAAAATGGGTCAGGTCGTTACTCTGCGGCGATCCGCACGTTGTCCACAGCGATGCCTTCCGCTTGCACAAAGCTGTCGGCATAGAGCGCAAAGCGGAAACGAACGTAACGTTCACCCGCCGTGCCTTCTGCGATGACTTCGTGGCTTTCGAACCCGCCGGATTCGCCGTAGAAGGTTGCGAGCGTGAACCATTCGTGACCGCGGTCGAAGGTCACCTGGAGTTCGGCGCGATCGGGGCGGGTCGACAATCCTGCGGCGTCGGCGAGGTCCGTGAAAAGATCGAAGGAGACGACGAGATCGGAGCTGAGCGCGGACGCGTCGATATTGGGACCTTCAATCGACGAGATTTCGCCGTAGCCATAGAGACCATCGAGGTTGGTCGCCCACACGGTGGAATCGCTCGTCAGGGCTGCGCCATTTGCGAGGCCTTGTTCCCACGAGCCGGTGGGAATGAGCCCATCGGGACCGCCCCCGCGGCGGAAATCGTTGGAGTGCCATTGGGTTTCGCCTTCAAAGTCGTCGAAAAGGAAATCCCCGTCGGCCATCGGCACCGTCCGGATCGAATCCCATGAGTCGGAGTTGTCGCTGGGGTCCGCTTCTCCCTCCGAGTTGCTGACCGCCGCAGTAACAATGCCATCGGGCACGTCGAAACCACGCCATGCCGGCTCTCCAAGGCGAAGGGTGCCCATGTTCACCGTGCGCTCCGTTCCATCGGAGAAGACCATCTCAAGGGTCGTGCCGAGCGCCGGCGCTTCGCCTTGGTTTTGGACATACGCGACGACGGTTCCTTCGTTGCCATGGCCTTGGGCAAGATGAACCTGAAGGTCCGGCTCCGTCGCCTGCCGGATCACGACGTCGTCAAAGGCGAACCCTTCTCCTGTGGAATGGTCTCCTTGGTAAACGACCGTCACACGCGCATCGGGCCAGCGCTCGTATTGGAACAAGCGGAACTTGACCGTTACCCATTCTTCTTGCGTGCCGGTCCAGGAATCCTGCGCCGGACGGAGGTTAAGCGCGCGGTTGTACCAGTTGACTCCCGCGCCCATCGCACCGGAGAAAAGTCGCCTTGAGTTGCCCACCGTGATGTAGGCGCCGTCCGCAAAGGCATCCGCGATATCCCGGTGAATCGACATTGTAATGATGAGCTCTCCTTCGGCTTCGCTGAGGTCGATCGGAGGAGAGACAACTTCCGCGCGGCGGCAAAAGAGGGTGTCGCATTCGAGTTCGGACGGCGGAACTGCGCCCTCGAGTCGGGTGGTCCAAGCGCCGCGCGCGGATGCTGCGCCACGAATATGGTGCCCGCACGGCTGGCCGTGTTCCCAAAGGTCTCCGGAGTTGACGGTCCAGCCGCCGTCTCCCTCGTCGAAGTGTTCTTCGTAGTAGACGGTGACCCCCGCAGGGATGTTGCTCTCGTGTTGGCCGTCGAGGTCTTCGCAGCTCGGAGGAGGCTCAGGAGCGGGCTCGCTATCTCCAGTGTCACTATCTCCAGTGTCACTA
>JAHDCI010000252.1:0-3922 GCA_020629955.1 Myxococcota bacterium | reverse complement strand
GTGTCACTAGCTCCTACGTCGGTCTCGCCTGCGTCGGACTCGCCTGCGTCCATCTCGCCTGCGTCGATCTCGCCTGCGTCGACGCTGCCGCTATCGCTTGTTCCGCCGTCCGCGACTGATGCGTCATCCATCTCTGCCGGTGGAAGAGCGTCAGGGTCGCACCCGAGCGCCATTCCCAGCAAGAGGGCGCAGAAAAGAGAATATCTCACCAGTTTGGTCATGGGTCCCACCTTTCGTGCAGCAAGGTAGCGGTGGATTCATGATGGCGCAAGCCAAGTGTGAAAGTTATTCTGTGCCTATAATTGCGCGCGTTTTACGGAATCCGATGAGATTGGAAGCGTGCCCACCCGACGACAGAAATTCTAACCCTTTTGGGTGAGTTAAAGTCGCTGCGCGTCGATCAGGACACTCGCACTTCCCGCGCGAGCTCCTCCCTGGTACTCCACCACGAGAAAATGCACTCCAGGTTGGAGCTCGGCTTCGATTCGCTGCCCTGCATGAGAACATTGCGCTGGGTTCGGGGCTTCGCTCATCAGTCGAAGCGTAGCCTCCACGCGGCGGCCCACCGCGGCGGCCCAAATTTCGGTTGGCGAGTCGACCTCGAGCCGATAGACCCGCTCCGGCGTCGCGGCGCTCTCTCCTGCGCACACGTATCCATCGAGCGCGGAGTTCGGTGCGTCGCCGTTCACTTCGAAATGATCCCCGAACGGGAGCTCAACCACCCGGAAGGGGTCGGCTGGGGAGCCATCGCCACGCGGGCTTGGTGTCTCGTCGAGTGCGCCTTCCGTTCGTGCGCGGCGAACTCGGTCCAGGGCCTCGAGCGTTCGGAGATTGCGTTGGTTCTGTCCGTGGCGAAGCGCCGGCGCGCTAAGCTCGCAGCCGCGTCCACGCCGGCCATCGATAAAGACGTTCGGGTGAACTCCATCCCTCGCAAGACCGTGATTCGGAGAGTCGTAGCTTGCGGTGTAGAAGTCGACGTAGGGGATCCCCCAGGCGCGCGCGAGGGTTCGTGCAACCCGGTTGTAGCGGCGAACCATCGGATCGATGTTCCGGTCTCCGCGAGGAAACGCCGCGCCGAGGATCGGGATCACGCCACGTTCGCTAAGGTCTCCGAATAGCTGTTCGAGCCGTTCCCCATAGACCAACGGTTGGCGTCCGCCCACGTCATTGCCTCCGAAGAGTACGAGTGCGTATCGCGCCTGGGTCTCGCGAACTTCGAGCAAACCGCGGTGTGGACGGCCGGTCAAAAGATGGCGGACAGACCAGCCGACGCGCGTGCCGACGCTGTTCCGGAGAAACGGGCTTCCCCGACCGGCTCGTCCCTCTCGGAAAAAGAGCAAGGTTTCCCGGAGATGCTCGTGCTCGGCGAGGTTGGTGAATTCATCGCTTGCAAAGCAGTGAAGGAAGGCCCGGCTGACCGCACTCGAACCTCCCATTTTCGAGAAGACGTTTTCGCGTCGTTCGTGCCCATCGGCGATCGCAGCCATCGCAGCGATTTCACGCTCGCCGATCGGAGAGTGCAGCTGGAGTTCGCGCACGCGGAGCGCGGCTTCCTCCGGAGGGGCCGGAGTCGGTTCCGCGATCTCTTCGACTTCATCACCTTCATCACTGTCATCACCGCGGTGCGGCTCGACAGCGGCGGACTCGGCAGAGGCGTGAGGCGCCGGGAGAACCGCGCTCTCTCCGCCGCTCGGCGCGCTCGTTTCGTGGGCCTCTGGCGAAGCGCAAGGTGCGCTTAAGAGCGAGAGAACAAGTGCGAGAAATCGAACGGGCATGGTCAGAGAGCGCTTTTTAACTCGCCCGTGCACGTTCGTCCAAATCCCTCGCGCAAAACTGCGGCACGAATTCTCCAAACAGCGATGTTCAACCGAAGACGAGATCGTGTGGTCCGCCTCGGGTTTTTGCTTCAGGGATTCGTTGCGAGACGAGGAACCGGCGTGCATGGTGTCTGCGTGAGTGAACGCGAAGAAGCCCCCAAGTACGAGGATGCGCTTCAAGAGCGTTTCGGATTTTCGATGTTCCGCCCGTGGCAGCGGGAAGCGATCGAAGGGTTACTCGAAGGGGAGGGGCGCGTGCTCGCCATCGCCCCGACGGGCGGCGGAAAATCACTAACGTATCAGTTTCCGGCGACTCAGCTGCCGGGAACGACGGTGGTGATCACACCCCTAATTGCGCTCATGGAGGACCAGGTTCGAAGCCTCCGCGAGAAGGGCATTAAAGCGACATACCTGGCTTCGTCTCTCGAGTTTTCCGAGCTACAAGATCGAGAGCGCGCCCTGCAGAGCGGCGAATATGAAATCGTCTATGTTTCGCCCGAACGCCTTGCGAATAGCCGCGCCGTCAGTTCGCTAAGAGCGCTGAACCCGCCGTTGGTAGCTGTTGATGAGGCGCATTGTATCTCGCAATGGGGGCATGATTTTCGTCCCGACTACCTCCGCATCGGGGATTTTCTGCGCGCCCTCAATCCTCCTCGCGTACTGGCGTGCACGGCGACTGCAACGCCGCTTGTTCGCGATGAGATCGCAGAACGTCTTGGGATTCCGAGGGACAATCAAATCCTCCGCGGCTTTGCGCGCCCGAACCTTCACCTTGAGGCCGAGACCCTCGATTCCAGCAAGGCGCGCGATCGCGCGATGCAGAGTGCACTGAAGGAGGCGCTTGGAGCAGCGAGCGATCCGAAGGGCGCTGCCATCGTTTATGCCGCCACCCGGAAAAATACGGAAAAGGCCGCGGACAAGCTCTCGAAGCTTGGGTATCGAACGGCGGCCTACCACGCGGGCATGGACGCGGGATTTCGCGCTTCGGTAAACCGAGACTTTGCCGAGGGCAAACTCGATGTTGTCGTTGCAACGAACGCCTTCGGGATGGGCATCGACCGCGCGGATATTCGCCTCGTCGTTCATCTTCAGGCGCCCGGCAGCATCGAAGCCTATTACCAGGAGGTGGGCCGGGCAGGTCGCGATGGTGAGCCTGCCCGTGGTCTTTTGCTGTCCTCTTCAGCGGACCTCGGGCTTCGCAGGCGTTTGATCGAACGTCCTTGGGAGGATGCCCCGGTTCGGCCGGAACGCGTGAAGCTGCAGTGGAACCTATTTCTGGATCTGATGCGCTACGTCGAAGCGGGCAGTTGCCGTCACGACTTCATCCTCCGCTATTTCGGCGATGACGATGAGGTGCTCGATGGTTGCGGTCATTGCGATATTTGCGAGCAAATCGCGAATGGTGAAAATCCCGACGCACCCCTGACCGACTCGCAGGTTCTCGTCGTGCGAAAGGCGCTCAGCGGCGTCGCGCGGGCGAAGGGCAGAGTTGGTATGCGAGCCGTGGCGGAGATGCTGCACGGTAGCAAGAACGCAAAGCTCGAGCGGATGGGGCTTACCGAGCTCTCGACGCATGGTTTGCTCAAAGAGAAGTCGGTCGAGTGGCTGCTCTCGTTGCTCCGGCGCTGCCTTACCGCTGGGTTTGTGCAACTGAGTTCCGGCGACTTCCCGGTCGTCGGTCTCACGCGCGAAGGGCACGAGGTGATGCACGCGCGTGAACTCCCGCGCATGCTTCTTCCCAGCGAAAAGAAGCGCTCCAAGAAGGGCTCGAGTGGACGTTCGGGGGCGGGCATCGACATTCCCGGCGGGCCGGAGATGGACGCTCTGAAACGCGCCCGAGCGACACTTGCGGCAGCGCAGGGAGTTCCGGCTTATGTCATTTGTTCGAACCGAACGCTCGCCGATATGCTCGACAAACGTCCTACCAACGAAGAGCAACTGCTCGATGTCTACGGGATGGGGGAAAAGCGCGTCTCCGACTTTGGGGCAAGCTTCCTCGCAGCGCTTTCGAAGCTTTGAAAAGACGGCTAGTGCGTGATTCGAATCGCTAGAAGGGCCCTCTTCCGCCAGGAACGCCGATCCGAGCTTCGCTCTTCCTTCGAACT
>JAHDCI010000040.1:30427-34962 GCA_020629955.1 Myxococcota bacterium | reverse complement strand
CGTGTGGAAGCGGCGCTTGAAGAGCTCCTTCGCGAGATTGCGCCCGGACAAGCTTGGGGCATGAACCTTATCCACTCGCCCAATGAGCCTGAGCTCGAAGAGCGAGTGGCCGACCTTTATATCCGCAAGGGCGTGCCGCGGGTGTCGGCGGCGGCGTACCTCGATCTCAGCCCGGCGATTGTTCGCTACGCATACTCCGGCGTGAAGCAGCTCCCGGATGGGAGCATTCATCGCGAGCGTCATGTCTTTGCGAAAATCTCCCGCCCCGAGGTCGCGACCCATTTCATGAAGCCTGCTCCCGCGAGCCTGCTCCAGTCGCTCGTCGAACGCGGCTGGCTCACCGCCGACGAAGCGCGCATTGCTTCCATGCTTCCTGTCGCCGAAGACATCACCGTCGAAGCCGATAGTGGCGGTCATACCGACAAGCAGTCGCTTACGTCGATCTTCCCGACGGTCTGCATTCTTCGAGATCAGATCGCCGCCGAATACGGCTACTCCCGACCCATCCGCATCGGCGCCGCGGGCGGCATCGGTACGCCTCAAGCCGCCGCCGCCGCGTTTTCGCTCGGCGCCGCCTATATCCTGACCGGCTCCGTCAACCAGGGCGCGATCGAATCGGGGCTGAGCACCGAAGGCAAAAAGCTGCTCGCGCAGGCGAAAACGGGCGACGTCATGATGGCGCCCGCTGCCGATATGTTTGAGCAGGGCGTCGAGGTTCAGGTGCTGAAGCGCGGCACGATGTTCCCCAACCGCGCGCATCAATTGCTCACCGCCTACCGCCAGTTCGATAGCCTCGACGCGATCGATGCTGCGACCCGCAAGCGGCTTGAAAAGAGCGTGCTCGGTATCTCGTTCGAAGAGGTCCGCGAGAACACGCGCTCCTTCTGGGCGCAGCGCGACCCGAGCGAAAATGAAAAAGCCGCGCGTGATCCAAAGCATGAGATGGCGCTCTGCTTCCGCTGGTACCTCGGGCTCTCAAGCCGCTGGGCGATCACGGGGGAGGCCTCCCGCCGCCTCGACTATCAGATTTGGTGTGGCCCCGCGATGGCCTCGTTTAACGATTGGGTCCGCGGCTCGTTCCTTGAGCCCGAGAGCGCCCGCACAGCCGTGCAGATCGCGCTCAACCTCCTCGAAGGCGCCGCGACGCTGACGCGCGCGCAACAGCTCCGAACCTATGGCGCGCCGATTCCAGCGGCCGCCTTCTCGTTTTCCCCCCGCGTGCTCGCGTAGCCCTCATTTGGCCTAGCTCGCACTCCTCTCAGAACTTCTCATCTCGACCCAAACACCCCTCATCGACATGAAACCGAACAACTCCCCCATCGCCGTCGTTGGCCTCAGCACTCTCTTTCCCGGCTCCGTGGAATCCTCCGGGTTCTGGCGCGATATCCTCGCCAAGAAGGACCTCATCTCGGACGTGCCCGCCTCGCACTGGCTGATCGAGGATTACTACGATCCGGACCCAAAGGCGCCGGACAAGACCTACGCAAAGCGTGGCGCGTTTATCGGCGACGTCGATTTCGATCCCATGGCGTGGGGCGTTCCCCCTTCGACGATTCCCGCCACGGACACCTGTCAGTTGCTCGCACTCATCGTCGCGCAGCGCGTGCTTGAAGACGCCGCCCGGGGACAGTTCGATTATTCCGATCGTGAGCGGATGAGCGTGATCCTCGGCGTCACGAGCGCGCAGGAGCTGCTCGGCGCGATGGTCAGCCGCCTGCAGCGCCCCGTGTGGACAAAGGCGCTCCGCGAAATGGGGCTCGGCGAAGACGAAGTCCAGGAAGCCTGCGAGCGCATCGAATCGCATTACACGCCTTGGCAGGAAGCGACCTTCCCCGGCGTGCTCGGAAATGTCGTCGCGGGACGTATTGCGAATAGGCTCAACCTCGGCGGCACGAACTGCGTCACGGACGCGGCTTGCGCCAGCACGTTCAGCGCGCTCTCGATGGCTGTCAGCGAACTTCGCGTTGGTCAGTCCGACGTCGTCATCTGCGGCGGCGCCGACACGATGAACGATATCTTTATGTATCTCTGTTTTTCGAAGACGCCCGCGCTCTCGAAGAGCGGAGACTGCCGCCCGTTCAGCGATCAGGCGGACGGAACCATGCTCGGCGAAGGCTTTGGCATGGTGGCGCTGAAGCGTCTTGAAGATGCCGAGCGGGACGGCGACCGAGTCTATGCCGTGATTCGCGGCGTCGGTTCGAGCAGCGATGGCTCGGGCACGGCCGTGTACGCGCCGGTCCCCGGCGGCCAGGCAAAGGCGCTTCGGCGCGCGTACGCGCAAGCGGGTTATGGCCCGGAGACGGTCGAGCTTGTCGAAGGACACGGCACGGGAACGATCGCGGGAGACGCTGCGGAATTCGAAGGCCTCCGAATGGTCTTTGGTGAAGCACCCCGAGATGACAATCAGTGGTGCGCGCTCGGCTCGGTGAAATCGCAGATCGGGCATGCGAAGGCTGCCGCGGGAGCCGCGGGTCTCGTGAAGGCCGTGCTTGCGCTTCATCACAAGGTGCTCCCCCCGACCATCAAGATCGACGCGCCGAACCCGAAGCTCGATATCGAAAATAGTCCGTTCTACCTCTCGACCGAAGCGCGTCCCTGGGTTCGCGGCGAGGACCACCCGCGTCGTGCGTCGGTGAGCTCGTTCGGTTTCGGCGGTTCGAACTTCCACATTGCGCTCGAGGAGTACCTCGGTGATTCGCGCGCGCATCGTCGCCGCGTCTTCGATTCGGAGCTCTTTGCGTTCTCCGCTTCGAGCGCCGGCGAGCTTGCACAAGCTCTTGAAGCTGCCGCAGCCGACCTCTCCGAAGACGGCGCATTCGAATACCTCGTCGTCAGCTCGGCGGAGAATGCGAACGCCAAGGATGCGCACCGCGTCGCGCTGGTCGCGAGCGATGCCGACGACCTCCGCGCGAAGCTGCTCAAGACGGCCGAAAAGGTGAAGTCCGGCGAAGCGTTTAGCGCGCCGGATGGAACGGTCTACGGCAACGGCGCTGCGCTCGGCGATGTCGCCTTCCTCTTCCCGGGGCAGGGCAGCCAATACGTCGGCATGGGCAAGGGCGTGCTCCTTGGCTTCGACGATGCGTTTACGCCTTGGGATACGGCCGAGAACCTCTCTGAGTTCGACGCGTCGCTTGCGAGCGTGACCTTCCCGAAGCCGAGCTTCGATCCGCTTCAGGCCGAGAAAGACCAGAAGCTTCTGACCGCGACGCAGTGGGCGCAGCCAGCCATCGGCGCGACGAGCCTCTCGATGCTGCGCATTTTGAAGGGCCTTGGCGTTCAGCCGAGCGCCGTCGCCGGGCATTCCTTCGGTGAAGTCATCGCGCTTCACGCGGCCGGCGTGCTCAGCGAAAAGGACGCGCTACGCGTCGCACGAACCCGCGGCTTGCTCATGGCCGAAGCCGCGAAGAAGCCCGGCTCGATGACGGCGGTCTCGACCGATATCGATACGCTTAGGGATATGATGAAGGGCTGGGATTTCCCGGTCGTCGTCGCGAACCACAATCATCCGAAGCAGGTCGTCCTCAGCGGCACCACGGACGCGATCGAAAAAGCAGAGGAAAGGCTCGCCGAAGCGAAGCTCCGCTTTACGCGCCTTCCTGTCGCGACGGCATTCCACTCCGAAGTCGTCTCGGACGCGACCGTCGACTTTGGCAAATTCCTCAACGGCGTCGAGTTCGGCGCGGTGGCCACGCCTTGCTTCAGCAACACAAACGCGGCGCCGTATGCAGGCGACGCGGCGGCGATGCGCTCGCTTCTGGCAGGGCAGATCGCCAAGCCGGTTCGTTTTGTCGAAGAGGTCGAGGCGATGTTCGCCGCCGGCGCGCGAATCTTCGTCGAGGTCGGCCCGGGCTCCGTGCTCACCGGGCTTACGAAGCGCATCCTAAAGGGCAAAGAGTGTGTCGCGCTCTCGCTCGACACCCAGAACGAAGCGGGCGCGACCTCCTTCTGGAAGGGCCTCGCGGCGCTCTTTGGCGCCGGCGTGGAGCTGAACCTTGCGTCCATCGCGGAAGCCTTCGAGCCGGTTGAGAATCCGAAGACCCGCAAGCGCCCGAAGCTCGCGATTTCGCTCCGCGGCAGCAACTACGGAAAGCCGTACCCGCCCGTCGAAGGCGCCGCCGCGCTTCCGAAGCCGAACCCCGCGCGTCAGCCCGAAGTGATCGAAACGGTCGTCGAAAAGGTGGTCGAGAAGGTCGTCGAGGTGCCCGTCGAAGTCCGCGTCGAGGTTCCCGTTCAGGCGGGCAACGCGCCCGTGCAGACCGTCACGCAGCAGAACGTCGGAACCCCAGCGTTTGCTCCGATTGCTTCCCAGAATGCCGACGCCTTCCTCGCGCTCCAAGAGCAGGCGATCGGCGCCCATCAGATGTACACGCAGTCGATGGCGAATGCGCATACGGCGTTCTTGAACGCGCAGGCGGCTGCGCTTCAGGCGGTCAGCGGCGTCCAGAATATTCGGCCTGCGCTGACCCAGCCTGTCGTTACGCAGCCTGTCGTTACGCAGCCTGTCGTTACGCAGCCTGTCGTTACGCAGCCTGTCG